>NZ_JAQJCQ010000003.1:0-294557 GCF_038442435.1 Xanthomonas protegens | reverse complement strand
CGTCCCCATCGTCTAGAGGCCTAGGACATCACCCTTTCACGGTGGCGACCGGGGTTCGAATCCCCGTGGGGACGCCACTTTTCGAAAACACCCGGCACTGCCGGGTGTTTTTTTATGCGCGCGGCGGTCGTGTGCGGTGGCTGCAAGATGCGGCGAGCATGGGCTGGAAGCAGGGTGGATCGCTGGCTTCTTCGAGCGAGCGGTGCTGCTGTTCTTTTCATGCCTGCATCCGGGGGGCGAGGCGGCTCCCGCACCCTCACCCCAACCCCTCTCCCGAGGGGAGAGGGGCTTTGGCTGCTCCCTTCTCCCACCGGGAGAAGGTGCCCCGCAGGGGCGGATGAGGGTACGGGCGTAGCCTCGCATGGCCAGATCTGTGCAGGCGCTTCGCGCCCCGTACCCACACCCCAACCCCTCTCCCGGTGGGAGAGGGGCTTAATGGGGCTGGTGCTGCATCGATGAGGGGCTAGCGCTGAGCCAGTTCAATGCAGCAGCCGGCGGATCTGCAGGATCGCCTGCGGCGTGCGTTGCACGCTGTGTCCGTAGACGATCACCGTTTCCGAGGCGGCGCCGGGCAGGTGGGCGCTCCAGTACGGCACGATGCCGTCGCTGGACTGCGCCAGCGGCACGCGCGGATCCTCCTGCCCGATGATGGAGTGATAGGTCACCTGCGGTGAGATCGGCAACTGCGCCGCGGCGAGGATGAAAGGGTCGTGGTCGCTGAGGCTGTCGATGCTGTTGGGCAGCCCGCCGAGCATGTTCTTGCCCGCGATGTCCTGGAACTGATCGAGGACGCGCCGCGGCAGGCCGATCACGGCGCGTGCCAGTTCGCCCACCGTGCCGGCGGCTTCGGGCGTGCCGCGCTGCGGCGTGGCCAGGAAGATCGCCTCGGACACTTCCGGCATCGGCGCGAACTGCAGCATCGGTCCGAGCCTGGCGTGCAGTGCCTGGCGCGCCTGCGGATCCAGCGCCGCCCCGTCGAACAGGGTTCGCCACAGGCCTTCGCCGTCGCTGGAGGACACCATCAAGCGCGCCAGCACGCCGCCCATGCTGTGCCCGATCAGCACCATGTCATGTGCGGAGACGCTACGGCGTTGCGGATCGAGCTGGTCCAGCGTCTGCTCCAGGGCGTTGCGAACCTGCAGGTGGGTGTAGGGGATCGGCAGGTTGGTCGGGTAGTAGACGAACCAGATCTGATAGCGCGCGCGGACCTGCGGATCGCCGAGCAGGTCGTTGGCCAGGTTGACCCAGGCCTCCGGGCTGCTGGCCAGCCCGTGCAGCAGCACCAGCACGCGCCGGTTCGGATCGTAGGGCTGGGTCAGGAACACGTGCGGCCGGTCGATGCCATGCCCGAGGCCGAGCAGGGTGCGCAGCGATTGCGCGGCGAAACCGGCGCGCGCCATCCACACGCCGTAGCCGGCGCTGAAATTGGCGGCCAGCGGCACATCGACACCGCCCATCGTGACCCGATCGCCGAGCGAGGGGTCGTGGACTTCCACGTGCGCGCTGTGGCTGGCCAGCACCTGCTTGAGCGTGCGGCCATCGAAACGCAGCAGCACCGTGAGGTTGGGGGTGGGCATGTCGCTGTAGACAGGAGCGGCGTCGGCGCTGCGGATAGCCTCCGCCGCCGGCGGCGGCAGGACCGCGACCATCTCCGCGCCGAAGCCATCGCGCCGATACACGCTGCGCAGCCCATCGAAACGCAGGCCGCTGGCCGCCAGCATCGTCTCGGGCATCGGCATGTCCTGCGGGCTGCCGACGCCGCTGGCATCCAGCGTCACCGTCCAGTCGGGCAGGGCGGCGATCTGCGCACCGGCGTCGTGCGTGGCCGGCGGATGCCGCCGGTAGCGGGCGAACAACGCGGTCACCGCCTGCTGCACGGCGTAGTTGTAGTAGTCGCGCACCTGGGTCTGGCGTTCCTCGAAAGCGCGTTCGCTGGGCGTGCGTCCGCTGAAGAACAGGTAGGCGTAGGCGTAACGCGCGGTCTGCAGCCAGGCGGCCAGCGTGGCATCGCTGTCCGGGCGTTGCCTGGCGGCGCGTTGCGCGGCCAGCAGCGACAGTTCCGCCGCCGTCGCCAGGGTACGTTCCTGGTCCATGTCGGCATTGCCGAGCAACCGGTCGATGCACGGCGGCACCGTCGCCGTGCAGCGTGCCGCGTCGAGGCCGGCCACGTTCAGCGTCTGCAGCGCGGTATCGCTGGGGCGCGCGGTGCTCAGCGCGTCGCCGCGCTTGGCCTGGATGTAGCGCGCCGCATCCACGCGTTGCAGGGTGACGCTGGCACAGCCGCCGGCGCACAGCGACATGCACAGCACGACGCAGGCCAGGATCACGCGGTGCCAGCGCTGCCGCTTCATGCCGCGACCTTCACCGGCGTGCCGGCGCGGCGTGCGAACAGCAGGTCGTACAGCACCGGGATCACCCCCAGGGTCACCAGCGTGCCCAGGGCCAGGCCGCCGATCATGGTGATGGCCATGCCGGTCCACAGCGGGCCGGCGAACAGCATCAATGGGACCAGGCCGACGATGCAGGTCAGCTTGGTCATCACGATCGGGCGCAGGCGCTTGACCGCCGCGGCGATCACCGCCTCGTGCCGGCTCAGGCCATCGGCCAGTTCGGCCTCGATCCGCTCCAGCAGCAGCACCGCGTTGTTGACGATGATGCCGGCCAGCGCGAGCAGGCCGAAGGTGGCCATGAAGCCGAACGGATAACCGGTGACCAGCAGGGCGAGGGTGGCGCCGATCAGCACGAACGGAATGCTGGCGACCACGATGAACAGCTTGCGGAACGAATTGAACTGCCACACGAACAGCAGCAGGATCGCGCCCATTGCATGCGGCATGTACTGCAGCAGCGCCTGGTTGGCTTCGGCGGCGTCCTCCAGTTCGCCGCCCATCTCGATGCGGTAGCCCGGCGGCAGGCGCAGCGCCGCGACCTTGTCGGCCAGTGCGTCCACTACCTGGTCGGTGGTCAGGTCCGGGTTGCGGCCGGTGATGGTGATGGCGCGGCTCAGGTTGCGGCGCTGGATCGTCGAGGGTTCCGAACTCAGTTGGATGTCGGCGATCGCCGCCAGCGGCAGCGGCGCGGCACCGGAGGACGGGTAGATCGGCGTGTCGCCGGGATTGCCGCCGCGTGCGTGCTGATCGCTGTCGCCGCGCAGCACGATCGGCACGGAGCTGCCGTCGTCGTGGATCACCGAGGCATCCACGCCGCCGTAGCGCTGTTGCAGCGCCTGGGCGATGTCCTCGCTGGCGACGCCGGCGCGGCGCGCCTTGGCCTGGTCCACCTGCACCACGTAGCGCGGAATGCGGCTGTCCCAGTCGTCGCTGACGTCCAGCGTGCCGGGCAGGGCACGCAGGGCGTCGGCGATGCCGGCGGCGATCCGGCGCAGTTGCGTTTCGTCCGGGCCGATCACCCGGTAGATCGCCACGCCGGATTCGGTCGAGCCCAGGGAGAACCGCTTGGGCTCGGCGCGTACCGCCGGGTAGGCCTGGCGCAGGTGGGTACGCACCTTGGCGATCAGCGCATCGATGTCGCTGCCCGGCCGCACGCTGACGGTGAAGTAGGCGATGTTGGCCGCCGGCAGCGGCGGGTTCAGCCCGAGCACGATGCGCGGGCCGCCATCGGCGACGTAGCCGATGCTGTCGACGATCTGCGGGTTCTGCCGACGGTCGGCCAGCCACTGGCTGATCGACTGCACGGTGCGTAGGGTTTCGCGCGCATCGCTGCCCGGCTGCAGGGTCACCGGCATCTGGAACTGCAGGCGGTCGGACTTGGGCAGGAAGCTGTACGGCACCGAGACCAGCACGGTCACCGCCAGCGCCAGCAGGGCCAGCATGCTGCCCAGGAACAGCGCCTTGTGCGCCAGCAAGGCCTCGATCGCTCGCCGGTACAGGCGATACGGTCCGGACGTATAGGTGTCGCCATGGCCGTCGGCGGGCGCGGCATGCGCGCGGGCGAAGTACATGCACAGCAGCGGGGTGATGGTGATGCTGAGCAGCCACGAGCCGAGCAGGGTCACCGCCAGCACGATCGCCAGCGAGCGCATGTATTCGTTGGTGCTGGTCTGGCCGAAGAAGAACGGCGAGAACGCCAGCACGATCACCAGGGAAGAGGTCAGCAGCGGGATCGCCAGGCTGCGGCCGGCGGCCTCGCAGGCGGCGCGGCGTTCCTCGCCGGCGGCCAGGCGCCGCTCGATGTCCTCGGCGATGACGATGCCGTTGTCCACCAGCAGGCCCAGCGCCAGGATGATCGCGGCGATGGACACGGTCTGCAGTTCCACGTTCAGTGCCCGCATCGCGATCAGTGCGCCGAGGATGGTCAGCGGCACGATCGCGCCGACGATCAGGCCGGTGCGCCAGCCGAGGAACAGCATCACCACCGCCATCACGATGACGATGGTCTCGCCCATCACGTGATGCATCTTGCCCATCTCGCGCTCGACCACGTCGGCCTGGAAGGTGACCACGTGTTGCGCGAAACCCACCGGCAGCGCCTTGGCGGTCTCGCCCAGGGTGCGTCGCAGCGCCTTGCCGACCTCGGCGACGTTGTTGCCCGGGGCCATCGACACCGCCACCACCACCGCCGGCTGGCCCTGGTAGATCGCGCCGGCCTCCGGCGGATCCACCGGCATCAGCTCGATGCGCGCCAGTTGCGCCAGCGGGATCTGCCGCGGGCCGTCGGCGCCCTGCGTGGCGATCGGGGTATTGCGCAGCTCGTCGAGGTCGCGCACCTCGCCGGAGGTGGTCACGGTCATCGCCATGCCCGACGCGGCGACCAGGCCGCCGCCGGCGACCACGTTCTGCGCGCGCAGTTGCTGCGCGACCGCGGCCGGGGTGAGGCCGGCCTCGCCCAATTTGGTGCGGTCGAAGGCGACATAGATGCGTTCGTCCCGCAGACCGTGGAAGGTGACCCGCTCGACGCCCGGCACGGCGTACAGCTGCGCGCGCATCTGCCGCAGCGGTCCGAGCATTTCGGCGGTGTTGAAGCCGGGCGCGGTGACCGCGATCGAGGCGATGGCGACACGGCCGAAGTCGTCGTCAACCAGCGGCCCCTGCGTGCCCGCGGGCAGCTCGGCGCCGGCTTCGGCGGCCTTGCTGCGCACGCGCTGCCACAGCGCCGGCAGGTCCTTGACGCTGTCCTGCGCGGTGACCTGCACGATGGCGCTGCCGGGATGGATGGTGGTGACGATCTTCTTCAGCCCGCTGACCTCGCGCAGCCGTTCCTCCAACGGACGCGCGAGCAGGTTCTCCACGCGCTCGCTGGGCATGCCGGGGTAACCGACCTGCACGATCGCATCGCGCACGGTCACGCTGGGTTCCTCCTGCGAGGGAAAACCGAGAAAGGTGACGATGCCGCCGATCAGGATCAGGGCGGCGCTGAACAGCGCCAGGCGGCTCGATTGCAGGGTGGCGCGGGTCAGGTTCATGGCGAGACGGTGCCGAGGCGGGTGGTGGGACGGAACGGCACGACGTGCTGGCCGTCGTGGAGGAAGGCGGCGCCGGCGGCGACGATGCGCTCGCCCGGGGCCAGGCCGCGCAGGATCTGCACGCGGCCGCCATCTGCGTGTCCAGTGACGACCTGGCGGCGGCGCACGCTGCCGCTGTCCTGGCGGTACACGAACAACATGGTCTGGCCATCGGCCATGCTCGGGATCAGCGCGCTCAACGGCACGCTCGGCGCCTGATCGGCGGCGTTGTCGGGCAGGGCCAGCAGCAGCGATTCGCCGCTGCGCGGCTGCACGGCATCGGTGCCGGTGCTGTCGAACAGCGCCTGCACGGTGGCCCCGCCGTCCACGCGTTCGGACACGCTGCGCAGGCGCAGCGGTAGCGCCTGCTGCGGCGCGCTGCTGCGGTAGGCGAGGACGCTCTGGCCCGGTTGCAGTGCCGCCGCGCGATCGGCCGGCAGCGTCGCCAGCACCTGCGCGCGATCGGTGCCGTCCAGTTGCAGGACCGGCTGGCCTGCGCTCACAAGGCTGTCGGGCTGCTGCAGGCGTGCCACCACGCTGCCGTCGAACGGTGCGCCCAGTTCCGACTGGCGCACCGCGCGGCGCGCCAGCGCCAGGTCCGACTGCGCGCTGCGTACCTTCGCCTGCGCCGCGGCGAAGGCGCTCTTGGCCGCGGTCAGGGTCGCGGCCGAGGCGGCGCCGTCGTCGAACATGGCCTGCTGCTGGGCGAGCTGGGTCTGCTGCTGCTGCAGGTCTGCCGCGGCGATGCCGACGCCGGCCTCGGCCTGCTGCAGGCGCAGGCTGTTCGGTTCCGGGTCCAGGCGTGCGAGCACCTGGCCGGCGTGCACGCGGTCACCCACGTCCACGGCGATGGCGGCGATGCGGCCGCCGCCTTCGAAGCCGAGATCGGCGCGTTGTTGCTGGCGCACCTGGGCGAGGTAGCGGGTGCTGTCGCGCGCGGCATCGCTGCCGACGGTTTCCAGCTTGACCGCGCGCGGGGCGTCGGCGGGCGGCGCAGCCTCGCGGCCGCAGCCGGACAGCGCCAGCGCGGCCAGCGGCAGGCACAGCGTGAGAAGCAGGGTGGGGCGCAGGGTCATGATCGGCGGTGTCCCGGAAACGTTCAGAAGGTGTAGGTGACGGTGGCGCCGCCGCCGGCAGCGGCGCGGCGACGCACCACTGGGCTGCCGTCGGCGGGGCCGACGTAGCGGGTGGCGTTGAGCAGCAGCGAGGCGGTCCAGTGCGGCGACAGGGTGTGATCCCATTCGGCACCGACGGTGTAGGCATACACGCCGGCATCGGCGCGGTGAGGTTGGAATCCGCTGGTCAGGCTTTGCGCTTCGGTGACGCCGAAATACGCCTGGTTGAAGCGGCGGTCGCCGAAGTGCGCGCCCAGGTCCAGGGTCACGTTGTCGGCCGCGGCCTGCAGCAGGGTGAAGCGCGCGCCGGCGCGGTAGCGGTTGCGGCGCGCACCGTCCTTCAGCGCGAACTCCGCCTCGGCGTCCAGCGCCAGGTACGGGGTGAGCTGCTGCATGACCAGGCTGCGCGCGGTGATCGCGCCAGGCACGTCGCCCATGCCGGCCAGGCTCTTGGAGCCGGGGCGCCAGCTGCTGTTGCGCTGCAGGCGGCCCAGGTCGTAGCCGAACGACTGGCTGGCGGAGAAGCCGTGCGCGTTCTGAAACTGCACGCCGGCGCCGCGCACCGTATCAGCGAACAGGATGCCGCGCTGCACCGAGAACACCGGCACCGCCTGCACGCGATCGTCGGCGGAACCGGCATAGCGCGGGGTCAGCATGGCGCCGGCGCCCACGCTCAGTTGGGTGCGGTCGCCGAACAGGCCGGCGCTGGGGGCCGGGTCGGGGTCTGCGGCGTGCGCGGCCGGCGGCAGCGCCAGCACCGCCACGGTCAGCGTGGGCGACAGAACGGACAGGAGATGTTTCATCGGGGGCAACCTCGTGCGGGGGAAAGGTCAGGGCGCGTGCGGCAGCGGCACGCCATAGAACGCGCGGAACAGCGCGATGCGATCGAGCAACAGGTCCTGGCGCGCCTGCAGATGCGCCAGTTCGGCCTGCGCGGCCTGGATGTCGCCGGCCAGCAACTCAGGGCGGTCCTGCAGCCCTTGCGCCACGCGCTGCTGCAGGCGCGCCACGCGCTGGCGTTCGCGCTCCAGGTTGGAGCGTTCGCCGCGCTCGCGCTGCTGCAGCGCCGGCAGCGCATCCAGCGCATCGGCGACCTCGCGGAACGCGGCCTCCAGGGTCTTCTCGTAGTCGGCCACCGCGCCGTCCTTGCGCAGCTGTGCAAGATCCAGGTTGGCGCGGTTGCGGCCGCCGTCGAATAGCGGCAGCAGCAACTGCGGCATGAAGCTCCAGGTGCGGCTGCCGGGCATGAACAGGCCGTTCAATGCCTCGCTGGCGGTGCCCAGCGAGGTGCTCAGGCGGATCGATGGGAAGAACGCGGCGCGTGCGGCGCCGATGTCGGCATTGCGTGCGCGCAGTTCGGCTTCGGCCTGGCGCACGTCCGGGCGCTGCAGCAGCAGCTGCGAGTCGAGGTCGCGCCAGGTGCGGCCGTCGTCCTGCTCGGCACCCGGCAGCAGGTCCTGCAGGGTGCCGGCGCCATCCGGCGTGGCGTAGCCGGCGAGCAGCTGCAGGGCACGGCGGGCGGCGGCGTGGTCGCTGGCGGCCTGTTGCGCGCGCGCCTGCGCTTGGTCGTCGTCGTGGCGCTGGCGGTCCAGCGCATCGCGGGAGATCAGCCCGACCGCCTGCTGGCGCGTGGCGATCGCCAGCAGCGCCGCACTGCGTTCGGCGATGGTCTGCGCCTGCTGCTGGCTCTGCAGGGCGGCGCGTTCCAGCGTGTAGGCCCGCAGCACCTCGGCGATCAGCGCACCGCGCGCCGCCTGGCGACCGTCTTCGGAGGCCAGGTAGCGCTGCTGCGCCGCCGCCGACAGCGACGCCAGCTTGCCGAACAGGTCCAGTTCGAAGCCATCCACGCCGACCGCGACTGTACTCAGCTTCTGGCCGTAGCGCGCCTGCGTGGCCGCGTCGTCGTAGCTGCGGCGCGTGCCCTGGGCATCGAGGCCGAGCTGCGGCAGCTGCTGCGCGCGTTCGATGCGGTACTGGGCACGCGCCTGCTGCACGCTCAGCACGGCATTGCGGAAGTCCGGATCGTGGGCCAGCGCCTGGGTCAGCAGCGGGGTCAGGTCGTGCTGCGGCGAGAATGCCCGCACGAACTGCTGTTCCTGGTCGGTGAGCGTATTCTCGCCACGATCCGGTGCAGCGGCCGCGGTCGCCGTGGTCGCGGCGAAGGTGGGCGGCAGGGCCGGTTGCGGGCGTTGGTAGACCGGCGCCAGGGAGCAGCCACCCAGGGCGAGCGCGAGCAGGCCGAGCAGGGCGCGGATGCGACACGGGCGAAGCGGCAGGGACGGTAGAATCATGGCAGCGGCCGGGTGATCGAACTCGACTGCCAGCATCGGCGGGCATGTTCAAGCCGCCTTCTAGGAATCTTCAAGATTCCATCAAGACGCCAAACACGGGCACCGGGCAATGCACGCGAAGAAGATCCTGCTGGTCGAAGACGATGCCGACAGCGCCAGCATCCTCGAGGCCTACCTGCGCCGCGACGGCTTCGAGGTCACCATCGCCGAGGACGGGCAGAAGGCGGTGGCGGTGCATGCGCAGTGGAAGCCGGACCTGGTGCTGTTGGACGTGATGCTGCCGCGGCTCAGCGGCACCGAAGTGCTGTCCACGATCCGCCGCAGCAGCGACACGCCGGTGATCATGGTCACCGCGATGGGCGACGAGCCGGAGAAGCTCGGTGCCTTGCGTTACGGCGCCGACGACTACGTGGTCAAGCCGTATAGCCCCAAGGAAGTGGTGGCCCGGGTGTATGCGGTGCTGCGCCGCGCCGGGCCGGCGCGTGCCAGCGAGGAGCCGCTGCGCCACAAGCGGCTCACCGTGGACACCGCGGCGGTGCGCGCCACGGTGCGCGATGCCGACGGCCACGAGGTGGCGCTGGAACTGACCCCGACCGAGTTCAACATCCTCGCGACGTTGATGAAGACGCCGTTCAAGGCCTTCACCCGCAGCGAACTGCTGGAGATCTGCCTGCCCGACAGCGACGCGCTGGAGCGGGTGGTGGATGCGCACGTGCACAACCTGCGCAAGAAGCTGGAACACGAGCAGGTCACCGGCCTGCTGGTGACCGTGCGTGCTATCGGCTATCGCTTCCGATGAACTGGGCCTGGTTCCGCCGCAAGCGCCACGCGCCGCTGTGGCAATGGGTAGGCCTGCGCATGAGCGCGCTGGCGGTGCTGACCATCATCGCGATCGCGCTGGGCATGGTGCTGCGCTTCGCGATCTGGGACGTCTCCACCCTGAGCCGCCTGCCGCCGCAGGCGCGGCAGGAGATGCTGCAGCTGCGCGAGGATCCGCACAGCAATGCGCGGCGCCTATGGGAACTGTTCGAAACCTACTACGACGTGGCCGACTTCCTGCCCGGGCTGGCCAGTCGCGACTGGTGGCTGCTGGCCGGCATGGTGCTGGCCTCGATCCCGGTGATCGTGATCTGCGGCCTGCTCGCTTCGCGACCATTGTCGCGGCAGTTCTCCAACGTCGCCGAGGCGGCGCGGCGGATCAGCGATGGCGATTTCGCCGCACGTGCGCGCGTGGTGCCCGGCGCCCCGGACGAACTGGCCGGGCTGGCGACCGACTTCAACGGCATGAGCGCGCAGCTGCAGCAGTACGAGCGCGAGGTGCGCGAGTCCAGCGCGATGCTGGCGCACGAACTGCGCACCCCGCTCAACGCGGCGATGGGCCGGGTGCAGGGCATGCTCGACCAGGTGTTCCCGAGCAGCGAGGAGCAGTTGCGCATGGTCCAGCGCCAGCTCGAGCAGATCAATCGCCTGGTCGGCGACCTGCACCTGCTGTCGATGGCCCGCGCCAACCAGTTGATGCTGGAGCCACAGCGGTTCGCACTCGGCGCCCTGGTCCGCGAACGCCTGACCTGGGCCGCGCAGCCGCTGCAGGAGGCCGGCATGCAGGTGCAGGTGCGCATTCCCGAGCAGTTGCACATCAGCGCCGACCGCGACCGCCTGGGGCAGGTGCTGTCGGTGCTGATCGACAATGCGCTGCGCTACGCCGCGGCCGGCGGCGAACTGGCGCTGGAGGCGCAGACCGATACTGATGAGGTGCTGATCCGCGTGGCCGACCGCGGTCCCGGCGTGGACGAGGAGGCGCTGGCGCGCATGGGCGACCGTTTCTGGCGCGCCGACGACTCGCGGGCACGCCATTCCGGCGGCAGCGGACTGGGCCTGTCGATCGCCGCGGCCATCTGCCAGGCCCACGGCGGCACGCTGGAATTCGCCAACCGCGCAGGCGGCGGGCTATGCGCGCGGGTGCGCCTGCCGCATGCGCCTGCAGGCGACGCGGATGCGCTGGTCACAGGTGCGTCTGCGGCGAACCCGCGCAAGCGCCTGGCCTGAGGCTCGCAAGGCTGCGGGATCTGGCGGGGGCGTGGCGCCCAATTCGCCCGCATCGCAGTGCCCGTGCTCGATGTCGCGGGCGAACGGCACCTCGTCGATGAACCCGTCGACCGCGGCACATCCACGCGCCGGACTGCGGAGCGCAGATACGGTCCTGCATCTGGCCGTCCACGCGGCACGAACCACCGATGACCTGCTTGGCGGTAAAGTGCATCAAGGTCGACACCTGCATCGGCCCGCCCCGTGCCGCAATCGGATCCCGCAATGCACGCAGACAGCACCGCCCTCCCAACCGGAACCACCCCCGCCGAATGGCGCTCCATCGAGCACGCCGCCACCCGGGAACTGCAACGTCGCACCGAGGCGGCGCATACGGCGGTGATCGCACTGCTGCAGACCCACGCCGCTGCATTCAGCCCGAAACAGCGCGCCCAGATCCGGCGGCGGTTGTCGCGGGGCGGCTGAAGGACACCTCTAACAACGACGAAGACCATGGGTAGGAGCGGCTTGAGCCGCGACGGGCGTTATCGGGAATGCCCGTCGCGGCTGAAGCCGCTCCTACGCTCGAGGCAAGACCTCATGCCGAGCCGCGCAATATCGCGTTATCAGAGGTGCCCTGAATCCCGCGGCTGCAGGTGCGGCAGTGCGACATGCGAGGGGTGCGTGACGCCGCAGCCAGCCAAGGAATGACAGGCGCCATCGAACGACGTCGCATGCCCGGTTGTCAGCGCCGAGGCACACGCGGTCGGTGAGCCAACGAGGCAGCCGCCCGCGTGCCACGTGTCCGGCGCCGATCATGTCGCTGATTGCCACACAACCTCGGCTATCATCGACCAGACGCTGAGATGAGTACGGATATGGAAGTGCGACTCACGCGCGAGCAGGTCCTCGCGCTTGCGCCGGATGCGGCATCGGCCAAGGCGGCCGCCGGCCTGGCCACGGACGCAAAATGGGGCCTGCTCGGCGCCGACGCCGAGGTGCTGTGGGGAGAATGCCAGGGCAGTGGCGCCAAGCCCTACCAGACCCAGGTGGACCTGATCGCGCTGGTAAGCCGATGCTCGTGCCCCAGCCGCAAGTTTCCGTGCAAGCATGGCCTGGCCATGCTGCTGCTGTATGCCGACGGCAACCCGCGCTGCGTGCCGGGCACCCGCCCGCCCTGGGTCGAGGAATGGATGCAGGGCCGTCGCGAACGCGCGGCACGCAAGGAGGAGGCCGCTGCCAGCACAACGCCGCCCGATCCGCAGGTCCAGGCCGCGGCGGCGGCCAGGCGCGAACAGGCACGTTGGACGCGCATGCAGGCCGGCGCGGCGGAACTGCAACGCTGGATCGCCGACCAGTTCCGCCAGGGCCTGGCCAACCTGGGCGCTGAATTCGCCCAGGACGCGCGGCGCATGATGGCGCGCATGGTCGATGCGCAGGCTCCGGGCCTGGCCACGCAGTTGGAGCGCGCCGTGGGCGAGAGCGGCCGCGATCTCGCGCAGCTCGCCGACCTTGGCGAACGCCTCGGCCTGCTGCAACTGTTGGTCCAAGCGGTGCCGCGCGCAGGGGACTTCAGCGCCGCTCGCCAGGCGGACCTGCGTGCCGCGCTGGGCTGGCCACTGGAGCGCGACACGGTGTTGCGCGAAGGCGAGGCGGTGCACGATCGTTGGCATGTGCAGGGCCAGCACCTGATCGAGCAGCCGGGCAATCTGCTGGAACGCCGGGTGTGGCTGCAGGGCCTGGACAGCGGCCGCCCCGCGCTGCTGCAGGAGTACAGCCACGGGGGCCGTGGATGGGAGCAGCAGTGGCGCAACGGTCATGTGCATGCCGGCCGCCTGCATTTCCATCCGGGCACGGTGCCGTTGCGCGCCGTGCCGGGCGAACTCGATGCCGGCGTGGAGGCCGGCGCCGCGCTGCCGCGCACCGACACCCTCGACGCCGCCGCCCGTGCGCTTGCGCTCAACCCATGGCTGCCACAGGTGCCGATGCGCCTGCAGGAGGCGCACGTCGCGCACGATGGCCGCAGCGTCCTGGCGCAGCACAGCGAAGGCAGCCTGCCGTTGCAGTTGCCCGCGATGCAGGGTTGGGCGCTGCTCGCGTTCGCCGGCGGTCATCCTGTCTGTCTGATGGGCGAGTGGGATGGCGACACGCTGTGGCCACTCAGCGCGTGGAACGCGCAGGGCGAGCGCTGGGAAAGGAGCGCGGCATGAACGAGGCCTGGTTGAAGCCGGCGCTGCTGGGCATCGATCACCCGCAACGGATTCCCCTCGATGGCGCACTCGGCGAGGTGCTCGCCGCCATCGCCACGCAGGACGATGCCGCACGGGGCTATAGCCTGCAGGTGGGCGCGTTGGCCGCCTGCCGGCGTGCGGCGCTGCGTCTCGGCGCGCCACTGCCGCTACCGCCGCCCGCGCCACCTGATCCGCAAGCGCTGCCCGCAGACCATGCCTGGGTGCCGCTGTTGCGGGCGCTGTTCGCCAGCGCGCAGCCCGCAGCCTGGCTGAAACGCCTTCGCCACGAAGCCTGCCTGCAACTGGCCGCACGCGGCCAGCATCTGCCGGTCGCAGTACTGCCGCAGGCATTGGACGCAGGCGCGCGCCTGAGCGCGCTGCGGGGCGCATTGCGCCCGGTGCTGGGGGCGCGTGGCCGCTGGCTCGCGGCGCGCAATACGGAGTGGACCTACGCCGTCGATGCGGTAGCGGCGGCGCAGACGCCTGCCGATCTGGCGCGGATCTGGAAGGAGGGCGCGTTCGATGCGCGCCTGCTGGCCTTGCGGCAGTTGCGCGCGTCCGACCCCGACGGCGCGCGCCAGCGCCTGCAGGACGCGCAGAAGGAACTGTCCGCACGTGAACGCGCCGCCTGCGTCGATGCGTTGCGGCCGCAGTTGTGCGAAGCCGATGCGCCGTTCCTGCAGCAACTGCTGAAGGACCGCAGCCGCGAGGTCCGCCAGTTGGCCGGGCCGATGCTGGCGCGATTGCCGTCCACCGCGCACGCGCAGTACCTGCAGGCGCAGATGTCGGCGGTGTTGCAACAGCAGCGCACCGGCCTGTTGCGCCGAGTGAGCTGGACCCTGGAGGCGCCGAGGGCGGCCGATGCCGGCTGGAACGAGGCGGCCATCGACAGCAAGCGGCCCGGCAGCGACGCGCTCGGTGAGCGCGCCTGGTGGCTCTATCAACTGGTGCGGCAGTTGCCGCTCGCCTGGTGGTGCCGCACGCTGGAGAAGACCCCGCAAGAGGTGCTGGCCTGGTCCCGCACCACGGAGTGGGACGCCGCCCTGCTGCGTGCATGGCTGGAGCAGGTGGACGCCAGCGAGCCGGCCTGGGTGGAAGCCCTGCTCGACGTGGAGCAACGGCAGCGCAGCCCGAGCGAGCTGCTGGCCCTGCTGCCGCCGGAGCGGCGCGAGCGTTACTGGCCGCCGAACACCGCGCAACTGCAGCGGCAGGCGCTGCTCGGCGAGGTGCTGGCCGGCACCGCCCACGGCCAGCACTTGAGCGCCGCCTATTCGCAGTCGCTGGCGACAGACCTGGGCTCGCTGTTCGGCGCTCCGATGCTGCGCCACGACTATCTGCTGCGCGACGCACTGCTGGAACTGCTCGCCGTCCTGCATCCGTCCGCATTGCCGCAGGTGCAGGTGGCCGATCCGCCGGCAGACGCCACCGCCGCCATGCTCGATTGCGTGCAGCAGGCCCGCCAGCTCCTGGTCCTGCGCCAGACCCTGCACGCCGCATCCTGATCCTCACACCTTCCATTGGAGACCTCATGAGCACCGCCGTCCTGCGCCAGCACGCCGAACACCAATACGCCGAGGAACTGGAGGAACTGCGCCGCCAGGACAACCGCCAGCGGCCTGCCAACTGGCAGCTGTCGCCCTGGGCGGTGGTGACCTATCTGCTCGGCGGCACGCTGGAGAACGGCTTCGTGGTCAGCCCCAAGTACATCGGCGACCGCCGCCTGATGGAAGTGGCCGTGGCGACCATCGCCACCGATCGCGCCCTGCTGCTGTTCGGCGTGCCGGGCACCGCCAAGTCGTGGGTGTCCGAGCACATGACCGCGGCGATCAGCGGCGATTCCACGCTGCTGGTGCAGGGCACCGCCGGCACCAGCGAAGAGCAGATCCGCTACGGCTGGAACTATGCGCAGCTGCTGGCCAACGGGCCCAGCGAGAAGGCGCTGGTGCCGAGTCCGCTGATGCAGGCCATGCGCCTGGGCAAGATCGCCCGCATCGAGGAACTCACCCGGATCCCGGCCGACGTGCAGGACGCGCTGATCACCGTGCTGTCGGAAAAGACCCTGCCGATTCCGGAGCTGGGCAGCGAAGTGCAGGCGGTGCGCGGCTTCAGCGTGATCGCCACCGCCAACAACCGCGACAAGGGCGTCAACGAACTGTCCAGCGCGCTGAAGCGCCGCTTCAACACCGTGATCCTGCCGGTGCCGTCCAGCGAGGAGCACGAAGTGGCGATCGTGCGCAAGCGCGTGGCCGAAATGGGCGCGGCGCTGGACCTGCCGGCCGAGCCGCCGGCGCTGCAGGAAGTGGCGCGGGTGGTGCGCATCTTCCGCGAGTTGCGCAATGGCGTCACCGAAGACGGCAAGGCCAAGCTGAAGAGCCCGACCGCCACGCTCTCCACCGCCGAGGTCATTTCGGTGATCAACAACGGCATGGCCCTGGCCGGCCATTTTGGCGACGGCGTGTTGCGCCCTGGCGATATGGCCGCCGGCATGATCGGCGCCATCGTCAAGGATCCGGTGCAGGACGCGCTGGTGTGGAAGGAATACCTGGAAACCGTGGTGAAGGAGCGCGAGGACTGGAAGGACCTCTACCGCGCGTTCCGCGAGCAGGCCTGAGCGGGCCGGCGTCGATGAGCGAAGCCATCTCCCTGTTCGGCATTCGCCACCACGGCCCCGGCTGCGCGCGCAGCCTGGTCGCCGCGTTGACAGCCCTGCAGCCGGACTGCGTGCTGATCGAAGGGCCGGTAGGTGCCGAGGCATTGCTGACGCACGTGCTGGAGGAGGGCATGCAGCCGCCGGTGGCCCTGCTGTCCTATTGCGTCGACGACCCGCAGCTGGCCGTGTTCCATCCGTATGCGGCGTACTCCCCGGAATGGCAGGCCATGCACTGGGCGCTGCGCAACGGCGTGCCGGTACGTTTCATGGACGTGCCGCCGGCCTTGACCCTGGAATGGCAGGCGCAGGCGCGTGCCGAGCGCGTGGCTGCGCCTGCAGACCAAACGCCGGAGTCGGCGGACACGCCGCCACCGGCGCAGGACGACGCCGACACAATCGAGGACGAGCGCGCCGAGGTGCGTCCGTCCGATCCGCTGGACTGGTTGGCGCGCGCCGCCGGCCATGCCGACGGCGAGGCCTGGTGGAACCACATGGTGGAAGAGCGGGGCGACGGGCAGGGGCTGTTCGACGCCATCGCCGAGGCCATGGCCGCCGTGCGCGAACACACGCCGGAGCATCCCGGCCTGCGCGGCGAACACGAGGCCGTGCGCGAAGCGCACATGCGCAGCGCGCTGCGCAGCGCCAGCAAGGCGTTCACGCGCGTCGCGGTGGTCTGCGGCGCCTGGCATGTGCCGGCGTTGCAGCCGGCCGCGTTGCGCGCCAACAGCGCCACCGCGGACAGCCGCCTGCTCAAGGCCATGCCCAAGCGCAAGACGCAGAGCACCTGGGTGCCGTGGACCTATCGCCACCTGAGCATGGACAGCGGCTACGGCGCCGGCGTGGAGGCGCCGGGCTGGTACGACCACCTATGGCGCAGCAGCGGCGTCCACGACCAACGCGCCGTCGGCTGGTACGCGCGGGTGGGGCGCCTGTTGCGCGACCACGGACTCGACTGCTCGTCGGCGCACCTGATCGAGGCCACCCGCCTGGCCGACACCCTGGCTGCCTTGCGTGGTCATCCGGCCCCGGGCCTGGACGACATCGCCGAAGCCAGCCGTGCGGTCATCTGCAATGGCGACGATGCGCCCATGCGGCTCATCCGCGAGCGCCTGATGGTCGGCGACGCCCTGGGGCAAGTGCCCGACAGCGTGCCGGCGGTGCCGCTGCAGCGCGACCTGGAGGCGCAGCAGAAGCGCCTGCGCCTGAAACCCGAAGCGCTGGAAAAAACCCTGGATCTGGACCTGCGCAAGGACACCGATCTGGCGCGCAGCCATCTGCTGCATCGGCTGCGCCTGATCGGCATCGAATGGGGCCGGCTGGCGCGCACCGGGCAGTCCGCACGCGGCACCTTCCACGAAATCTGGCAACTGGCCTGGCAGCCGCAGTTCCTGGTGGACCTGGTGCAGGCCAGCCGCCATGGGCAGACCCTGGCCGATGCCGCGTCCAGCATGGCCATCGCGCAGGCGCGCAAGGCCGAGGCGCTGCCTGCGTTGTCGACGCTGGTGGACCAGGTGCTGCTGGCCGACCTGCCGCAGGCGGTCAGCGCGATCGCCGCCGAACTGGAGGCCCGCGCCGCCACCGATGCCGACCCGCTGGCGTTGCTCGGCGCGCTGCCGCCACTGGCCAACGTGTACCGCTACGGCAATGTCCGCCAGACCGAAGGCCACCAGGTCGCGCACCTGTTTGACAGCATGCTGGCGCGCGCGGTCATTGGCCTGACCCTGGCGCTGTCCAGCCTCGACGAGGCTCGCGCCGAGCAGGCGCGCAGCACCGTCCTGGACGCCGATCGCGCCATCGGCCTGCGCGGCGATGCGGACGGCAGCGCCAGCTGGCAACAGGCGTTGCAACGCGTGGCGCTGTCGCCGGCATGCAACGCGTTGCTGCAGGGCGTCGCGCTGCGGCTGCTGTTCGACACGCAGGCGGTGCAGGGCAGCACCGTGCACCTGCAACTGCAGCAGCACCTGTCGCCCGGCGCCGAACCGCTGCAGGCCGCGCAATGGCTGGACGGCTTCCTCAACCGCAACGCCACCGTGCTGCTGCACGACGATGCCGTGTGGCAGATGATCGACGCCTGGGTCGTGGCGCTGGACGAGGCGCAACTGGTGCGCGTGCTGCCGCTGGTACGGCGCACCTTCGGCGCCTTCCAGCCCGCCGACCGTCGCGACCTGGGAGCGCGCGTGCGCCAGGCACCGGTGGAGAAAACCGAGGCCGCTGTCGTCCCCGATTGGAACCTGGGCCGCGCCGAGCGCGCGGTGCCGATGCTGCGCGAACTGCTGGGATTGTCCGCATGACCGACACGCCATCCACACCCGACACGCCCACCTCGCGCGCGCAGCGCTGGCGCCTGATCCTGGGGCAGGAGGCCGAATCCAGTTGCGGCGCCTTGCCCAAGCCGCTGCAGGGCATCGATCAGGCGCTGGCCGCGCTGTACGAACCCGATGGTCCGGGCGGCCTGGGGCGCCGCGGCGGGCGAGGGGCCTCCTCGCCCAATGTGGCCCGCTGGCTGGGCGACATCCGCCGCTACTTCCCCTCGTCGGTGGTGCAGGTGATGCAGCGCGATGCCCTGCAGCGCCTGGATCTAACCCAGATGCTGCTGGAAAAGGAAATGCTCGAGCAGGTGCAGCCCGACGTGCACCTGGTCGCCAACCTGATCGGCCTGAGCCGGGTGATTCCGGCGCAGACCAAGGACACCGCGCGCATGGTCGTGCGCCAGGTGGTGGAGAGCCTGCTGCGCCAGCTCGAGGAACCGATGCGCTCGGCGGTGACCGGCGCCCTGGATCGCGCACGCCGCAACCGTCGCCCGCGGCTGGCCGAGATCGACTGGCACCGCACCATCCGCAGCAACCTGCGGCACTGGCAACCCGACCTGCGCACCGTGGTGCCGCAGGACCTGGTCGGCTACGGCCGCAAGGCCAGGAAGCCGCAACGCGAAGTCCTGCTGTGCATCGACCAGAGCGGCTCCATGGCCGCCTCGGTGGTGTATTCCAGCATCTTCGGCGCGGTGATGGCCTCGCTGCCGGCGGTGTCCACGCGCCTAGTGGTGTTCGACACCGAAGTGGTCGACATGAGCGAGCAACTGGACGACCCGGTGGACCTGCTGTTCGGCGTGCAACTGGGCGGCGGCACCGACATCCACCGCGCCGTTAGCTATTGCCAGAGCATCATCCGCGAGCCGCACAACGCCATCCTGGTGCTGATCTCCGACCTGTACGAAGGCGGCGTCGAGGACCGGCTGCTGGCGCGCGCCCGCGAACTGGTCGAATCCGGCGTGCAGTTCATCGTGCTGCTGGCCCTCAGCGACGAAGGCACACCGTCCTACGACCGCGCCCTGGCGGCCAAGCTGGCGGCGCTTGGCGTGCCGTCGTTCGCCTGCACCCCGGACGCATTCCCAGGCCTGATGGCCGCGGCGATCCGCCGTGACGACATCCAGCAGTGGGCGGGGGCGCAGGGGTTGGTGACGGTGCGGTGAGGTTGCTGCTGCTGATAGTGTCTTGGGTTGCGGGGCCGCCTCGGGCCTGGTTGATTTTTACATAAGATACATTATGCGAAATTGGCTGTAGTGATCGATTGCGCGATCACACCAGCGATGGCGCCCAGGACAAACATGTTCGCGTTGAGCACCAGAGCAAGGCGCAACACGCCCCGCTCGCGTTCATTCGTCCCCTCGGCATGGCAGCCGCAATCACTCATGAGCGCTCTTCCCTTGGTTGAAGCGCAGCGAGTCCGTCCAAGCGCCCTTTCGCTGTATTGATGAGAAAACCGACCACCAAGACGAGGATCACGGCCAGTTGGGCCAGCAGCGACTGCCAGGTGGAATACAGGCCCAGCCACTCGATATGCGGCACCGGTGCCAGGGACACCGCGACCCATCCCGCTTCCTGCAGCGCCGCGACGCCCTTGCCTGTCAGCACCACGGCGAGCACCGCGATCAGGGCGGAGCTTGCCGAGAAGAACCGCCCGATCGGTAGGCGCCGGCTGGTCCGCAGTAACACCCAGGCAATCAGCCCCAGGACGGCCGCACCGGCCAGCATGCCGCCTAGCAGCCACCCGCCCTGGCCCTCGCTCCACAGCGCGGCATAGAACAGGATGGTCTCGAACACCTCCCTATACGCCGAAAGGAAGGCCAGACCAAACAGGAACCAGGCCGAACGCCGATCGAGCGCCGCCGTCATTTTCGCTTTGAGATAGGCCTGCCAGCGGCCACCGACGCTCTTCTGATGCATCCACAGCCCCACGCTCAGCAGGACCAGGGCGGCGAACAGCGACGAAAGGCCTTCGGTGAGTTCACGCCCTGCGCCGCTGATCGCGATGGCGTAACGCGCCACAGCCCACGTCAGGCCACCGGCGACCAAGGCCAACACCCAACCGGCATGCACGTAACGCACGGCCTGGGGACGCCCGGCCTTGCGCAGGAAAGCCAGCAGCGCCACGACAACGAGCAAGGCTTCCAGGCCCTCGCGAACCAGGATGGTGAAACTGCCCAGGAACGTGGACGCAGGGTCGGACGTCGCATCGGCAACCAGGTCCTGGGCGCGGGCCAACAGCCGATCCAGAGCCTGAGCCTGAGCGGCGACCTCGGCGGCAGGCCGGTGATTGGATAACGTCGTACGGTAAGCGCCCATCGCGGTTTCGATCTGGCTGCGCAGCGCGCCATCGCGGGCATTCAGGTGCGGCTCCACCGGTTCCACGCCATCCAGATAGGCCGACAGCGCCAGTTGCGTGGCTTCGCGGATATCGCCAGCGCGATACACGCGCTCGCTCGCCGCGAGCCGGCCACGCGCCAGCGGGATCCCGCTCAGGGCCTGCTGCAAGGCCTCCGGATGCGCACGGAGGTAACCGACAAGGGCCTGCGCCTGGGCGCGCTCCACGGCAGCGCTGAGCTGGGCGACACGGGTTTGCGACAACTCCTTCAAGTCGCTGATTTGCGCGAGGGCAGTCGGATCCGTGTGCCACAAGCGCTCGCCGAGCGCGGCGTGATCTCCGTAAGCGAGGCTTCCTACGTAATAAGCCAGTGCCCAGCGGTCTTCGTCAGACAGCTGTTGGTCATAGGCGGCCATCGGCGTCCCTTCGACGCCCTGCGTGATCACCTCGAACAGCGACAAGGGACTGCGCTGGTCTGCGCGGGCCGTATCGGTGAAATCGACCGGGCGCGGATTCAACAGTAGACCCGCCGGTCCGTCGCCGTGACCGGTCGCGCCGTGGCATGCCGTGCACTGCGCTTGGTACAGCAAGGCCCCACGGGCCAAGTCCGGGGCGCGCGGCGGAGCAGTCGGTATCGGATAAGCCGCCAGGAGCCCGTCCGCCAGGGCATGCGCTTGCGCGGCGACCACCGCCGGCACGGCCTTGACCTCGACTGCGGCGACCAGTTGGTCCGCCTGCGACCGCAACACGGGTGTGGCAGCGTTCGTCGGCAACCCCTGGATGCGTCCTCGCGTGGTCGCGGCAAACTCGCGCATTTCCGCGTATTCGGAGGTGCTGCGCACCGCACCATCGGCACCCACGGCACCGGCGTAGTCGGTCGCCAGGTAATCAAGCATCTGCCACGTTTGGGAGACCGTCGCGCTGCCGTCGGCGGCGTAGGCCGGGACCCAAACGAGGAGGCCGGCCCATAAAAGCGGAGCTAGCCGGCGCAAGAGGCTGCGAATGGGTGTTGTTATCATTTATTGAGTATAGCGTCTGGCCGGCTGGCATACGGCGCGCTACGGCTGGGCCATGGACATTGGCCACCGTGCGGCATCGGGTCGCTGTGCTGTCCACCGCGCACAGGCTCAAACAGGCGACCAATCCCTGTGAACAGCGAGCGATCCGCACCGTGCTCAGCCGCGCCGCCCGAGCCGCGGTCAAACGGGGCGAGCGGCCGCGCAAGAAGACTGCGATTACCCTGCCTGAGCTGGAAGCCCTGCTGGCCACCTGCGACGACAGCCTGGAAGGAATACGGGATCGCGCCCTACTCTGCTTCGGGTTTGCCAGCGGTGGGCGCCGGCGCAGTGAGATCGCCGCCGCCGACCTGCGCGACCTGCGCCGGATCGGCGAGGCGGGCTACATCTACCGCCTGGAGCACAGCAAGACCCAGCAGGCCGGCGTCACCGCGAGCTCGACCCCGGACAAGCCGGTGCTCGATCGGGCCGCCCTCGCGCTGCAGGACTGGCTGGACGCAGCCGGGGTCACCGAAGGGGCGATCTTCCGACGGCTGTGGAAGCAGCGCGTCGGCCCTGCCCTGTCTCCGGCCGCGGTAGGCGAGATCGTACAGCGGCGGGCGCGATTGGCCGGGCTGGAGGGAGATTTCGGGGGGCACAGCCTGCGCTCGGGGTTCGTGACTGAGGCCAGCCGTCAAGGCGTGGCGCTGCCGGCTATCATGCAACTGACCGAGCATCGGTCGGCGTCGAGCCTAGTGGGGTATTTCCAATCGGGCGGCGCTGCGATGAATCCCGCCGCTCGGCTACTGGAATACTGACCTGCCCTAGGCTCTTAACATCGGTGCGACTTGGCCAGAAGTGGTCATCTAGACCAGATTGGCGCGCTACCCTTGGATCAGCGGAATTCTCAGAGGCCGGCAGGGGGGCTCCTGGACCTGACCGCTCATCGGACCGTGCCAGTGCTGTGGAGTATTTCCAAGCAAACGGTGCGGCCAGCGATCCGGCAACACACTTGTCGGACTCTGATTGTCCGGCCTGTCACCCCTTGCGTCGCATTACCGTGTCGTACGATTCATAGTTGCCAGATTGATTGTTTAACGGGAGCCGATATGAATGAGTCGCGTCGCCAGCCATTCGTGCTGAAGTCTCGAAAGCCCATACCGGGACACGTACCTGACCCAAGCCGGGTATTCGATCCAATGCGCCAACTCTGGATCTCTAGGGACTCCGGACTTCCGGTAGTAGCGGAGCATGTGCGCCCAAACAGCCGCCAGCGCAGCGACTGGGGTGAAACCATAACAACGAGAACTTCCGAGGGCGTCGACCAATCGGAGGTTACCCGTGCCTCCGACTGGGGTGAGACTGTCACAACCAAAACCTCCGAGGGCATCGATCAATCGGAGGGCACCCGCGCCTCCGATTGGGGCGAGACCGTCATGACCGAAACCTCAGAAGGCGTCGATCAGTCCGAATCCGTGCGTGCCTCCGATTTTGGAGAGACCGTCGTTACAGCCACCAGCGAAGGTCACGATCAATCGGAACGCATTAGTGATGAAGGCCGGTACTGATGCTGCTGATCGTTAGCAACCGGGACGATCTCGCCGCCGACTTCATGATCACGCGCCTGGAAGAGAAAGGCATCGACTACTTCCGGCTGGATTCCGAGGATGCCGCTAATCTCAGGTACTCGATCCACTGTGATTCGTCCGGCATCGACGCACTGCTGCGCAGCGAGTTCAGGGAGGCACCATTGGCCAGTGTCGACGCCGTCTGGTATCGACGTGCCATCCATCCCGTCGGCCTCGAAGACGTACCGGAGGATTTCAGGAGATTCGCGGCGCAGGAGCTTCGCTATCTCTTAGAAGGCCTGTTGCCTGAAACCGGAAGTGTCAGGTGGGTGAACCCCATCGGCGCAACGGAGCGCGCCGAGCGCAAGGTGCGCCAGCTCGCCCTGGCACCGCATTACGGCCTTCAGATCCCGGCCACGATCATCAGCAACGACCCTAGAGAGCTGCAGTCCTTCGCGAAGCAGCATGGACGCATCATCTGCAAGCCGATCTCCCAAGGCCTCGTCGCCACACGGTCGCAATGGTTCGCCGTGCGCACTTGGGAGGTCATGGAGGACGACCTTGCTGAGATGGCCTCATGCGCATTCCCAACGCTGCTGCAGAAGCTGGTACCCAAGGGCTTGGACATCAGGCTGACTGTCATCGGAGACCGTGCATTCCCCGTCGCCATCGAAACAGCCCCCGATGCCGAAATCGACTGGAGGTCGTGCCCCAATGATCTGATCTATCGTCCTTGCACGCTTCCCGAGCCAGTCGTCGACAACTGCAAGAAGCTGTTGAAAGCGCTAGATCTGGTCTATGGCGCCTTCGACTTCGTCCAATCGCCGGAGGGTGAACTGTTCTTCCTTGAAGTTAATCCAGCTGGCGAATGGGCATGGCTGGAACTTGAACTCGACCTTCCCCTGCGCGATGCCTTCATCGATCTGTTCCATCCTCAACACCAGGAAGGACCATGAGCCAGGCCCGGGACTACCTTTCTAAACCACCGAGCCGCCTTCCGGTCTCTTTTCGGACATATGTTGATGCCGCGAAGAAGAGCATAGCGACCTTCTTCGTGTTGCTGCACCATACACTATCTGCGTACGGCACGGCTCCATCCCCGGAACAGAGCATCACCACGAACTCGCCGAAGGGTACGATCCGTCCGAAGTTGCTGCAGCGGATCGAACAACTATGGGACGCCGCGAGGACACGCTCTGCGCACCTCGAGCAGAAATCGACGGCGACGCTTTCCGGCCTAGGGATTGCCGCACCCATCGTCGTCGCCTTGTCGGCTTTCATCGTCAAGGAGCCGTCGATCTCAGCGTGGGTCAGGCATACCTGCCTGCTCCTAGTCGCGCTGGCTATCGCCAGTATGGTGATGGGCTTTCTCGCCATCCTGCGAGCCATGTCCGTTCGAGAACGCGAGGAACTTGGCATCGATAGCGTCGTTGTTTCCCGCGCCTTCAGGAGGGCGACCGACGATTTCCATGGACGCGGCTTGCTCTACGTGTATATCAAGCAACAGGCGCTCAACGACCATGTCGCGAACTTCATCCGCGCATCGCAGATGTTCCTGGCAATCTCGGTTGCTCTCGTCCTGTTGGCAGGCGCGGTGGTGGTTCCAGGCATCGCCGCGGCAACCGGTCGCCAGAAATCCGCCCCGGATCCTGCGCTGTCGCAACTGAACAGAACGCTAGAAACCTTGATCGACCAAGTCGATCAAACAGAGGTGCTACGCGCCGAACAGCTCAGGATGCAGGAGGATTTGGGCAAATTGCGGCTTGAGATCCAATACCTTTCTGCAAATCATATGAGCAACCCTTCGACTGATCCAGCGGCCAATCAAGACCCCGAGACACCAGTCACTTCGAAACGCGCTGAGCCTAGCAAACAGCCCTGATGTTCGGCTTCCATCGCCATTATCGACATGTGCCGTAAGCGGTCGCATAGCGCACCGGCACCATTGTTTGCATAACTCGCTAATGCACGATGGCTTGGATCAGGTCGCCGCGTCTCCGTCGTCCAATGAAAGCATCTCTGTTAACACCTCAGGTACGGATCGACCTGTGATGAGAAACCGACTTGCACTTCGCCATATGGTGAAATTGAACGCCGCTCCGTTGCCCTCTTTCAGCAGGTAGTACTGATTGGCGGGCTCGGAGTGCATGTCGTCGAGGACAAGGAGGCGTGTGGGGCTAATAGGGAACGTGATGATCGTTCCTTGACCTTCGATCCCGAATTTCTCCTTGGTTTCGTGCTGCAGCCCCACGGGTTTGTCCGAGGTGATGAAGGCGTCCTCGTTCGCAACAACGATCGACCACCGCTTCTGCATCAGATGCTCTGCAATCCGGATGGCATTCGAACGAACCAGATGTGCAAAGAAGCGATCGTGCTCGGCCTTCCCCCAAGCTCGATAGTCGTGCCAACCTTCGGTCGACACAGAGTAGCTTTTTCCATTGCTCTCCATGGCTTCGACATCCGGCGTGCCATCCGGCCGCTTTGGCGCGGCATCGTAAGCTTCCACAAGACGGGCGTGGATCGATTCCGTCTGCGCACGAACGTCGGGATGACGCAGGTAGGTCACGGCCAGGAAAAGCGCCACGATCTTGCGTAAGCTGGTGCCATCGAGTGCAACATAGTCTTCTGCCAGCGCAGGCCATATCCGCGCAAGATCAGATTCAAGATCCCTGAGAAGATCCTCAAGTGTCCAGTCTCGCTCCCCTGCCCCGATAGCCGGTGAATAGAGGTATCGCTGACCACAGACATTCCTGATGTTCGTTAGCTTCTCATCCCCATCTGACTCATCTCTCGAAAATATCCAGACTTTCGGCTGTTTGGTTTTGCGGGTCTCCGGCGTCGCGTAGTAGCGCAGATAAAACTGCGGAACCCAGTGCTGGTGCTTGGGGCGATTCTGCGGGATGTCTTGGCTAGACATGTAAGAGACTTGAACCTAAAAGGGCTGGAACGGCGAAGCCTGCCGCACCCGCGATTTCGTGCCGCCACTAACCACCGAGTGGACGCCGATCCCAGATCGCACTGCTATCCCGAAAGGTGTTCCAGTCGCGGTCATCGATCGAGGCCGCGTTGCGCGGGGGAATACAACCAAGTTTCTGCCGCCCTCGCGTACGGAACTTGGAAATATCAGGCCGCCTAGACTGGCTTTCTCCCGCGGCTTGAACACCTGCGCCAGATACTCACAGACTACCTGCGAAGGCACGTACTCCACGCGCTCCTGCCCGTTCTTGATCACAGGCTTGGAGATCGCGTCAACGAAGCCTCTGGCGAACAACAGCTTCTCGCGCTCATCCTTGTTCTCGAGGTCGAACACGGATGGCGGTGGCGGCAGGCGCGTCAAGTCAATCACCAGCAATGGCTCGGTCAGCTCGAAGGTCGCCATGAACGTCGCTTCGGTCTTTGCCGTCGGCTCCCCGATCTCCCGCAGCGCGGTCTTGGTGTCGAACGCGACGTAAAGGTACGGAATGCCCGCCGGATTCACGCGTCCTGCACGCGGAGGGGCTCCCAGTTCCTTGGCACACGGGCTCCAGATATCCCCTTCTCCTTCATGCGCGCCCGGAACACGCGCGTGCCTTCCGGTACCTGGCGGACGTACGGTCGCAAGCGCTTGCCGAGAACACCCAGCATGTGGCGCGGCTCGACGTCCTGCGCGCCAGCTGTGGAGACCTCGCCCACGGAACCGAAGTGGAATCGCGTCTTGTGCTTGATCACCTCAACAAAAGACGCCCACGACCCGAGCATTACCTCGTGATCGTGGGCCGAGGCCCAATGCCCGTCCGCTGCGGCCACCCAGCCATTTCCCATATCCGCATCGACGATATCTGCGATGAGATCCGGGTGACCATCGAAACTCAGGCTGTAGAAGACCTCCTCGATGTCGATCGGATCGATCACGAACCCGCGATCCATGGCACGCCGGCGTCCGTGGGTTCGTGGTAGTAGGTTCACACCGCGGCATACACGGCTTCCTGCAGCGCTTCGACTGCTGCGACCTTCCTCCTGTTTCCGCCGTAATCGCACCTGCCCGATCGTGCGGCGCACCGCACGACCCGCCTCAGAGTCGAATCGTCGACACAGCCTGAACAAACGACTTTGTCTACGCCACTCCAACCACGCTCTTCGGCCTCCATCCAGTCGGTCTTGACTACGCCCATTCGGATCACCCAGCGATGTTCGCCCTAGCATAGCCCTGGGGCGCCCGCAGATGGGCACCCGCGCTAGCGCATCGATGTCAGCAACAGACCATAGCTCGCCAGTTGCCTATGTGTTCTGAGCCCGAGCCATGCCACTACCGGGCGCGCGCTCAGGCCCCGCGACGCGGGCCAGCAGCCGGTCGGGGGCCTCATTGCGGACCTCACATCTACGCGCCATGGCGGTGGGTTCCGTTCTCGCTCTTCCGCGGTCTCTTAGGTGTACTGACCGATGCCATGCTGAGCCGAAACCAGGAAATGCGTGTCCTGATCCAGCGGCTCAAGGCCGAATCAGGGCGCTGAAAAAGTGCCTCGGCCACGGCGAAGCCTTCGAGAGAGCGGCGGCCGCTCCACTCGCTTTTCTCCAGCGCCATATCCCACCTCGGAAGGATGAACCATGTCGAAATATTATCTAACCCATCGCGTCGCCGGCATTACCGGCTCCACTGGTGGCCTGGGATCGAAGGTCGCAACGGCGCTGTTCGCCCAGGTGGGGCCATTGGGCATTGTCGACCTAGACGTGGCCAAGGTCGAAGCGCAGGCAGATGCGTTGGGTGGCCCATTCCTGGTCTGAGTCTGGACCGCCAATGTGCACAGCATGCAGAACCTGGAGGCGGCAGCCACATCGATGCGATGATCGCCGACACGGGCATCGACACCATGGCACCCATGGCCACACTCGACCCGGAGGCGTTCGAGCGCGTCATCGACATCAACCTCACCGGTATCTGACGCACCTTCCGCGCCTGCCTGCCTTGCGTGCAGGAGCGTCGCGGCTACCTCATGGGCATTTCATAGATGGCCGCCTTCGTCCATTCGCCGCTCCAGGCGTCCTACACCTCCAGCAAGGCCTGCGTCTTGGGCTCTGTGCGACAGCATCCGCATCGAATTGCGGCATTTGGGCGTAGGCGTCGGCAGCGTGCATGGCATCTTTTCCCCACCCCGATGATGGAAGACGTGGTCGCCGATCTCGTATGCCGTCCCTCGTGGGGTGGAAATGACAAAGCTTGTTGGAAAATGGTTTCGCGCGAAGCAGTCGCGCGTGACATTGTGGCCGGCATCGAGCGGCGCGCGGACATAGTGGTCGTGCCCAAGCGGAATACCATCATCGCAAAAGCGCCAGGACTCTTCCGGCGTTTTATCGAGTGGGCCGGGTTCCGTGGCTCATGTGGGTCATTCCGGCAATGTTGAGGTCCCGATGTGCAGCGCTAAGCGCAGCAGCGTGAATGAGTCGGCGACGGGGTAAAGCGGCCGCAACAAGGACGAATTCGCACTAATCTTGTTCTGACCCTCGTCCTCCATACGCCTGTACCCGTCGCTCTGGGGCGCAGCATGCTACTCGTAGGCCAATAGCTCGTGTGCACCCTCCAAGAAGAGCTGAAGATCGCAACTGCTGTAGTGCACCAGTGCGGGCGGGTAAAGCCCGTAGTCCCCCGCATGCGCCGCTGCATTCATGAGCTGGTAGGACTGATATACCCCGACAATCAACGCGAACCAGTTCCGTGTACTAACCACGTGCGCGCCCCGTGGCCGCAGCGCCACCCCGAGATAGGACGGCTTCAAAAGCCTGGCGGCTTTGGGAAGGTGGCCGCCAAGTTGCTTGGCGGCCTTTGCCGTGTCGTCGATACTGCGCGAAAGAAAGAGTCTCAACATGTCGGAGACTATCGAATTCGTGGCCTCCGATGCATTCGGTCGATAGCCACGGGGAAGACCGACGCTGCTCAAGTGCGCACGATACTTGTCGATGCGTTGCGCTACGTTTACGGTACTCTTGTCCATAAGATTGCAAAGGAATCCCTCTGCTCGCGAAGGATCGGTTGCCTGCAATGTTTGAAGCGCGTCCACCAGGGCATGCTCCAAGTGGAACACCAGTTCCGCCACCCGATCGACCTGCGCCTCGGGGCCACTTAGCGGCGTGCCGTTGGACAAGCCGACCAAGTCTGTAAGATACAGATGCGTATGCAGGCCGGGGCGGACGGGAAACCAGGCAGGCAAAGTAATAGGTGAGCCCACCTGAGCCCTGCTGAAGCTCTCCTTCACCAGGACCACAATCGTCACTCTCTCGGCCCTGCTCTCTTTCGCCTGGACCAGCTGATCCCTACACGCCTCCAGCAGGAGGTTTATATCGGCAAGTACCCGGTTTGCAATCTTGAAAGAGTCATCTCGAACAACAACGGCAAAGACCTCTTCTTTTCCTAGCGTGGTGCGAAGAGATACGGCCATCTGCTCACGAGACCCTTCGACTTGCAGCCAGAACACGCGAAGCACGTCGTCATCCGGCCAGGGGGCCAGGGAAATCAGCTCAATCGCTCGTTCGGCGCTCACAATACTCAAGACAGTACCCTCGAAGTTGCTGTGGCGGCCAGACGCGCCATCAGCGGAATGCCCGCCGAGACAGTCCCGTTGGACTCGCTAAAGAAGTTGGCCATGGCCGCACTCGCCAGAAGCTGTCGAGACGGCGCTCTGGCCAGATCCTCGTATGGTTTTGCGAATGCATCGAACGCGGCAAGAGAACAGCTCATGCGCTTTGGATGACGCTTCACGATGTCTCGTAGGATGCTGGTCACCGAGTAGAGCCATGGTTCTTGCGTGCGGCTTCGCTCAGAGCTGAACTCGGCAAGCATCTTATGAAAAAGGCGATAGTGCGGGCTATTCCTCAGAACAACCAGGTCCAGACGCTCGCGAGAGAAGTCCACGAAAGTGTGCCCGCCAAGCTCGGAGCCCAGCTCAAAGCTCGTCGATTCCATTAGCCACTCGCAGAAGTCCACGAGGATGTTGACGGTGAGGTACGGGTGCCCTTTGGTCTCTTGATAAACCGCTTCGATGAACGAATCTGCGACCCTCAGATTCTCGCCAAGAATGCGAGATACCAGTGTCGCAAATTCGGACGGAGTTCCAGGTTGATGTTCAAACAAAGGAAAGGCGTACTGGCGCACATTGGGGCTAAGCTGATTCTGACTGAGCAGAATCATGTGTGCGTCGGGGCGCTGGCCCATGAAGAGAAGCGTGTTCTTCATGGAGAAGCCCAGCATCTGACTGATAAGCGGCAGAGCGACTAGCACTTTTAGGCCAGGCGCCCGCTCGGTATAGGTATCAATCAAATCGAACAGCGTCTCGTACTCATCAATGATCAGCACAAGATTCCGCCGCGGGGCATTGGCTTGGGTAGTTGCTGCCACACAGTCCTTCACCAGTTCAGCGAAGAACGTCTCCGGGATGGCATTGCCCTCTTCGAGCACGGCCCGGATGCGGGCGCTCATAACATTGAGCTCGGGGGAGTTTGGCCGATGATCCATGGTCTGAAGGACGATCATCCTTTCCCCGGATGGCCCGGCGATGGCCTCCGCAGAGGTCGTCTTTCCCGAGCGCCTGACACTGCACCACACGTAGGCACCAATCCCTCGCTGAAGGCCCTGAATGATGCGGTTCACGCTGTGACGTTCGACTTCGTAGTGGCCCTCCCGGAAAAGCGGATCGTCAAGCGGGAAGTCCTTTGCATAGTTTCTAGGAAGGCGTCCAGATAGCGACTTGGCGTTGGAGGGGGCCGAACGAGATGTCAGCTTGGCTGAGACGGTTTCCGCCAAATCGGCAAAGCCGGCGACCTGTCCTTGCACGTCCGAAGAGTCAACGACCTCATTGGTGCCGCTGCTGTCAACCCACTCCCGTGTGTCAGGGGTCAGTTCGGCGACTACCACATCGGCCAGCGCGATGGCATCGGCGAGGTCATCCTTGAAGTACAAAGGGGCTCCAAAGAAGGCCGAAGCCACGATATCCCTACTTACGCGATCTACCCCCATGCTGTAGGTGATATCCAACCGGCTTAGACCGATAGCCACACGGCTGTACTTGGGCATCACCGCGGGAGTGGATGCCTGCGAAGCCCATCGATCTACGCCCATCAGAAGTGAGCAAACGGACGCTTCGCTGCCATTGAAAACTGAACGCCCCTGCTCAGCCAGTAGAATGGCGTGACGTCCGCGACAGAAGCCCAGCGTTGGGATCCAAGCATTCAGATAGTCGCTCAGCAGCTCCTCTCCCACTAGCTTCCCTACGGCCACATCGCGGTAGCCGAGCAGGATGCCGGAGATCATCGCTGAGGCAATATCCCAATACATGGCGGCATACATCTTGGAGGGTGCGTTCTCTCGCTGATCTCTAAGCACGCCCACAATGACGTTCATGAACTGCTGAAGTCCTCGTAGTGACTTCGCCAGGCCTATCTCATGTGCCAGCCTTCGCTCGAGAATCTTCTCATAGCCTTTCGAGAAGATTTCACGAGAGTGCTCGGCGAAGATCTCGCGGATACGATCCTCGGCCTCCGTGTTGTCGTGCATGGCCGAAAGCCGCTTGACGACATCCTTGAGAATGAACGCGCAGTTCTCTCGATAGTGGGTCGCCCATTGAAAGATATGCCTTCCTGAGAGCTCAGACATCTGGCGCTGATAGCCGTCATAAACCGACGTAATCTGGGGTTGTGCTGGTTCGCCAGACTGTCCGCCCGCGTGGCGTGGCCCCCGCTCCAGTGCCTGCTGGAGAAGCTGACTTAGATCACTCTTGCGATTCTTATGAAACTCTTCAAGCACGTCCCATAGGTCGTGGGATATAAGCGTAAGCGTCGCGTGGTCTGAGCCGAGAACGATGATCTTGAAGGCATCCTCGGCTCTGGCGAAATGCCAAGCCTTAGCAAGCCCTCGAAGCTCAATGAGGCTCTGGTGCGTTTTGGCATCAACAGTGGACATCCTTCCCCCCCTTATTCCTCGGCCTGGCCAACAGCGTATGCTGCAACAAACAGATTGTGCCAATACGCAGACCGAACTGCCATAGCAACACCGCCGGGCTCAGTACACGAGAACACGCGTAGCGAGACCCGTTGACCGCCAGATCGTGGGTGGCCCGACGCCGATCCGCCTCGCCGCCTGAAAGGTGCGCGCGACGATTCCTATTCGTAGCAACTGCGCAGGATGGCAGCGTGATTGATGCCAAAGGGCCGGTAAGTAGAAATTGCGGTGCCGAGCTAAGAAGTGCAGCGAGCTTATGTACCCTGATTTGCCTTATCTCGGATCGAACAAGCCCAGTCCCGGCTGTCGGATCACAGGGCGGCCCCAATTCCAGGGCCGAGTTTCTCAACGGAATAGATCGGAAGCCGCTCTCCCCTGCCTCCGATAAATCTCCCTAATCGCTTCCCCGCCGCTCAGGATGTCGGCATAAGCCGAACCTAGAAGCCGGATTTGCTTAGCCCCACTTTACGTCTCTTCATCTAAGTGTGGGCGTACATATAGGAGATCCTGTCTACGGGACGCGCCAGATTGCTGATAGTTGGCTCGGGCTTGTGTGAGGCTAAGGCTGCCATTCGGGCCGCCTAGTACCGCATCAGCATCATCGTCATCTTGCCCATCATCTTCCCAGAAACAAACGGCGCAAATCTCAAATGCCGCTCGCTCGGACAGCGTCTTGTAGCCACAGCAGGGGCAGCGCGGTGGGAGGTGCTTGATCAGCATGACGCAGCTACCCAGTGAAATGGATCCCCGGATCCAATGGAAATGCATCCTGTAGCGGAGATGCCATGCGACGCTTGGATCAAGACTACCTTTTATAGGCGATACAGACTGCCAACACCGATCGCCGCCGCCGCGTCTGTGCAGTCGGCCATCGGCAACCCCTGCGACCATCCCGCCGCCATGGCCTGCGCATCGCGCAATGGATCGGACGCCTTGGCGCGCTCATTGCGAAGACGGCAGGTTTCGGGGTCTTGGGCGAAAAGGCCGCGCGCGAACATTCTGCCCTGCTCTGCCAGCTTGGTGGTCTTGCGTGCGCGGACTGCGGCAAAACGCGTTAATGCTCGATCCAGCGCACCGCCGGCCGCTTCGAGGCACCGCGCCAGATGCCAGGCGTCTTCCAAGGCCTGACAGGCGCCCTGACCCGAGGTTGGTAGCGGCGCGTGCGCCGCATCGCCGACGAGCAGCACATTTGCTCGGCTCCACGTGTGCAGCGGCTGCACGTCGTGCACGGCGATCAGTTGGATGGAGTGCGCCGGCGTGGCTTCGATGAGGCGGGCGACCGGCTCCGGCCATCCTGCAAACAGATCCATCACCTCCTCGCGCATCTCCGCTGCTGGCGTCGCCTCGGGCAATGGCCGAGCTTGCGCGGCAGCCCAGTACACCAGATCCGTCCGGATCGGGACGCAGCCGAAACGGTCGCCAGACCCCCAGTAGTCATGAATCGCCATGTCGCTCAGCAACGCGCCATTGCCTTGTGCAACGCCGATCCAGTTCACGAACCCTTGGTAGATGGGGGTGTTGTCCCCTGCGACGAATTTGCGCGCGACCGAGTCCATGCGGCCGTCGGCACCAATGAGCAGATCTGGACGGATGCTCTTCCCGTGCTCGAACCGCGCCACGGCCTTGTCGTCGGCATCCAGATCAATCGCGACCGCCCGATGCCCGAACTCCACCTGGATACCAGCGTGTGCCACGTGGTCCAGCAATACCCCCTGCAGGTCCCGACGCAGGATCGTATGGGTCGGGTAGCCCATGAGTCGGTCCAGCAGCGTGATGTCCAGGCCTCCCAGCGCGTTGCCCGCTGCGTCTTTGCGGTGTACCGACAATGGCCGACCGCCTACTGCCCCGACATCCTCCAACAGCCCGAGTTCTTGCAGCACAAAGCCCGCGTTGGGCCATAGCGTCACGCCAGCGCCCATGGTGGCCGGCCCGTTGCGACGTTCATAGACGCGGACGGTATGCCCCTGCTTGTGCAACGCGAGAGCCACGCTCAAGCCTGCGATGCCGCCGCCCAGTATTCCGATCTCCATGCCGATGCATCCCGATTCAATTGGTCCCGGCGTGCCATTGAAGGTCAGCCGTTGGACGGGAGTGCATCTTGGTGCCCACCAATTGCGCAAACTAGCATGCAAAAATGGCGGGCTTTCATACCTCAGGTGGGATAACGGTGCGCAGCAAGCTCGACCTGAATGCAGTCCGCGTCTATGTGGCCGTCGTCGACGAGCAGAGCTTTTCCGGCGCGGGGCGCCTGCTGGCCCTGCCGTCGTCGAACGTCAGCCGTCACGTCGCGGCACTGGAGCGCAGGTTGGGCGTGCGCTTGCTGGAACGCAGCACGCGCCATCTGCGCATGACGGAAGCCGGCAGGCTGGTGTACGAGCGCGCCAAACCGGTCCTCGACGTCTTGTTGTCCACTGAGGAGGAGCTAGGCGCAGTACAAGGCGAATTGAAGGGGCCTCTCAGGATGTGCATGCCCAACGAAGCGCCCAGGCTGCTCGCGCCTATCCTCGCCGAATTCTGCAGTCTTCATCCTGGCATTGAGTTGGAATGCGACACGCGCCTCACCGGCCTGGAAGTGTTGCGCGAGGACATGGACCTCTCCATCGTCTTCCACCGCGGGCGTCAGGATGACAGTGCGTTCATCACCCGAGAACTGGCGACGTTGCCCAGTATCGTGGTCGCGTCCCCCGCGCTATTGGCCCAAACCGGAATGCCGCGCCACGTGCGCGAACTCAAGTCCTTGCCTTGCATCACCACCGTGAGCGCACTGAAGGGCCAGCCCTGGCAGTTTCTCGATCCTGCAGGCGAGATCGTGAAGGTGCCGGTGCGTAGCCGCTATCGCGTCAACAGCGGGGAACTTGCGGTGGCGGGCGCGCGTCAGGGGCTTGGCTTCGCGATCGTTGCAGCATACCCATGCCAGGAAGATCTTGCCGCAGGCCGGTTGCAGGAAGTGCCGCTGGATCTAAGCCCTGCACCGCTGCAATTGCTTGGCGCCTACAGTCACCGTCATTCGGTCACTGCGCGGGTTCGGGCGTTGCTGGAGTTCATCCAGGTGCGGCTGCAGGCGTTCGGGGGCAAGCCAAAGTAAGGCCCATCCGCGAACTTCTGTCTTTGCCAACTCCTGCCGTTCGCAGCCGTTAGCTTCCGCCGTGCAAAAGCACGCGTGCGCGCTCAGCGACAGGACTCCGGCAACTTCTCAAGCAAACCCGCCACCACCGGCGTCAGCCGATTCGCGACCTCCGGCGGAATCGCGTCACCCGCGCCCTGCCCGCCTTCGTTGCGGGCCTGCTCGCAGGCCTTGACGATCCGCGGGCGCATGCCGGACCAGAGCGCCCTGCACTGCCAACCATCCCGCCCAAGCGGTAACACAGCGTAGGCGATGGACTGGCATTCCTGCGCGGCGCGGGTGGCCAGCGGTTGGCCGGCGTACTCGTGCGGCACGGTGTCCAGCGTGGGTTGGTAGTAGCTGTCGGGGAACGCGGCCGCGTAGCGTTCCGGATCCAGTTGCAGCGGCAAGCCGGTCGCTGTCAGGTCGAGCGCGCGGCCGCAGGGCGCAGCGGCGGCGATGCGCTGGATCGCCTGGTAGATCGGATGGTCCAGGTCGGGTTCGCGCGTCGTGACCTCGGATGTTGCGACCAGTACCGGCAGGCGCGCGCGGTTGGCCATCTTCGCCAGTTCGCCAGAATGGGTCGGTGCGCAGCGTTCGCGGACGCTGGCCACGATCAGGAATGTGGCGTCGCGCGCGAATGCGGGATCGCTGTGCAGCAGTGCGGTGATGCGCTTGTCGGCTGCATGTTCGGACAATGGCGCGACCTGAAATGCGGGCACAGTTGGCGGGTGGATCGCCGTGGTCGCAGCAGCACGCGGTGTCGGTGCCACGTGACCGTGCGTGCGCAATGCCAACAGCACGCCGCCGGCAACGACGACGCCACAGGCGGCGATCGCGATCGCCAAACGCATCGGCGACTTCAGGCGCATCGGACCGCGCCCTCAGCCCTGCACCGGAGCGATGGTGGCGTCTTCCGCCTCGTAGGTGGCATTGGCGATATCGGCCTTGAAGTCGGCCAGATGCAGCCGCCCCTGCAGGTGGAACGGGTCCCACAGCTCCGGTACGTCGATCGGGGTGCGCAGCACCACGTGCAGGATCTGGTTCGGTGGCGGCGGTGGTACGTGGATGCAGGCGCCATAGAACGGCACGAACAGCAGTTCGCTGACTTTGCCCTGGTCGTCGCTTTCCAGCGGCACAATGTAGCCGTCCAGGGCGAAGCGCTTCCCTTCCAGGCCCTTTACTACTTGCGACGAACCGAACTGCGCGGCGCGCTGGGTGCCGGAATGGTCGATCGGCATGCCGTTGACCACCGAGGGACCATCGTCGACCGGCGCCGCCTGGTCCATCACCGCGGCGTCGCCTCGCCACGCCGTGCCGATCCGCGGCGGCGGGCGCTGGTAGATGTCGTTGGCCGGTGCCAGTTGTTCCCAGCGTTCCACTGTGTCCGGGACGGCGTCGGCGGCTGCGGTCGCGTGCGTCGCTGCCGGCGATGGTGTCGGCGTGGCGTCCGGCTGCTTCCCGCCATCACCGTGGCAGCCCGCCAGCAGGCACAGCGCTCCAGTCAGCAGGAAATGGCGATCAGCCTTTTTCATAGGGATGCAGGTGCGCCTGCTCCATCGTGTAGGCGGTGCCGGCGAGTTCGCCGTGGAGGGTCTCGGCGCGCAGTTGACCGGTCAGGTAGAACGGGCTGTACATGTCGGGCGGGTCGATCGGCGTGTCCAGGCGCACATGCACGATCTGGTTCGGCGGCGGTGGCGGCACGTGGATGCAGGCGCCGTAGTACGGCACGAACAGGAACTCGCGCACGCGGCCGGCGTCGTCGCTGTCCAGCGGCACCACGTAGCCCGGCAGGCGCACCTTGCGCGCCAGCACGGCGGCCACGGTGTTGTAGGTGCCGGTCTGCGGCATCGCACGCTTGCCGGTGTGGTTGACCGGCGCTTCGTCGCTGTTTTCCAGCGCCTTCAACTCGGCGGGCGGCAGCATCGCGCTCCAGTCCAGCTCGCGATAGCCGTCGGCGTCGGGGTCGCCCAGCGGCGGATTGATCGCGGCGTCGTTGGCTGGTGCTGGCTGCGCCGCCGCTGTCGTCTGGGCTTTTTCCGGGATGGCGGGTTGTTGCTGGCGGTTGCAGCCGCACAGCAGTGCGAGCGCCAGCAAGGGAAGGATCCAGCGGGTCATGCTCACAACTCCGGCGACAGGCCATCGGCCAAGGTGCGGCGATAGGCCAGCAGCGCCGGCACGATGCCGGCGAGCACGCCGGCCAGCAGCACGCAGCCGAGCCAGCCCCACTCCACCGCGCTGGGCGCGATGCGGTTGATCGCCAGGCCGAAATGATCGAGCACCCAGCCGCGCGCCAGCCAGCTGGCCGCGGTCACCGCCAGCAGCGCCAGTGCGCACGACACCACGGTGACCAGGCCGGCCTCGAACAGCAGCAGCCAGGCGATGTCGCGCGGCCGTGCGCCGACCGCGCGCAAGATCGCCATCTCGCGTCGGCGCTCCTGCAGCGTGGCCACCAGCAGCGCGACCATCGACACCAGGCCGAGCAGCACCACCAGCGAGGCGATCATGCGCAAGGCGCCTTCGGCCGTGCCCAGCGTGCCCCACAGCTGCTGCAGGGTGACGCCCGGCATGATCGCCAGCATCGCTTCCTCCGGGTACTCGTTGATGCGCCGCTGCACCGAGAAAGTGGAAATGCGGGTCTTCAGGCCAAGCATGAAGGCGGTGATGGTGTCCGGGGTCAGGTCCATCGCCCGCGCCTGCGCGGCGCTGACGTGCTGGCCCGGCAGGCGCACGCCGGAATGCCAGTCGATATGGATCGCCTCGATGGCCTGCAGCGAGACCAGCACGCTGGAGTCCACCGGCGTGCCGGTGCGGCGCAGGATGCCGACGATTCGGAACGGCTTGTCGGCATGGTTGGCCAGGCTGATGCGCCCGGTGCCGTGGGTCAGCACGATCTCGTCGCCAAGGTGGCGGCCGAGTGCGGCGGCGACGTCGGCGCCGATCACCGCATCGTAGAGATCGTCGAACGCCCTGCCCTGCGCGAACGCGAGGGGGTGCTTGGCGCCGTAGTGGTAGTGCTCGAAGAAGCCGGTGCTGGTGCCGACCACGCGGTAGCCGCGGTAGGAATCGCCCAGCGACAGCGGCACCGCCCACTTCACTTCGGGCATCGCGCTCAGGTCCTGGTAGCTCTTCCAAGACACGTTGTTGGTGGCGTCGCCGATGTGGAACACCGAGTACAGCAACAGGTTCACCGGGCCCGAGCGCGCGCCGACGATCAGGTCGGTGCCCGACACGGTGCTGGCGAAACCTTCGTGCGCCTGCGTGCGGATCCGCTCCACACCCAGCAGCAGGGTCACGCTCAGGGTGATCACCAGCACGGTCAACGCCACGCCCAGGCGCCGGCTGCGCAGGCTGGCCAGGGCCAGCTTCAACAGGGTCATCGTGCACCTCCGACGCTGGCGCGGTTGAGCGTGGCCAGGTCGGCCTGGGCGTCGAATAGCGGCGCGATCGATGGATCGTGGCTGACCACAATGGAACTGGTGCCGCCCTGCCGGCACTCGGCGAACAGCAGGTGCAGGAAGGCCTGCGCCGCGACCGGATCGAGGGCGGACGTGGGTTCGTCGGCGAGCAGCAACGGCGGCCGCGCGATCAACGCACGCGCGGCGGCCACGCGTTGTTGCTGGCCGACGCTGAGGCGCGCGGCCGGTCGCGACCACAGTGCCGCCACGTCCAGGCCCAGCGCGACCATCAGCCGCTCGATCTCGGCGTCCAGCGCCTGCGTGCCCGCCGCCAATCGACCGCGGCGCGCCGAGAACTGCAGGCCCAGCGCGATGTTGTCGCGGGTGCTCAGGAACGGCAGCAGGTTGAACTGCTGGAACACCACGCCGCAGTGGTCGGCACGGAAGCGGTCGCGTGCGGCCTTGCGCAAGGTCGCCAGGTCCTGCCCGGCCACGCGCACGCAGCCGGCCGTGGGCTGCAGTACGCCGGCGATCAACGCCAGCAAGGTGCTCTTGCCCGATCCGCTGGCGCCACGCAGCAACAGCTGTTGCCCACGCGGCAGCGCGAACGATGCGATGTCCAGCACCGGTGCGGCGGCACCGGGATAGCCGAAGCGCACCTCGGTCAGTTCGACGACGTGGTGCTGGTTCATTCCGGCAGCTTCACCCGGGTCTGCCCGGGCACGACCTCGGTGCGGCCCTGGCCCGCAGCGGTGGCGACATCGACCAGCACCGTGTGCAGCCCGGGGAAACGTTGCGGCAACAGCACCTGCAGGTGATCCAGCCGCGCCGGCTGCGTGCAACTGAACGCGTACCGGGCGTGGAACTCGGCATGGCTGTGGCCGGGCTCGTCCGGATCGGCCATCGCCACGTCGTAGCCCTCGGTGGTGACCTGCGCGCTGCGCAGCGAACAGGCCGCCGCGACCGGGAACTGCAACCAGCCGGCACCGCGCAGGGTGGCGACCGCGGCATCGAGTCGTTTTCGTTCGCCGGCATCGCGCGTCGGGTGTTCGAAATCGAGGATGCCGATGCCGGGCGCGCTGAGCTGCACGTCCACGGCGGTGCCCTCGACGGCGACCTCCAGGTTGGCCTGGCCGTGCACGTGCGGGCCGTGGTGGCGGATCGCAGCGGTGGCTGGCGAACTGGCGGAGAGGAGCAACAGGATCAGGGGAATGCCAGGTCGCATATGCAGTGCATTAGTTGAGTTACACTATAACATTAGTGAACTATCGAGCGCGGGTGCAAGCCTGCCGTTGCCGTCAGTCAGCCGCGGTTCGCATCCGGCCACCACCGGCGCGCCTCGCACGGCGGCCCTGTGCCGCGATGGGCGCCGAACTCCAGGGATCTTCATGTCTTCTTCCATCATTCCCGACAGCTACACCGCCTGGCGCCACTGCATCGAGGTCGACTGCGGCCTGCCACTGGAGCCTGCCTACATCGCGCAACGCATCGCCGCGCTCAACGACCTCACCGACCACCATACCCAGCAGTTCGTGCGCTGCTGGGGGGAGCCGCATCGCCAGCAGGTGCTGCAGTGGTTTGCGCAGGCGCAGGCCGCATTCGCAAACGGTCGCGCGTAAAGCCTCCGGCGCGGCAGGACGCGGCCGCGGTCGCCGTCGGACGGCGATGCATTCCTTCTGCGAACGCGGCACGGCCTGGCGTACTGAACGCGATGCGTCTCGGCATGGCGACGTCCTGATCCAATCAGGGCAGTAAGTCGTCAAGCGATGAGGCCGGACGCGGCCGGCGCGCATTGGTGGTGCGCTCTGCCCCGAAGCGCTGACGCCCCTTGAAGGGAACGCCAACTCAGCCGGAACCACCTCACTGACACGTGCGCTACAAAGCAGGCTGCCAAGCTACGACAGCTGCCGGTAGCATGCACGCGCATTGCCGCCCGGCATCCACTTCCCACGCTCCCGCAAGGACACCCAACGTGCCTCTCGCTTCCATCGCCAGCGCGCATCCCGCGCGCCGCTTCCTGTCCGCCGCCATGGCCTGCCTGCTGCTGTCGGCAGCCACCGGCGCCGAGGCCCGGCCGCAGCCCTCGCAGTTCCAGATCGTCGAGAGCGTGCCCGAGGCCAGCATCTACGGCGAACCCGGCGTGCCGCGCACCCAGCAGACCTGGCTGGCGATGATCAACGGGGCCAGGCAGCGCATCGACATCGCCGCGTTCTACATCTCCGAGAAGCCGGGCACCGGCCTGACGCCGGTACTGGACGCACTGGCCGCCCGCGCCCGCGCCGGGGTGGCGGTCCACCTGCTGGTCGACCACACCTTCCTGGCCAAGAACCCGGACAGCGTCGCCTGGCTGGGCAAGGTGCCGGGTATCACCGTGCGGGTGCTGCCGGTCGATACGCTGACCGGCGGCGTGCTGCACGCCAAGTACATGATCGTCGACGACGCCAGCGTGTTCGTCGGCAGCCAGAACTGGGACTGGCGGGCGCTGGAGCAGATCCATGAGATCGGCGCGCGCATCGATGACGCGCGCTTCGCCAAGACCTTCGCCGCGAGCTTCGACTACAGCTGGCGCCTGGCCGATGAAGGCAATCTGGCCAAGGCGCAGGCGCGCGGCGTGCAGCCACCGGACTTCGCCCCGGTCACCGCCACCGATCCGGTGCTGCTGGATGCCGGCAGCGACGCGCCGCTGGTCGCCTTCCCCGCCTTCAGCCCGCCGGCGCTGCAGCCGGCGTGGGTCAGTGCCGAGGAGCCGGCCCTCGTCGACATGATCCGCGCCAGCCAGCATGCGCTGCGCATCCAGGTGATGACGCTGTCGGCGATCCGCAGCTTCGGGCCCAAGGGCTGGTGGGCACCGGTCGACAGCGCCATCCGCGACGCCGCCGCGCGCGGCGTGCAGGTGCACATCATCGTCGCCGACTGGGCGCTGCGCGAACCGATGCAGGCCTACCTGAAAAGCCTGGCCGCGCTGCCGAACATCACGGTGAAGTTCAGCCGCCTGCCGCCGGCGCCGCAGGGCTTCATTCCGTATGCGCGGGTCGAGCACGCCAAGTACGCGGTGGCCGACGACCGCAGCAGCGTGATCGGCACCGGCAACTGGGAATGGAGCTACTTCAATACCGCGGTGGACGCTTCGGTGTTCGTCAAGGGCAAGGGGCCGGCCGAGACGTTGACGCGCATCTTCGACCGCGATTGGAACGGCCCTTACGTCACCACGCTGCAGCCTGGGCAGAACTACGAGGCGCCGCGGACTGAGTAGCCTTTGCTGTCGCGTTGGCCGCACGCACCTTCAGGGCTGGCAGTTCCTGGCTCACTGCGCGCTTCATCGCGTCTCGGCAGGAGCGCGCAGCCGAAATGCACCTTGGGTGCGCGGATGGCACCGCGGCATCTGCCGCGGCCGTCCCCACGAAGCCTTAACCAGCGCTCCCTATCCTGGCTCCGCGCTGGAGGGCGACCGCGGCGCCGGGCATTGCCGCATGCGCTGCAACGCACGCCTCCCACCGCGTACGGACATCAAAACAAGGAGACGCCATGAAGACGCTGCACGCACTCGTGTTCGCAGGAAGCTTGTTGGGCCTTGCCTCGCCGGCCTTCGCAGAGGTCGCCAATCTCACCAACAGCGCCGACGGTGCCAACCGCGACGCCGGCATCGCCGCGGTCAAGAAGAAGTTGCAGGACGCCTGCACTGAACGCAAGGGCAAGCCGGACCCCAACTCGTTCGAGGTGGTGTTCGAAAAGACCAGCCAGAATCCGGACGTCCCCAAGCCGTACTACGTGGATGGAAAGATGAAGTGCGACATCCCGTAGGGGGCGTGTGGCCATTTAGCCTTGCCTGTCCAGATGGCATGGCCTAGGAACAAGACCCCGCTTGCGGGGTTTTGTTTTTCTGCTGGTCCCAAATATCCGACTGCCTGACGCATAAGAAGCAGTGGGCTGTAGCGGGCTGAGCGGAGTTCGGCCCCTGCTGATGAGTGCGACGCTGAGGGAATGCTGTCGGCTCAGGACGCCCGATCAGCCAACAGCAGCGGCGACACGGTCCCGCGTTGCACCATCACGCACTGGTCGGCGATGGCGGTCAGGCCGAGGCGGTGCGAGACCGCGACCAGGGCGGTCTGTGGCAGCCGCCGCCGCAACGTGCTCAGGACCTGCTGTTCGGCGACGGCGTCGAGCGCGCTGGTGGCTTCGTCGAGCAAGGCGACGCGCGGTTGCCGCAGCAGCACCTGGGCGAGCAGCAACCGCTGCAGTTCGCCGCCGGACAGGCGCGCGCCGGCGCCGTGCGCGGCGGTGTCCAGGCCGGCGCCGCCCTGCAGGCGCGTGGCCAGGCCGACGTCGCGCAGAGCTTCCCACATCGTGGCCTCGCTCGCGGCCGGCGCCGCCCAGGCCAGGCAGTGGCGCACGCTGTGCTGCCAGGGTCGTACGCCCTGGGCGACATAGGCCAAGGGCTGCAGCGCGGCGCGGTAGCCGGCGAAGTCGAGCGCACGGCCGTCGCAGTGCGCGGCGAACTGCGGTGGCGCGACCATGCCGGCCAGCGCGTCCATCAGGCTGCTCTTGCCGACGCCGGATGGGCCGCTGATCAGGGTCAGCGTGCCTGGCGCGAGGACCAGACCGGTCAAGGCCACCGCGGCCAGCGGCGGTGCCAGGCCGATGCGTGCGATCTGGATCGGCGCCGTCGCTTCCGTCGCTGTACTGGACTGCGCCGCCACAGTGCCAAGTGGTGTTGGCAGCGTGCCGAGCGCGACGTAGCGCTGCCACAATTCCAGCGCAGGCGCGGCCGAGCGCAGTTGCTGCACGCTCTGCCGGGTCGAGACCAGGTACGGCAGCAGCCGTCCCAGCAGCAGGCCGACAGTGATCAGCGCGCCGCGGTCGATGCCGTGCCACACCCCGGCCAGCAGCATGATCGCGGCGATGGCCGCCACCGCCGCGAGTTCCAGCAACAGGCGGCCGGAGGCGACCAGCGCCTGCTGGCGCGCGTAGCCATAGGCGAGCCGGCCGGCGATCGCCTCGTAGGCTTCCTGCTCGCGTGCCTCGCGGGCGAACGAGCGCACGTGGCGCAGACGCCGCGGGAAATCCTCGCTGAGCCAGAACAGCCGGGTCATGTCGGCGACGTACTGGCGGCTGACCCGGGCCTGTTCGTGGCCGGCGATGCGGAAGGCGAGCAGGCCCAGCGCCAGCAGCGGCGGCAGTGCCAGCACCAGCATCGGGGAGACCAGGAACGCCGCGGCCAGGCTCACCGCCGCGGTGATCGCCGCCACCAGCAACTGCAGCAGCGCGCTGAAGCCCTGCACCACGATCTCGACGTTGTAGGTGAGCAGGTTGGCGATTTCCGCCGAGCTGGCGTCGGCCAGGGCCGGCAGCGGCGCCTGCAGCAGCCGCGCATGCACCTGCCGGCGCAGGTCCAGCGCGTGGCGGCTGGCCAGGTCCGCGGCCAGTCGTGTGCCCCACCAACGCAGCAGGGCGAAGCCGCTGCTGGCGGCGACGAACAACAGGGTCTGCGCGAGGAAGCCGTTCGGCAACGGCAAGGCGTGGCCGGCCAGGGTCAGCACGTGGCCGGGTTGCACCAGCGGCACCAGCGCGACCGCCGCCAGCGCGCCGGCCAGTGCGCCGAGCAGCGACAGCAGCACGTACCCGGCGATCCGCAGGCGCTCGCCGCGGCCGAGCACGGCGACGAAGGCGCGCAGCAAGTGCGATGCCGGCTCCGGGCGTGCGCTCATCGGTGGGCATCCATGCGGCGGACCATCGACGCGGTGCGCGGCCTGCACTCCCCTGCGTCGGCGATGCGCGTCGCCGGCACCGTCAGGTCGGGCACGGGATCAGTCCAACAGTGTCTGCACCGCATCGACCGAGGCCTCCGGATGCGTGCCACGTTGCAGTTCGTACACGCCCAGCCGCTGTAACTGCCGCGCGAACAACGGCCAGTGCGGCTGGCCCGCGGCGTAGGGCTGGTCCGCGGCCAGGCGTGCCGCCACGTCCGTGTCGGGCAGCGGCTGCAGCAGCCGCTGCGGATCGGCGGCCATGGTGGACGAGACGAACACGGCCGCGGCCAGCCGCAACGGCGCCTGTGCCAGGCGCCCCTCGCCCTGGCGGATGTCCACCTCGTGCTTCAGCGCGCCGCTGCGGCGGCGGATCATCGGCGCCGCCGAGATCCAGGCGCGGGTGTGCGGATCGAGCAGGTGCAACAGTTCCGGCCGCAGGTGCAGGAAGTTGCCGATGCCGGTGGCGAGCAGGTATTGCGGGGCGACGAACAGCGCGTCCTCTGCTAGGAACTCCAGCCCCCGCAGCAGGCTGTGCAGCGCCAGGGTCGACTTGCCGGCGCCGCTGCCGCCGAGCAGCAGCACGCCGCGGCCGTCGCGGCCGACGCAGGCCCCGTGCAGCGGCACCAGGCGCATGCCGTGCGCGGCAAGCACGAACACGGCGAACTCGATCAGCTCGTAACGCACGTGGTAGGCGTGCGCGAGCATGTCCTCGGACACCACCACCAGCGCCCTGCGCTGCTCGGGCACCAGCACGACGTAGTTGTGCGCATCGATCACCCCGCTCAAGACACCCGCGCCGGAATGGGTCTGCACAGGCGGCGGCTCCATTGCCAGCGCGTAGGGTGCGTCGCCGCGATCCACTAGGGTCAGTTCGATGCGGAACGCGGCGCTCTCCGGCAGGCGATGCGCCGGCACCGCGCCGAATGCCGCTTCCACCAACGCCAGCAGCGCCGGACTGTTGCTCTCGAAGTGGAAGCGTCCGCCGAGCAGTTGCTTGCTGAGCCTGTGCGGGCGACGCAGCTGGGTGTGGAACGGGTCGCAGGCACCGGCCGCAGTGACGACAGGCGTGGCGTGGTCGCTTGTTGCCACGTCCAGAACACGCACGGTCGATCGCTGCATCGGAGAAGGGTCGCTTGGGTGGATGCAGCGTGGGTGCGCCTGCCGCGGCCAAAGGTTGCGCGGGTCATACCAGTATTTCGCGCAACCAAACGGCGCAGCTCCGGCACCTACCGCCACGGCCACCTGCGCGCGGCCATCGCTGCATGCGCCCCTCCCCCGCGGCGCCGAACGAGACCTTTCGCCGATGCTCAAGATCCAGGTCAGCCACTCCTACTTCCTGCGCTACGACCCCAAGCAATGGGAACGCGGCAAGCCGTACCCGCCGCTGGCCACGCTGCAGGTGGCGGCACTGCTGCGTCAGCACGGACACCGGGTGACGCTGTTCGACGCGATGCTCGCCGAAGGCGTGGAAGACTACGACCACGCCGTCCGCACGCAGCGGCCTGACCTGGTGGTGTTCTACGAGGACAACTTCAACTTCCTCACCAAGATGTGCCTGAGCCGGATGCGCGAGGCCGCGTGCCGGATGATCGCCGAGGCGCGCGCCGGCGGCAGCCGGGTGATCGTCGCCGGCTCCGACGCCTCGGACCATCCGGAGGCGTTCCTTGCGGCCGGTGCCGACGCGGTACTCATCGGCGAAGGCATCGCGGCCTTGCTGGAACTGGTGGCGCGCCTGCAGGCGGAACCGGACATCGACCCGGCGCGCTGGGTGGCCGGCCTCGCCGAGGTGGCCAGCGCGGTGCTGCCGCAACTCAAGCGCGCGCAGATCGGCGCGCGGCCGCCAGATCCGCGGCTGTCGGTGACGGCGGCCTGGGACCTGCTGGATATCTCGCGTTACCGCGCGTTCTGGCAACAGCGACACGGCCATTTCAGCCTGAACATGGCCGCCTCGCGCGGCTGCCCGTTCCGCTGCAACTGGTGCGCCAAGCCGATCTGGGGCAATCACTACAAACGCCGCGAGGCGCAGGACGTGGCCGCGGAGATGACCCAGCTCAAGCGCAGTTTCGCACCCGACCATGTGTGGATGGCCGACGACATCTTCGGCTTCCACGTGGACTGGGTGGAGGACTTCGCCGATGCGCTGGCCACCGCCGACGGTGCGGTGCCCTTCACCATTCAGACCCGTGCCGACCTGTGCAGCGAGCGCATGACCGCGGCCCTGGCGCGCGCCGGCTGCCGCGAGGCCTGGATCGGCGCGGAGAGCGGCAGCCAGCGCATCCTCGACAAGATGACCAAGGGCACCGACGTGGACGGCGTGATCGCCGCGCGCCAGCGGCTGGGCGCGCAGGGCATCCGCGTGGGCTTCTTCCTGCAGCTGGGTTACCTGGACGAGCAACTCGACGACATCCTCGCCACGCGCCGGCTGGTGGCGCAGGCGCGGCCGGACGACATCGGCGTCAGCGTGTCCTATCCCCTGCCCGGCACCGTGTTCTACCAACAGGTCAAGGACCAGCTCGGACGCAAGACGCATTGGCAGGACAGCGACGACCTGGCGATGATGTTCCGTGGCGCCTACGACTCGGCGTTCTACCGCCAGGTACGCGATCTGCTGCATCGGCAGGTGGACCTGCAATGCCGCGAGGATGCGTGCCCGGCGCCGACGCACGCGCAGGACTGGGCGGCGCTGGACGCCGACTGGGCAGCGCTGATCGCGCGCGAGGCGCAGCATCGGACCGATCCGCCGCCAGCGCCGGCGGCCAAGGCGGTCGCCGCCGGCGGCGGCCGCCGCATCCCGCTGGTGCAGCGCTCATGAGCGACCTGGCGACGCCCTCGTCTCCGGCCGTGGCGGCCGACCTGCCGACAGCGGCGCCCGCGGCGACGCCGGCACACCTGCCGTTGCGGCGCATCGGCCGTGGCCTGCGCCTGGCCACCGAAACCCTGGCGCACGAGCTGGCACGCCCCGGTGCGCCGATGCCGGACTGGAGCGGCCTGCACTGGCAACTGGCCGCAGCGGCCGCGGTCGCGCACGGCGTGGCGCCACTGCTGAGCCAGCGCTCGCAATGGCCGGACCGGCCGTGGCGCGCGTTCCTGGAGGGGCAGCGCGACCACGTGGCGCAGCGCTACCAGCGCATCGCCGCGTTGCTGCAACGAATCGACGCCCTGGCGCAGACCGCCGGCCTGGCGATCGTGCCGCTGAAGGGCGCGGCGCTGCATGCACAAGGCCTGTATCGGCAGGGCGACCGGCCGATGGCCGACATCGACCTGCTGGTACGCCCCGAGGACGCCGAGCGTGCCGCGGCGCTGCTCGCCGCGCTGGGCTACGTGGCCGAGTTCGCGCAGTGGAAGCACCAGACCTTCCGTCCGGCGCAGGCGCAGGCGATTGGTGGCCTGGGCGAGCACCGCGACACGCCGATCAACATCGAACTGCACGTGCGCATCCAGGAGCGCCTGCCGCTACGCACGGTCGACCTCGGCACGCAGCTCCTGCCGGGCGACGGCAAGCCCGGCCTGAATCCCTACCCGAGCAACGGCGCGCTGATGCGCCACCTGCTGCTGCACGCGGCCGGCGGGCTGTGCAGCCGCAGCCTGCGGCTGATGCACCTGCACGACCTGGCCTTGCTCGCTCCGCGCATGCGCGCCAGCGACTGGCAGGTGCTGACCGGTGCCGATGCCTGGTGGGCGTGGCCGCCGCTGCGGCTGATGTTGCGCTACTACCGCGCGGCGATCCCGTCGGCGGTGCTCAAGCAACTGCGCGCGCAGTGCCCGCCGCTGCTGCGGCTGCGCGCGCGTGGGCTGGACCTGACCGCGGCGTCATGCTCGCAACTCTGGTTGCCGGCGCTGCCGGGCATCGAGTGGGCGCGTTCGGGCCGCGAGGTGCTGGACTATCTGCGCCAGCGGCTGCAGCCGTCGGCGGAAAGCCGGCAGGAACGCGCCGAGATGATCCGCACCCAACTGTGGTTGCAGGGCCAGGATTGGGTGCGCCTGCCGCAGCGCCGCCGCGTGCTGCAGCGCCTGCTGCGCCGGGTGCCGCGGATGGACACGCTGTATGCGGTGCGGACCGCGCTGCAGGGCTATGCGCCGTCGTCGGATTGACGCATGCCCTCATAAGACCGTCGTAGGAGCGCCTTCAGGCGCGACAGTCATTGCGGGACATGCGTGTCGCGGCTGAAGGCGCTCCTACGACAAGACACGATGCCGCCTTAAAGGCGAAGCGCCGGCACGCCGCGCTGCGCGTCAACCGTTCTGCGCCGCGCGCCGCTCATCGGTGCTGCGCGATGCGCACAGGCGCTGGTACAGCGCGGTGAAGCCGCGCACGCTGCAGTCGGCGTCCTCGCGCACGGCCCGGCATTGCGCCGCCCAGGCCAGGCGCAGGCGCAGTTCGTCGTCGCTGAGCACCTGGCGCAGCGCATCGGCCAGCCCGGCCCAGTCGCCCACCGGCACCGCCAGTGCCGCCGACGGCGCCCACTCCTGCAGATGCCCGACCGCGGTGCCCACGGTTGGCACGCCGGCCACCGCCGCTTCCAGCAGCACCAGCGGCCCGGCCTCGTGCTGCGACGACAGCACCAGCAGATCCGCCGCCTCCACCAGCGGGCGCAATTCGCGCTGGGTCTTGAAGCCGAGGAAGCGCACGCGCTCGCTCAGGCCCAGCGTGGCGACCAGGCGCTGCATCGCGCCGTCGAGGGTGTCCACGCCAACCAGGTCGATGCGGAAGTCGACCCCGGCGCGGGCCAGCGCAGCGAGTGCGCGCAACAGGGTCGTCTGGTCCTTGACCGGATTGAGGCTGGCCACGTGCAGCAGCCGCGCCGGGCCCTCCCCGCGCGGGCGCGGCGGGCGCGGCGGCCAGGCGCGCAGGTCCACGCCCAGCGGCACGCGTTCGGCGGCGATGCCCAACGCCCGCAGGCTGTCGAGGATGGGCGCGCTGGCGGCGGTCACCGCACTCGCCAGGCGCAACACCAATGCCTCGCGCAGCCGCCCCTGCCATTTGCGCCGGCCACCGTAGCCGATCGCATGCAGTGCGACCAGTTCGCCGCCGGCGATGTGCACCAGGCTCGGCCGCTGCAGCCAGCGCGCTGCCGCCACCGCGATCAGGCTGCAGTGGCCGGAGAACAGCGACTGCACCACGTCGAACGGCGCGCGGCGGTGCTCGGCGCGGATCGCGGCGATCGCGCGCCAGCGCGTACGCGCCGCGCCGATGTTGTGGATGCGCGCGCCCAGCAGGTCCCATTGCGCCGGCAGCGGCTCCTGGTGCAGCACGAAGACGTGCAGGTCGTGCACGCGTGCCAGGCGTTCGATCAGGCTCAGAAAGGCTGGAATCACCCGGTACTCGCCGCTGCGGTCGACGCCGCCCGGCACCACCAGGGCCAGCTTCATGCCGCGCTCCGCGACGTGGCACCGAGCAACTGCGCATAGGCGCGCGCCCAGCGCCGGCCGACTGCCGCGAACGACAGCTGCGCATCGAAATGCGCACGCACCAGCGCCCGCGACGGCCCGTCGCGCGAGGCCTGCAGCAACGCGGCCGCCAGGCGTTCGGCGTCGCCGCAGGGCCACAGCGCGCCGACCCGGCCGCCGTCGCTGAGCGCACGGAACGCCGGGATGTCGGTCAGCACCGGCACCGCGCCGCAGGCATAGGCCTCCAGCGCGGCGTAGCCGCAGCTCTCGCCCAGGCTGCCGGACACGAACAGGTCGGCCGCGCGCATCAGGGTCTGGATCTGCGCGTGCTCCACCCGGCCCAGCAGGTGCACGCGGCCGGCCAGCCGCGGATCGGCCTGGACGCGCTGCTGCACCACCGGCAGCAGCGGCGCATCGCCGAACGCGCAGAACAGCTGCAGCCCGCTCAGTTGCTCGCTGGCGCGGGCCACGCCGTCGAGGACGGTGAGCGGGTCCTTGCCCTCGCTCAGATGGCCGACCCACAGCACGCAGGGCGCGCCATGCAGCCCGCTGTCGCGGCGCGCCTGGTCGCGCTCGCCCGGAGTGAAGCGGCAACTGGATTCGGGGATGGCGAACAGGCGCGTGGATCCGGCGAACAGCCCGGCGCCGACGAAGCCGCGTGCCAGGTCCAGCGAGGTGAAGGCGATGCCGGCGGCGGCGGCGTACCAGCGCCGCCATTGCGGCCGCCGCCACCAGCGTGGCGGTCGGTTGGCGTGGTCCTGCAGCAGGATCGGCAGCGACGGCCGCCAGCGCGCCAGCGTCGCCGCCTCGCGCGCGAACTGCAGGCCGTGCACGTGCACCACGTCGGCCTCCAGCGCGGCCAGCAGTGCGGCGATGCGGCGCAGATGGCGCCGGCGCCCGATCTCGGCACGGCGCACGAAGTGGTAGTCGACGCCGTTGCGCTGCAGTTGCGCATCGACCGCGGCGGCCTGGATCACCGAGACGCGGGTGCCGGCGCTGGCCACCGCCTCGGCAATGTCGGCCAGCGATGGCCACAGCGCGAACGCCTGCTCCGGCGTCACCCCGTCCGGCAACGGCACGAAGTTGAGTTGCACGGCATGCACGGCGCGGGCGACGTTGCCGGCCATGCTCAGATCCCGGACACCTGCGGCCGGTGCAGGCGCACCAGCCGGTTGGCGAGGTTCAGTTCCCATGGCCGGTCGTAGCGCCGGTAGCGGTAGCGCCACGCGGCCAGCGCGCTGAGGCCACGCTTGGCCCAGCCCGGCGAGCGCTGATCCTGCGCGGTGGGATAGCGGCAGCCGAGCACGGTGACGAAATCGCGGATGCGCTGGCGCAGCGCATCGGTGAGCCAGGGCGCATCGGCGTGGCAGGCGTAGTCCACCCACTGCGGCTGCGCCCATTCCTCCGGCGTGCGCGGGAACTGCACCGGCACGCCGTCGCGGTCGAGCAAGGGCATGCCGGCGCGGCGGCCGCGGTCCTTCTCGTGGCGGCTGCTGTCCGGCAGCGGCGTGTACACGTAGACGATGATTTCCGACTGCGGGTTGATCCGCTTCAGCTCGCGGATGAACTCGAAGGTCTGCTCGGTCTCGCGTTCGCTGTCCTGCGGCGGCGCGACCATGAACGACAGCTCCGGGATCACCCCGTTGCGCCGGCACAGTTCGGCCACTTCCAGGGTCTGGTCCGGGCGCGTGCCCTTGCGGATCTCCTTGAGCATCGCCCCGCTCGGCGACTCGGCACCGATGTAGGCCATGCGCAGGCGGCTCTTGCGCACCAGCTTCCAGGTGCTCTCGGACAGGTTGAGCAGCGCGTCGGCGCGGGCGTAGCACCACCACGGCAGTTCCAGCTTCGCCATCACCTCCAGCAGCGGGATCATGTCGGCTTCGCGGTCGAAGAAGTTGTGGTCGAAGAACTGGATCGAGTCGGCGCCCAGGCCGTATTTCAGATAGCCCAGCTCGCGCTCCAGGCGTGCCGCGGTCGGCAAGGCGGTGGCGCCGCCGAACATCGCCGCCACCCCGCAGAAGGTGCAGCGGAAACGGCAGCCCAGCGCGGCCTGGTGCGAGGCGGTGCGGCGGCCGAGGAAGGTGCGGCCGAGATAGCGGCGCGGTTCGCCGAGCTTCTCGTACGGCAGCGACGGCAGCGCGTCGCCGCGCTGGAACGCGCGGTTGCGGTTGTGCACCACGGCGCCGTCGTGCTTCCAGGACAGCCCGTCGACCTGCGCCAGCGTCGGCCCCTCGCCACGCAAGGCGGCCAAGAGTTCCGGCAGGGTGTCCTCGCCCTGCGCGCGGATCGCGTAGTCCACGTACGGTGCGGCCAGCGCGGTGTCCGGGTACAGCGTGGGAAAATAGCCGCCCCAGACGATCGGCAGCGCCGGGAAGCGCGCACGGATGGCCTGCGACAGCGCGATCGACGGCGCCAGTTGCGGCCCGCCCATCACGCTGATGCCGACCGCATCGAAGCGCTGCTCCTGCAGCGCCTGCAGGCTGCGGTCGATGAAGTCGCGGTCGACGTTGCCGTCGATGATGCGGCTGTCGCCAGTGCGATCCAGCGCCGCCGCCAGGTTCAGCAGCGACAGCGGAAAGCGGGCGCTGGACGGCTTGGTGATGGTGGGATTGACCAGCAGCGTGTTCGGTGTGGAGGACATACGGGGCGAACGCAGGACGGGGGTCACGGCAGGCGCCGCAGGCGCAGCACCAGGGCCACCGGCACCTGCAATGCAGCGGGATCGAAATGGGCGCCGGTGGGGATGTCCGCCGGGTCGAGCATCGGTTCGCTGACCGCGTCGATGGCCAGCCCGAGCGCGGCGCAGGCGGCGTGCCAGTGGCTGTACAGGTGCTGGGTGTGGCGCACCGCGTAGCGCTGGCCGCCGGCCTTGAAGTCGCGGCGCCAGCCCAGCGCCGGGCCGATCGGGTGCACGTCGCTGCACAGCACCCAGCCGCCGGGCCGGGTGACGCGGCGCAGTTCCGCCAGCGCCGGCGACAGCTGCGGCAGGTGCCCCAGCGCCAGAGCGCAGAGGCTGAGGTCGGCGCTGGCGTCGGCCAGCGGCAAGGCCTCCAGGCTGCCTTCGCGCAGCGTGTAGCGGCCGGTATCGACGTCGCCCAGTTCCTGCGCCGCGCGCGTCAGCATCTGCGGCGACAGGTCCACGCCGGTGACGTGGCCGGCGCCACGCTGCAGCGCATACAGCAGGTAGCGGCCGCTGCCGCAGCCGGCATCGAGCACGTGCTGGCCGCGCAACGAGGGCGGCAGCAAGGCCAGCATGGCGCGCTGCTCGGCCTGCATCACCGGGTTGTGCGCCTGCGCCGGGTAGCTGTCCGCCCACAGCGCATAGGCGGCCAGCGGATCGAGGGTCGGGATGGCGCTCATGCCGGGCATTCCTGCGACAACTGGGTCAGACGTGAACGCGGCGGTGCAACCTGGACTTCCAGGCCCGGCTCCAGCGCGAGCAGCGCCGGGTCGGCGAGATCTGCGGCGATCAGCTTCGGCACGCCGTCCAGCGTCACCGGCACCGTGTCCACGCCGGCCGCGGCGAACCATGAGGCGAAATCGGGATCGGCGATGCGCGGACGGCCATCGCGCACCACCGCGCGCAGCGCGCTGCGCGGCAGCCCGACCAGGCTCTGCGCCGGCGCCCCGCCACGGTCGGCGACGATCAGCAGATCGGCGTGTGCGCCCGGCGCCAGATGCCCGCGATCCGGCAAGCGCAGGATGTCGGCCGCGGCGGTCGTGGCCAGGCGCAGCGCCTCGGTCGCGTCCAGGCCGTGGGCGGCGGCCAGGCGCAAGTCGTCGAGCAAGTCGCGGCCGCCGCTGACCCGCGCATCGCTACCCAATGCCAGGCGCCCTGCCGCGCTCAGGCGCTGCGGGTCGAGGGTGCGTCCGAGCAGGGTCAGATTGCTGCTCGGGCACCACACCACCGCCGCGCCGCAGGCGAGCACGCGCGTGACGTCGTCGGCACTCAGGCCCACGCCGTGGATCAGCACGGTGTTGCCGGCCAGAAGGCCGCGCCGCTCCAACTCGGCGAGTTCGCCGGCGGCCACCGCATCGGTGCCTTCGGCCAGGTGGATCATCCACGGCCAGCCGGCGGGGGACGCCGCGGCGAAGCTCTGTGCCAGCGGCGGCCCATAGTCGGGGCCATGCAAGGTGTAGCTCCAGCCGAAGTCGCGCAGCAGCGCCACCGGGAAGTCGGCCGCATCCAGCGCGGCATGCCAGGGATCGTGGTGGGCCACACAGGTCACCCCGGCCAGCAGGTTCTTCAGCCCGCCATGGCGCAGCCGCAGCGACTTGGGCAGCGCCAGCGCGGCGGCCACCGCCGGGGTGTGGAAATGCGCGGCGAAGGCGTCGATCCAGGCGTAGCTGTTGGCGAACGGCGCGTCCTGCGGCAGAGGCGGCACCGCGTTGACGTGCAGATGCTCGTGGGCGTTGATCAGGCCGGGCAGCACCAATTGCCCGTGCAGATCGATGCGCAGCGCGGCCGGCATGGCCGCCGCGGCGATGCGGCCGGCGTGCAGCGCCAGCGGCGCGTGCACCGCGCCGCCGGCGTGCGCGACGCGCGCACCCTCCAGGCAGAGGTCGATGGGGGCGGCAGACGCGGCCATGCTCAGCGCTTGCGCATCACGATCAGGAAGTGATCGCCCATGTCGCGCAGCAGCGGCCAGCCGCCGATGCGGTCGTCGAGGCGGCCCAGCGCCTCGCCCAGGCGCGGATGGCGCTGGTAGTGCTCGACCAGGTACGGCGGCGGCAGGCACAGGCTGAGCGCGCGGTACGACTCCAGCGCGAAATGCGGCGCGAACGCGCGGTAGAACTCGCGCGGCAGGTAGTACCAGGTCCAGATCGTGTGCCCGTTCATGCCCACGGCGGTGGCGCCACGTGCGGCGCGCACGGCGGCACGGCGAACGCGGCCGCGCAGCAGGTAGTGGCCCAGCTCCCACGGGCACAGGCGGCCGATCACCGAGAACACCAGGCGGCCGTCGCGGCGCAGCAGCCGCGCGCAGTGGCGCGCGACGTCGGGCAGGTCCGGCGCGCAGTTGAGCGGGCCGAAGTTGGAGTACATGCCATCGAACTCGCCGTCGAGCAGCTCCAGTTGCTGGATGCCGACATGGGCCACGCTGAGCCGGCCGCGCAGACTGGGATCCTGCGCGCGGGCACGGGTGCGCTCCACCATCTGCGGCGACCAGTCGGTGGCCAGCACGCGGTAGCCGCGCTGGGCGAAGGCGTGCGCATCCAGGCCGGTGCCGCAGCCCAGATCGACCAGGCGCGAGCCGACCGGCAACTGCGTCGCCACCGTGTCCCACAGGGTGGTGCGCATGCGCTGGATCAGCGCGTTGTTGCCGCGCGGGCCATCGTAGTCGGCGGCCACGCTGTCGAAGGCGCGCTGCGTGTCCAGCAACCGCACCGGGTCAAGGGTGGTCGTGTGCGCCGTTGCACCCGCCTTGCCATTCGCTGTCACCTGCACCTCTCCACTGCCCTGCCCTTGTCGGAATCCGCACGCATCGAGCGCGCGGTACTGCAGGTAGGTGCGGCGGCAGCGCCGTTTGGTTGAATCGGCGAGGTGCCGTTATGCGGCGGCGCACTCCCCTGCCGGCCGGACGTGGCGCCGGCGCAGCGCATTGCGCGCCACCGCGGCCAGCACGCCACCGCCGAGCCCAGCCAGCAGGGCCGCCGCCAGCACCAGCACCGGGTTGGGGAACGCCGCGCGCGGCGGCACGTAGGTCTCCCAGGGCGCCGAGGTGTCGTAGGTGTAGCGCGTGCCGAGCCGGCCGAGCAGATCCTCGCGCTCGGCCTTGAGGCCGCGCAGCGTGGTGGTCTTCTCCGACAGCAGCATGTTGCCGAGCAATTGCTGCTCGACGCTGCCGCGGCCTTCGCGTTGCTGCTGCAGCAGGCGGTCGCGCTCGGCCTGGGTGGTGGCGATGTCCGCGGCCAGCTCCTGCAGCCGCGCCGTGGCCTGCTGCAGCGGACCGGCCTGGATGCGCCGGTGCAGCGCCTGCAACTGCGCGATGGTAGCCGTGGCCAGTTGTCGCGCCTGCTGCGGCGATTGCGCGCGCAGGGTCAACTGGATCAGGTTGGCGTACGGGTCCGGATCCAGCTTCAGGCTGTCGCGGTACAGCGCGGCCTGGCGGCTGTCCAGGGCCACGCCGGCGCTGTGCAGCACCTGTTCCTGGAACTGTCGGGTCTTGATCCGGTCGATCACCCGCTGGAATGGCTCCAGCTTGGGGTCGCGCCCGGACGGGGTCGGGCCGAACTCGCCGACCTGCACCCAGGCGGTCGCTTGCCACTGGCGGGTCGCGCCGTGCAGGAACAGCGCCGCCAGCGCCAATGCCAGCAGCAGCGGCAGCAGGCACCAACGCCATTCCCGCCGCAGGATCCGCCACAGGTCGATCAGGTAGATTTCGTCTTGGTGCATGGCGGTGTCGGTCATGGCAGCGAGGATCTCGGGGAAACGGAAGGCAGGGCCGTGGACGGCGCGGCGTCGCGGCGGTTCGGCAGCAAGGCGCTGCAGGCGTGCAGCAGCAGGCACAGCGCGACGAAGCCGGCATTGGTCCAGGTGAAGGCCTGCGGCGCGAACGGCGACATCACGCAGGCATAGGCAATGCGCAGGAACACCAGCAGGTTGAACAGCGCCACGCCACGGCCGAGCAGGCGCACGCTCCACAGCAGCGCCGCGTACAGCGCCAGCATCGCCGCCAGCGCGGCGCCGGGGCCGCCGGCCAGCAGGAACGGCAGGAACTCGGTGCCGACATTGATGTTCGGCGCATCCAGCGGGATGCCGGTCCCGGCGGTGGCAATGGAGCCGCTGAGCGGCACCAGTTGGTTGATCAGGAAACTGGCGTTCTCGTAGCCCTTGCTGAGCAGCGCGCCGAAGTTGTACGGGCCGGCGCCGATGTACAGCAACAGCCACTTGATGCCCTGCGGCGCGGCGCGGTACAGCGCGCCGAACGGCAGCGCCACCGACTCCAGCGAGCCCGAGCGCAGCGTGCCCAACAGCGAGAACGCGGCGGCGCCGGTGCACAGCAGCGCCAGCACCCGTTTCCACGGCAGCGGCCGCGCCGGGTCGCGAAGCAGCAAGAGCAACAGGCCGACACTGAACACCGCGGCGAACAGGCGGTTGCGGTCGATCACCAGCACCGGGAAGGTGAAGCCGGCCAGCAGCAGCGCGTTGCGCACGCTGCGCTCGCGCACGCACAGCAGGCCGATCGGCGGCAGGATCCAGCACATGTTCGACACATGCCGCACGTGCGATTGCAGCGGGCTCAGGTCGGCGTAGGCGGAGGGGTTGTGCAGCAACGGGATCGGGAACAGCAGCAGGTCCAACAGGCAGAACAGCCCCACCGCCGCGGCCAGGCCGAGCGCGACGAAGGCCTCGCGGGTGCCGGCGTAGTCGCGCGACCGGAACGCCGCCAGCGGCGGCAGGCGGATGCCGAGCAGCGCATCCAGGCCCAGCGTCGCCAGCGCCACGGCGGCCAGCAGTGCGATGCCGGCGAGATAGCCCGGCGGCAGGTCGAAACTGAGCAAGGTCAGCGCGCAGCTCAGCAGCAGTGGCAGGCCGAAATATGCCGACGGCAGGCGCAGCAGGCGGCTCATCCGCGCTCGGCCAGCGTCGGTTGGCCGCCCTGGCGCAGCCGCGCCAGCAGCGACAGCCATGCATGCGCCAGCAGGTGTCCTCCCAGCGCCAGCGGGCTGCGCCGCAGGAAGGCGATCTTCGCGGCGATGTAGTGCGCCTGCGCGTGCAGCAGGGTGCGGCAGGCCGGATCGAACAAGCGCGCGCGGCGCAGTGCCACCTGCCGCGACTCGGCCAGGTTGGCCAGGCGGCTGGGCAGGTGCCGGGTACGGCTGGCGTTGTGGTCGTGCACGCGGTAGGCGCAGACCGCCACGTCCACGAAGCCCAGGGCGTCGCGCGCGACCAGGCGCAGGAAGAAGTCCCAGTCCTCGATGCGCAGGCCTTCATCCCACTCTGCGCCCGGCTGCAGCGCGCTGCGCCGGACCAGCGCCACCGCCCCGCTCACCGCCCAGTGGCGGATCACCGCGCGGCGGATGCCGGCCTCGCTCAAGTACAGGCGTTTGTCCACGCCGTGCAGGTCGCGCATGCTGCTCTGGTGCACGGTGCGGCCCTGGGTGTCGACCACGATGGCGTCGCCGATCACTGCGGCCTTGTGCGGATGCGCGCCCAGATAGGCCACCTGTACGCCCAGCCCGCCGGGCAGCAGGTAATCGTCGCTGGCCCCCAGGCGCAGGAACTCGCCGCGCGCCATCGCCACCAGGTGGTTGAGCGTGGCGGCGATGCCGAGGTTCTCACGCGGCCAGAAGCGCACGTGCAACCTGTCGCCGTGCTGCGCGATCCACTCGCCGACGCGCTCGGCGGTGCCGTCGCTGGAGCCGTCGTCGACGATCACCAGTTCCTTGTTCGGGTACGGGTCTTCCAGCACGCTGTCCAGGCAGCGCTGCACGAAGCACGCGTGGTTGTAGGCCGGAATCAGCACCGACACCAGCGGCAGCGTCGGCGGGGTATGCGTTGCGTCCATCAGCCCAGTCCTCGCAGGTAGCGGCGCACCACCAGCATGTTGAACGCCAGGTACAGCGCGTAGTTGCAGGCGAACGCGTAGACCGCGCCGATCAGGCCCATGCGCGTGGTGAACAGCACCACCAGGCCGAGGTAGCTGGCGGCGAACAGGCATTCGGAGAGCACGAACAGCCGCGTCATCGCCTTGGCCAGCATCAGGTAGGACAGCACGAAGGAGGCGATCTTGAGCACGTCGCCGAGCAGCTGCGGCGCGTACAGCGGCAGCGCGGCGGCGAAATCGGCGGAGAACAGCAGCCGGGTGATCCAGTCGCGGCACAGGTAGACCGCCGCCGCGGCGAGCAGCACCGCCGGTAGCACGTAGCGGTAGGCACCACGCAGTTCCTGCCACAGCGCTTGCCGCGTATGCAGCGCCGCCAGCTTGGGCAGGTAGTAGACGTTGATGGCGGTGGTGAAGAACAGCAGGTAGGCATCGGACACGCGGCTCACCGCCTGCCAGTAACCGACCTGCTGCCAGCCGAACTGGCCGGCCAGATGATCGCGCACGCCGATGTTCACCAGCAGCGGCAGCAGCGCCGAGGCCAGGGTCATGACCGAGAAGCCGGCCAGTCGCCGCACCATCGCCGGGTCGAAACGGATGCGCAGCATCTCGCGGCGGAAGTACGGGCTGCGTCGCAGCGCCGGCACGCCGGCGCACAGCCAGGCCACCTGCCCCAGCACCAGGCCCAGCAGCGCCCCGGACAGGCCCATGCCGTGCGCCAGCGCGGCCACCAGCAGCACGCTCAGCACCGCACCGGCGACCTGGACGAAGGCCAGCCGGCGCACGTCCATGAAACCGTTGACCACCGCCAGGATGTAGTTGGCCAGCGCAATGCCGAGCTGCGCCACCGCCAGCACGCAGATCAGCGGCTGGTACTGCGCGTCGCCGAGCAGGCGCTCGGCGATCAGGCGGCTGCACAGCAGCGCGGCCACGCCCATCGCGACCGCGGCGACGCAGGCGTAGCCGAGTGCGCTGCCGAGCAGCCGGGTCAGTGCCGGCGCATCGTCGCGGTACTCGGCCACGTACTTGACCACGCCGGCACCGATGCCGCCGCCGGCCACCACCGCCAGCAGCGACATCAGGCTGGTGAACTGGCCGAGCCGGGCCACCCCGGCCGGGCCGGCGTACACCGCCACCAGCTTCAGCACCAGCAACGCGGACAGCAGCTTGGCCGCGGTGGCCACGCCGCTGTACACGCCGCTGCGCAGCACGTTCATGCCGCCACACCACCGAAACGCTGGCAGGCATCGATCACCCGCGCCACCGCCGCAGCGTCCAGGGTCGGGCCGATCGGCAAGCTGAGCACTTCGGCACTCAACTGCTCGCACAGCGGCAGTTGCAGCATCGCCAGCTCCGGATAGGCCGGCTGCCGATGCGGCGGCGTCGGGTAATGCACCAGGCACTGCACACCCTGGGCCTGCAGATGCCGTTGCAGCGCGTCGCGTTGCGCGCAGCGCACCACGAACAGGTGCCACGCGTGCGCCGCCGGGTCGGCCACCTGCGGCAAGCCGATCTGCGGATGCGCGATGCCGTCGAGATAGCGCTGGGCGATTGCGCGGCGCGCGGCGATATCGGCGTCCAGGTGGCGCAACTTGACACGCAACAGCGCCGCCTGCAGCTCGTCCAGGCGCGAGTTCACGCCCTGCACCAGATGCCGGTACTTGATGTCCGAGCCGTAGTTGCGCAGCACGCGTAGTTGCGCCGCAAGGTCGGCGTCGTCGGTGGTCACGGCGCCGCCGTCGCCCAACGCGCCCAGGTTCTTGCCGGGGAAGAAGCTGAAGCCGGCGGCGTCGCCGAAGCTGCCCGCATGGCGACCGTCGCGGCGGGCGCCATGCGCCTGCGCCGCGTCCTCGAGCAGCAGCACCCCATGGCGCTCGGCGATGGCACGCAGTGCGGCCATGTCGGCCAGTTGCCCGTACAGGTGCACCGCCAGGATCGCCTTGGTGCGCGGGCCGATCGCCCGCTCCACCTGCGCCGGATCCAGATTGAAGCTGGCCGCCTCCGGCTCCAGCGGCACCGGCCGCAGCCGGTTCTCGCTGATCGCCAGGAAGCTGGCGATGAAGGTGTTGCCCGGCACCAGCACCTCGTCGCCTTCGCGCAGCCGGCCCAGCGCACGGTAGCCGCGCAGGATCAGGGTCAGCGCGTCCATGCCGTTGCCGACGCCGATGGCGTGGGTGGTGCCGCAGTAGGCGGCGAACTCGCGCTCGAACGCGTCCAGCTCCTCACCGAGCACATACCAGCCCGAATCGATCACCCGTGCCGCTGCGGCCTTGAGCTCGTCGGCATGGCGCGCGTTGCTGGCGCGCAGATCCAGGAACGGCACGCTGACCGGCGGCAGGCTCATTGCAACTCCCAACGGTAGAAATCGTGAACCACCGCGCGCGCGCCGAAGCGCTCCTTCTGCTCGACCAGGCCGGCATTGAGCACCTGGCCGTGCTGCTCGGTGGAAATGCCCAGGCTGAGGAAGTCGCGCTGCGCGTAGACCTGCTCGATCAGCTCGGCCAGCAGCAGGCTCAGCGCATCGGCACGGCGGCCCTGTTCCGAACAGGCCAGGTACTGGGTGTGGACGACGTGGCCGAAGTCGTACACCAGCGTGCCGGCCAGCAGCTCGGCGCCGTCGCGGACTTCATACGGCACGATCTGCGCCGGGAAGCGCGCGCACAACAGGCGCAGTTCCTCCAGGCTGTGGGTCGGACGCGCGTCGTGGCGTTGCAGGACCTCGCCCAGCAGCGCATGCAGCGGCGCCGGGTCGTCCACGCGCTGTACGTGCAGCCCAGCACGGCGCGCCTTGGCCACCGAGCGTTTGCGCGCGGCCGCGAAGCGCGGCGGCGCACGCAGCGGCACCGCCGAGGACAGGTCGCGACGGTAGAGACGTGCCCCCAACCGATGCAGCGCGTACAGGTCCTCCTCCGCCGGGCTGCGGTGGAACAGATGCGGTACCGCCTTGTACAACAGGGTGCGCACGCCGGTGTCGCGGTAATGCGCCGCGATGCGCTCGAATACCTCCAGCGTGGCCGTCGCCCGCAGCGCGTGGGTCGACACCAGGCCGGCATAGCTGAGGCCGGCATGGCTGGTCACGGCGTCGCCGTCGCGATTGGCCGGAAACAGCGCCACCGGCATGCCAGCGTCCTCGACCAGCAAGGAGGCATCGACGAAGCGCGCCGCGTGGTAGTCCATGTAGCCGCGCCGGTGCAGCAGATTGCCGTTGCGCGATGCCTCCACCACGGCATCCCACAGCGGTGCGTCGGCCGCGGTGTAGGCCCTAACCGACAGCATCGGCGTCCTCCCACACCATGCTGGCGGGCAGCTGCGCCTCGGCCACGCCGAAGCCGTCGCGCCCCATGTCGTTGCCGTTGTAGAACAGCAGCAGCCGCTCGTCGTGGCGGATCAGCGCCGGATAGCACAGCGTGCGCGCATCCCAGCCATCGGCCGACAGCGGCAGGCCCAGCGCCGCGTCGCAGCGCTGCCAGTGGCGGCCGTCGTCGCTGAGTGCCATGCCCGGCAGATAGGCGCCATCGCGGCTGCCATGGGTGAAGTACATCAGATAGCGGCCATCGTGCCGGTACACCCGCGGGCGGCCGATACGGTATTCGTCGCCTTGCGGCTGCAGGCAGACGGTGTCCTGCCGCGGGATCGCCTGCAGATCGTCGGTCTCCACGCAGCGGACGTGGTAGCGCGGATACGGCGTGCCGCCGAGCCATTCCCAGCCGTCGCCCACCGCGTACCAGAGCTGCCAGCGGCCAGCGCGATAGCGCGCCGAATGCACCGCGGCAATGGTGCTGCGGCCCGGCGCGCGGTCCAGCAGCGGCGTGTCCTGGCGGCGCTGGAAGGTGTCGCCGTCGTCGGTGGACACCGCCAGGCCGGTGAAGGCCAGGAACTTGGCCTTGGCCACCTGCTGGAAGCCGACATAGAACATGTAGAGGCCGTCCGGTCCATGCACCACGTCGCCGAGGATCATGCCGTTGTCGTCGAAACAGCCGGCGCGGCCGATGTCCAGCACTGGGGCTGCGCTGACGCCGAGCACCCGGGTCGGATCGTCGGCGCGCACGTCGACGTAGCCGATGCGGCTGACCCCGGCGTCGTCGCGAAAGCCGGCGTAGATGCGCAGACGCTCGGCATCCAGCCGCAGCGGCGTCGGCGTCAACGCCGAATGCCGCATCCAGCCACCCACGCCGTCGCGCACGGTGTCGAACACCAATCCACGTTTGTGCCAGGCGAACATGTTCCTCACAGGTCCACGTCGAAGCTGGACTTGCCGGCCACCGCCCGCGCCGGCGCACCGACGTAGATGCGTCCCGGCTCGGTGTCGCGGGTCAGCAGCGCGCCGGCGCCGATCACGTTGTCGGCGGCCACCTTGACCCGATCGCTCAGCGTGGCGTTGACCCCGACGAAGCTGCTCGCGCCGATCTCGCAGTAGCCGGAAATCACCGCATGCGAGGCCACGAACACGTGGTCGTGGATCACCGTGCGGTGGCCGACGTGGTTGCCGCTCCACAGGATGCAGTTGGCGCCGATGCGGGTGAACGGCTGCAGCACGTTGTGCTCGAACACGAAGCAGTGCTCGCCCAGTTCCACGTTGCGCCAGACGAAGGCCTGCGAACTGACGTAGCTGGCCATGCGGTAGCCGCGGCGCTTGGCGTCCAGGTAGAAGCGCGTGCGCAGCCGGTTGAGGCCGCTGGCGGGAATCGCCACGAACACCTCCACCTGCGACGGCGGATACCGTTGCTCGAGTTCCTCGTAGGCCACCACCGGCAGACCGGCCAGGGTCGGCGTGGCCAGGTAGTCGCGCTCCACGCTGAAGGCCAGCACCTCGTAGTCGCTGTCGTGGGTGAAGTATTCGCAGGCGATCTGCGCCAGCTCGCCGGCGCCGACGATGACCAGGGGACGTGCCATGGCTTCAGGCCTCCTGCCGGCGCAGGCCCGCGGCTTCGCGCAGGAACTCGTCGTAGTCGAAGATGTAGTCGGTGGGATCGTAGGCCTGGTCGGCGAGCACCATCAGCACGCAGTCCTCGCTGAAGTCGTAGAGATCGCGCCAGACCATGCTGCCGAGCAGCAGGCCCTGCCGCGGATCGTCCAGCACCACCTGCATCGGGCCATTGCCGTCGTCGAGCAGGAACGACACCGAACCGTGCAGCGCCACCGCCAACTGGTTGAGATGGCGGTGCGCATGCTGACCGCGGTGCACGCCGTTGCGGGTGGCGAACAGGTAGTACACGCGGCGGATGTCGAAAGGCACGTCGCGCTGTTGTTCCAGCGCCACGAGCTGCCCGCGCGCATCGCCATGCGTCCGCAACTGGATTCGTTCGATTGCCATCAGAGTGCCCGACCGGGCTCCACATCGGAGTGTCCAGGCTGAGTGCCGCCGGTCTGCGGAAAGGTTGCGCGAGGCCGACGCGCCGCGCGAGGCAACCTTTCGCCGCAGCGCCGGCACCCATCGACGACCACCGCTGCCGCGATACCCCGCCGGCATCGGGCTGCGCCCCGCTTCGTTACCCCCAAGGACACCGCGTACCGCCATGACCTCGCCCACGCCGGCCGCTCCGAATCCCCCTGTGTCCCCTGCCGCCGCGTCGGCCGCGTTGCCGCGGCCGATGGTGTGGCTGCACTGGCTCACCGTGCTGTGCCTGGTGCTGGCGGCGGGGCTGATCCTGCTGCGCGAAGAGGTCGAAGGCCGCATGTGGCGGCAGTGGCTGCTGGAAGGCCACCGCCACTTCGGCCTGTTCGTGCTCGGCCTGTTCTGCCTGCGCGTCGCGCTGCGGATGCGCCTGGGCAAGCGCCACGACCCGGAGGCCGGTTCGGCGCTGATGCGCCTGCTGGCCGGCGCCACCCACGTGGTGATGTACGCGCTGCTGCTGACCCTGCCGGTGCTCGGCTGGGCGCTGAGCCAATCGATGGGCAAGCCGGTGCATCTGTTCGGCGCGACGCTGCCGGAGCTGGTCGCGCCCGATCCCGATCTCGCCGACACCTTGGGCGCCTGGCACGTGGACGCGGCCTGGCTGCTGCTCGGCCTGATCCTGCTGCACATCGGCGCCGCGCTGTGGCACCACCTCGTCCGCCGCGACGCGGTGCTGCAACGGATGCTGCCGTTCCTGCGCCGCCGCTGAGCCGCGTCTCCCTCCCCCGTTTGCGTCCGTCGCCGCTCCCACCCGCCCGCCAAAGGACTTTCCGCATGCACCAGGCCCCGTCGTCCCCCTCCACCTTCTCCCGCAGCGACAGGACGCGCGGCGCCGAGCAGGCGCTGCTGTGGTCGGCGCTCGGTTCGCTGCTGCTGGTGCTGAGCCCGCGCGCGGCCGCGGTGCCGGCATTCGCGCGGCAGACCGGCTCGTCCTGCGCCGACTGCCACATCGGCGCCTACGGCCCGGCGCTGACTCCGTACGGCATGCGCTTCAAGCTCGGCGGCTACACCGACAGCGACGGCAACGGCACCAAGATCCCGGTCTCCGCACAGCTCACCGCCAACCGCAGCGTGCCGGCGCGCGGCGAGAGCCGCACCCGCTTCAGCGAAGCCGACCTGTACCTGGCCGGACGCATCACCGACAACGTCGGGGGCTACGTCAAGGTCGCCAGGACCAACAACGGCAAGAACGACTACACCACGCGCCTGGACAACGTGGACCTGCGCGCGGTGGTCAAGAGTTTCCAGCTCGGCGGCAAGGACACCCTGCTCGGCGTCAGCGTCAACAACAATCCCGGCAGCCAGGATCCGATCGGCATGCTGCCCAACGCCTCCGGCCTGGGTCCGGCCTCGGCCTATGCCAGTTCGACCACCCTGCTCAACCAGTCGTCGCTGTCCAACCGGGTGATCGGCACCAGCGTCTACGGCCTGTACGACCGCAACTGGTACGGCGAAGTGGGCACCTACACCGCCCTGCCGGTGTCGACCCAGGACGATCTGGGCCACGCCATCGGCGGCGATCCCGGCAAGCTCAGCGACACCGGCTACCTGCGCCTGAGCTACATGAAGGACCTCAAGCGGCAGTTCTTCTCCGCCGGCGTGGTCGCGCTGACCACGCGCCGGCAGCTGCCGCGCGACACCGGCCCGCGGGACGACTTCACCGATCTCGGCTACGACCTCAACTACCAGTTCCTGGGTACCCGCGAGCACATCCTCAAGCTCGGCTACCTCAACATCTACGAGCGCCGCCGCTACGGCAGCGCGCTGATCGACCCGACCAACCCGGCCCTGGCCGGCCCGCGCCGGGCCAGCGTGCGCGACCAGTCGATCAGCCTCAACTACACCTACAAGCAGAGCTACAGCCTGCTGCTGGCGCACTTCATCAACACCGGCTCGGACGATCCGTTCCGCTACCGCCCGTACGGCGCGCCGGACACCACCAGCAACCTGATCAGCGCCTCGTGGGCACCGTTCGGCAAGGACGACAGCTACTCGTCGATTTCCAACCTGCGCCTGTCCGCGACCTGGTTCCGTTTCAGCAAGTTCAACGGCAGCACCGGCAACGTGTTCGGGGCCATCCCGGTCACCCGCCCGCGCGACCTCAACCAGTTCGCGCTGAGCCTGAGCCTCGCTTTCTGATTCCCCCGCACGGAGCTTCCCCCATGAAACGCACCCATGCCCTTTCCCTGAGCACCCTGTTGGCCGGACTGCTGCCGCTGGCCGCCGCGGTGGCGCCGTCCGCGCAGGCCGCCGGCGGCATGCCCGGCGCCGGCGTGTTCGCCAGCGAATGCGCCGAATGCCACAGCGCCGCGCCGGCCAAGAACAAGAAGGGCCCGACCCTGTTCGGCGTGGCCGGGCGCCGCGCCGGCAGCGTGCCCGACTACGCCTATTCCGACGCGATGAAGCAGAGCCAGTGGACCTGGAGCGACGACAAGCTGCGCAGCTACCTGTCGCAGCCTGCCTCCAAGGCCCTGCCCGGCGGCAAGATGAAGTACGACGGCCTGGACGATGCCAAGCAGTTGCAGGACCTGATCGCCTACCTGCACAGCCTGCATTGAACTCGCTGCCCGATCCGGTCATATTCGGCGCCCGACGGGCCGGCCAGCGTGCCGCGCCCGTGCCCGATTCCTGACCTGCGAGCATCGAGTCACCGTGCGTTTTTTGCCTGCCGTCCGCGGCGCCCCGTCCAGGCCACCTGCCGTCGCCCAGCGTTGCAGGACGGGCACCGCGGCCCGGCGGTCAGTGCATCCGTGCGCAGGCGCGGCGCTGGCCCTGGCGCTGGCCGCCCTGCATGCACCGGCGGCGATGGCCGGCGATGTCGGCGGCGCCGCCGGGGTCAGCTCGCAACTGGTCGACCGCGGCATCGCCGTGACCCGCGCTACCCCGACCCTGCAGGGCGCGCTGTTCTGGCTGCCGGCGCCGGGCTGGTCGCTGAGCGGCTCGGCCAGCGTGGCGCTGGACGCGCCGGGCAAGGTGCTGATGGGCAGCGTCGGCCTGTCGCGCAGTTGGACCGTGTCCGACAGCTGGCAACTGCAGGCCGAGGCGCTGCTGTACCGCTACCCTGGCGCACGCGCCAACCGCCTGTTCAACCGCGACGAGGTCAGCCTGGGCTGGAGCTACCGCGACCGGTTGAGCCTGTCGTTGGCCGCCTTCCGCATGCCCGACAGCGGCCTGCAGCAGCGCTGGTATGGGGCGCTGGACCTGACCGCGCACCAGCCGCTGACCGGCCCGCTGTCGCTGTCGGCCGGGGTCGGCGTCAGCCAGGCACCGCCGGCCCTGTACGGGTTGGAGTACACCGCGCACTATCGCTACGGCCACGCCGGGCTGATCTGGACCACCGGGCGCTGGAGCGTGGAGGTGGACCGCGTGTTCGGCAACGCCCGCACCGGGTATGCCGACCGTGGCCTGTGGCCGTGGGTGGCCAGCGTCTCCCGCAGCTTCTGAGTCCAGCGCAACCTTTCCGTGCCGCCCCGGCACATACCGGTGCCCGTTGCCACACCTGCCCCCATGAACGACACCGACCTCCTCGGCGATGCCACCGACCGCATGCTGCTCCGGCGCATGGCTGCCAGCGACCGCGAGGCGCTGACCCGCCTGTACCGCGCCTACCACGGGCGCCTGTGCCGGTTCCTGTCGCGGCTGACCCGGCGCCCGGACATCATCGAGGAAGCGATCAATGACTGCTTCTGGATCGTCTGGCAGAAGGCCGGCGACTTCCGCGGCGATTCGCAGGTCTCGACCTGGATCATGGGCATCGCCTACCGCTGCGGGCTCAAGGCGATCCGCCACCACAGCGACGACGCCATCGACGACGGCGTGGCCGCCGAGGACCACGCCGCGGCGGCCGACCCGGACGAGGACCGCGAGCTGCGCGACTGGCTGGGCAAGGGCCTGGAACGCCTGTCGGCCGACCAGCGCCTGGTGGTGGAACTGGTCTACGGCCTCGGCCACAAGCTGGAAGAGGTCGCCGCGATCATGCAGTGCCCGGTGGGCACCATCAAAGCCCGGTTGTTCCATGCCCGGGTCAAACTTCGCAACGTGTTGCCGGGATTGGCCGGCGATGCGTCCACGCTGACGGAGAGCGCGTGATGAAAACGGGCTTCAACGAGCCGGGCAACGAGTGCGCGCATGCCTGGGACCTGATGCCGTGGGTGCTGCAGGACAGCGCCACGGAAGCCGAAAACGAGTGGCTGGTCGCGCACCTGGCCAAGTGCCGGCACTGCAGCGCCGAGTTCGCCCAGCAGAGCCGCCTGCGCATGGCCATGACCCTGCCCAGCGACGTGCCGGTGGACGCCGAGGCCGGGCTGCAGCGCCTGCTGCAGCGCCTGGACGCGCCGGTGCCGCAAGCGCCGCCGCAGCGCAGCCGCGCCAGTTGGACCACGCGTGCGCTGGTCGCCGCCGCGCTGCTGCAGGCGGTGGGCCTGGGCGTCCTGGGCCTGCGCCTGTCCGCCGAGCACGAGCGCAGCACCGCCTACCGCACCCTCAGCGATGCCGCGCAGCCGCTGGCGGCCGACGCGATCCGGGTGGTGCCGGACGCGCGCATGACCCTGGCCGACTGGGATGCGCTGTTGCGCAAGCTGCAGCTGCGAGTGATCGGCGGCCCCAACGCCGCCGGCGCCTACACCGTGGTGCCGACCCAGGCCGGGTCGCCGGCGCAGCCGCAGCGCAGCGTGCAGCAGTTGCGCGCCACCGCCGGCATCCGCCTGGCGGAGCCGATCGCCGCGCCATGAAGCTGCGTCTCGCCAGCCTGCTCCTCGCCTGCCTGGGCCTGGGCGCCTGCGCCCACGCCGCGCCGGCGGCCGTCGCCGATCCGGCGCCCGCAACGGACGCCAAGGCGCCCAGCCTGGATCCGTCGCCGGCGCTGGACAGCGAGCGCCAGATCGTCCTCGCCGTGGCCAACCCGATGGCCGCGCCGAGCCGCCACGCCGGCTCCAACCTGCTCGGCTACGCCTACGCCCGCTACTACGGCGCCGGCACCCAGGCGGTCGCCACCCTGGACGCGCTGAACAAGCGCTACGGCCTGCGCCAGGTCGCCGGCTGGCCGATCAAGGCGCTGGGGCTGTACTGCGTGGTGCTGGAGCCGGCACCGGGCAGCGACCGCGCCGCGCTGCTGGCGCAACTGGCCAAGGACGACCGGGTGGCGCTGTCGCAGCCGCTGCAGGACTTCGGCACCTACTCGACCGACAGCCAAGCCACATCCAGGCCGGCACCGGCGCAGCCGCTGCGCTACAACGATCCCTACGTGGACATGCAGCGCGGCTTCGCCGCCACCAACGCCGCCACCGCGCAGGCGCTGAGCCAGGGCCAGGGCGTGGACGTGGCGATCGTCGACACCGGCGTGGACACCGCGCACCCGGACCTGCGCGGGCGCCTGCGCAACACCCGCGACCTGGTCGCCGCCGACCCGGGCGCGTTCAACCGCGACCACCACGGCACTGAGGTCGCCGGCATCATCGCCGCCGGCAGCAACAACCACCTGGGCATTGTCGGCATCGCACCGAAGGCGATGCTCGACGTGTACAAGGCCTGCTGGTATCCGCAGCGCCCCGGCGCCGGCGCCGGCTGCAACTCCTTCACCCTGGCCAAGGCGCTGGCGGCGATCGGCGACACCCGCACCCGCATCATCAATCTCAGCCTCGGCGGCCCGGCCGACCCGCTGCTGCGCAAGCTGCTGGAACAGCTGCTGCGCGATGGCCGCATCGTGGTCGCGGCGATGCCGCCCAACGGCCGCATGGACGGCTTTCCCGACGGCATTCCCGGGGTGATCGTGGTGCGCAGCAGCGCCGCTTCGCCGGCGCCGGCGGGCGTGCTCAGCGCGCCGGGCGAGGACATCCTCACCACCCAGCCCAACGGCGGCTACGACTTCACTTCCGGCTCGTCGATGGCCACTGCCCACGTCAGCGGCGTGGTCGCGCTGCTGCTGGCGCTGGCGCCGCAACTGGACGCGCGCAGCGTGCACGACCTGCTGCTGCGGACCAGCCGCACGCGCGACGGCCAGCTGCAGGTCGATGCCGCCGCCGCGGTACAGGCGCTGCCGCGCAGCGCTCCCCTCGCCCGCTGAAGGCCTCCATGCGTTCCTGGATCCCGCTCTGGTTGCACCGGCTCGGCGCGCCGCCGACCTTCTACCGCGTGGCCGGCGCGGTGCGCCCGTGGAGTCTGGCCGCGGCCGTGCTGCTCGGCGCGGTGGCCTGTTACGGCGGGCTGGTGCTGGCGCCGCCGGATTACCAGCAGCACGATGCCTACCGCATCATCTTCGTGCATGTGCCGTGCGCGTGGATGAGCCTGTTCGTCTACGCCGCGATGGGCGTGGCCGGCCTGGTCGCGCTGGTGTGGCGGGTGAAACTGGCGGAAATCGCCTGCATGGCCTCGGCGCCGATCGGCGCGGCGTTCACCTTCGTCACCCTGTGCACCGGCTCGCTGTGGGGCCGGCCGATGTGGGGCACCTGGTGGACCTGGGACGCGCGATTGACCTCGGAACTGGTGCTGCTGTTCCTGTACCTGGGCGTGATCGGCCTGCACCGTGCCATCGACGATCCGCGCCAGGGCGCGCGCGCCGCCGCGCTGCTGGCGCTGGTCGGGCTGATCAACCTGCCGATCGTGCATTACTCGGTGGTCTGGTGGAACACCCTGCACCAGGGCTCCACGGTGCGCGTGCTGGGCCCGTCGAAGATGCCGCTGTCGATGCTGTGGCCGCTGCTGACCGGCGTGCTCGCCAGCAAGTGCTACTACGTCGCCAGCCTGTGCGGGCGCATGCGCAGCGACCTGCTGGCGCTGGAGCGCGGCAAGGCCTGGGTGCGTGCGATCGCGCTGCAGGCCGCGCCGGTGCCGGCGACGCCCGCCGACGCCGCGCCGCTGCCCGCGGAACACGCGGCATGAGCGGGTTCTGGGCGATGGGCGGCTACGCCGTCTACGTGTGGAGCGCGTACGCGCTGGCCTTGGTGGTGCTGCTCCTGGACAGCCTGCTGCCGCGCCGCCGCCAACGCCGCCTGCTCGCCGACATCCGTGCGCAAGTGACGCGCGAACAGGCGCGCCGTGCCCGCGGCAAGGTTGCGATCAACGGAGCGCACGATGCATCCCACCCGTAAGCGCCGCCTGCTGCTGGTGCTGCTGTTGCTCGGCGCCGCGGCGCTGGCCACCGGCCTGTTCGTGCTGGCCCTGCAGCACAACGTCAGCTACCTGTTCACGCCCAGCCAAGTGCAGGCCGGCGCGGCCAGGGACTACCGGGTGTTCCGGCTCGGCGGCATGGTCAAGGCCGGCTCGATCACGCGCAGCGCCGATGCGCTGCAGGTGCAGTTCACGGTGATCGACAAGGCCGGCGCCACCGCGGTTGCCTACACCGGCATCCTGCCCGACCTGTTCCGCGACAACCAGGCGGTGATCGCCACCGGCTCGATGCAGGGCGCGCGCTTCGTCGCCACCGAAGTGCTGGCCAAGCACGACGAGACCTACATGCCGCAGGAACTGAAGGACGCAATGGCGCAGGCGCATGCCGAGCGCGCCCACGTCGCTCGCGCTGCAGCGGCCGCCGCAGCGGCGGCGCGGCCATGAGGCCGATCACGCCCCACCGCGCCGAGAGCGCCGCACGATGAGCGCCGAACTCGGCCAGTGTGCGCTGATCCTGGCCCTGCTGCTGGCATTGGTGCAGGCCGTGTTGCCGCTGCTCGGCGCCTGGCGCGGCCAGCGCGCCTGGATGGCGGTGGCGCGGCCGGCCGCCTACGCCCAGGCCGGCTTCGCCTGGCTGGCCTTCGGCCTGCTCGGCTACGTGTTGCTGCAACTGGATTTCTCGGTGCGCTACGTCGCCGCCAACGCCAACCTGGCGCAGCCCTGGTACTACCGGCTGGCCGCGGTGTGGGGCGCGCACGAAGGCTCGCTGCTGCTGTGGATCGCCATCCTCAACCTGTGGACGGTGGCGCTGGCGCGCAGCGGCCGGCACCTGCCGGACGCCTTCGCCGCGCGCGTGCTCGGCGTGCTCGGACTGATTTCCAGCGGCTTCCTGGCCTTCGTCCTGTTCACCTCCAATCCGTTCGTGCGGCTGTCGCCGATGCCGCGCGATGGCAGCGAACTCAACCCGGTACTGCAGGACCCGGGCATGGTGCTGCATCCGCCGGTGCTGTACACCGGCTATGTCGGCTTCTCGGTGGCCTTCGCCTTCGCCATCGCCGCCCTGCTCGGCGGCGAACAGCAGCAGGCCTGGGTGCGCTGGGCGCGGCCGTGGACCAACGTCGCCTGGGGTTTCCTCAGCGCCGGCATCGTCGCCGGCAGCTGGTGGGCCTATGCCGAACTGGGCTGGGGCGGCTGGTGGTTCTGGGACCCGGTGGAGAACGCCAGCTTCATGCCCTGGCTGGTCGGCGCCGCGCTGATCCACACCCAGGCGGTCACCGAGAAACGCGGCGCGCTCGGCGCCTGGACCCTGCTGCTGTCGATCCTGGCGTTCTCGCTGTCGCTGCTGGGCACCTTCCTGGTGCGCTCCGGCGTGCTGACCTCGGTGCACGCCTTCGCCGCCGATCCGCGCCGCGGCCTGTACATCCTCGGCTTCCTGGTGCTGGTGGTCGGCGGCTCGCTGCTGCTGTACGCGCTGCGTGCGCCGCGCATGGCCGCAGGCAAGCCGTTCGCCGCGCTGTCGCGGGAGACCGCGATCCTGGTCGGCAACCTGATGCTCAGCGTGGCCGCGGCGATGGTGCTGCTGGGCACGCTGTTCCCGCTGCTCGGCGATGCGCTGCGGCTGGGCAAGATCTCGGTCGGGCCGCCCTACTTCGGCCTGCTGTTCCCGCTGCTGATGCTGCCGGTGGTGCTGCTGTTGCCGTTCGGTCCGTACCTGCGCTGGGGCCGCACCGAACCCGGCGCACTGCGCGCGGTGGCCGCGCGCGCCGGGCTGGCCGCACTGGCCTGCGCGCTGCTAGCGTGGCTGCTGAGCGCGGGCACGCTGCGCGCGGTGGCCGGCGTCGCCGCCGCGGCCTGGGTCGGCGTCGGCACCGCGCTGTATGCACTCACCCGCTGGCGCAGCACCCCGCGCGGCCGGCGCTTCCCCGCCGAACTGGCCGGCATGCTGCTGGCGCATGCAGGGGTCGCGGTGTTCGTGGCCGGCGTGCTGTTGTCGGAAAGCCTGTCGGTGGAACGCGACGTGCGCCTGGACCCCGGCCAGAGCACCCAAATCGGAGCGTATGCATTCCGCTTCGATGGCGTGCGCCTGATCGATGGCCCCAACTGGAAGGCCGAGCAAGGCACGGTGAGCGTGCTGCGCGACGGCGCCGTGGTGGCGGTGCTGCATCCGCAGAAGCGCCTGTACAGCAGCGAGCGGATCCAGACCGAGGCGGCGATCGACGCCGGGGTGCTGCGCGACCTGTACGTCGCCCTGGGCGAACCGGTCGACGACCAGCACATCGAGTACGGCTGGACCCTGCGCCTGTACGACAAGCCCTTCATCCGCTGGATCTGGGCCGGCGGCCTGCTGATGATGCTCGGTGGCTTCGTCAGCGCCGGCGCGCGCCGCTTGCGTGCGCAGCCGGCCACGGACAACGCCGCCACGCCGGCCGCGCTCGCCGGAGCCGCGCCATGAGCCGGCTACTGCCGCTGGCCGCGTTCGCGCTACTGGCCGCGTTGTTCGGGTTCGGCCTGTGGTGGAGCCGCAGCCACGATCCGCGCGAGGTCCCTTCGCCGCTGCTGGGCAAGCCGGTGCCGGCGTTCGCGCTGCCGCGCCTGGACCGCCCGGACCTGCGCAGCGGCAGCCAGGAACTGCGTGGCCGCCCGTATCTGCTCAACGTGTTCGGCAGTTGGTGCATGGCCTGCAGCGAGGAGCATCCGCTGCTGATGGCGCAGGCCCGGCAACTGGGCGTGGCCCTGGTCGGCTACGCGTACCGCGACGAGCCGCACGACACCGCCGCCTGGCTGGCGCAGCGCGGCAATCCGTATGCGCTGGTGCTGGTGGACGCCGATGGCCAGCGTGCGATCGACCTGGGCGTGTACGGCGCGCCGGAGACCTTCCTGGTCGATGCCGACGGCGTGGTCCGCTACAAGCACGTCGGCGTACTGACGCCGCAGGTGCTGGCCGACGAACTGCGTCCGGCGATCGCGGCGCTCGAGGGAGCACGGCGATGAGCGCGTTCGTTGCACGGACGCGCCGACGCATGCCGTTGTGGCGCTTGCTGATGCTGCTGTGGCTGCTGGGCTGTGCAGTGCCGGCGCTTGCCCAGGCGGTGGACCCACTCCCCTTCAAGGACCGCGCGCAAGAGCAGCGCTTCCAGCAACTGACCGCGCAACTGCGCTGCCTGGTCTGCCAGAACGAGAACCTGGCCGATTCCGACGCGACGCTGGCGCGCGACCTGCGCCACCAGGTGTTCGCGCAACTGCAGGCAGGGCGCAGCGATGCGCAGATCAAGCAGTACATGGTCGATCGCTACTCGGCCTTCGTGCTGTACGACCCGCCGCTGGCGCCGGGCACCTGGCTGCTGTGGTTCGGGCCGGCGCTGTTGCTGCTGGGCGGCGCCGCGATGGTGCTGGCGACGCTGCGGCACCGCCGCCGCGCCCTTGGCGCCGTCACGACGGAAGCGGAGGACGCCTGGTGACGCCCGGCTTTCTGATGGCCGCCACCGCGATGCTGGGCGTTGCCCTGTTCGCGGTGTTGCGCCCGTTGCTCGTCCAGCGTTCCGGCGCAGGTCGGCAACGCGGCGTCGCGCTGCTGCTTGCGCTGCTACTGCCGTTGCTGGGCGCCGGCCTGTACTGGCGCATCGGCACACCCGCGGCCCTGGCCGGCGTCCCGCTGCAACCGCTGCCGCCGCCCGCGCCGGACCAGACCGCGCAACTGCTGCAAGGCTGGCTGCAGCAGGCCTGGGACGCGCAACAGGCGCAGCGCCCACACGAAGCGCAGCAGGCCTATGCGCAGGCGCTGCGGATCGCTCCGGACAATGTCGAAGCCCTGCTCGGCTGGGCCGAGACCGACATGGCGCAACGCGCCGATCTCACGGTGGGCAGCGCCGCACGCGCCATGCTCGAGCGGGCGCTGGCGCAGCAGCCGGACAACCAGCGCGCCCTATGGATGCGTGGCATCGCCGCCTTCCAGCAGCAGCGCTATGCCGATGCGGCCGGCGACTGGCGCCATCTGTCGACCTTGCTGCCGGCGTCGTCGCCACTGCGCGAGGCGGTGACGCAAAAGATCGCCGCCGCCGACGCGATGGTCGCAAACACAGGCGCAGCGACCGCCACGCCACACTGACGCGACCACCAGATCCCACCTGCGCTCCGCGGTCCACTCACAGCGCGTACGCGATCTTCTCCTTCAGCATGTCCGCATTGAACGGCTTGACGATGTAGCCGCTGACACCCGCTTCGCGGATCTCGATCACCTTGTCGCTGCGCCCCTCGGTGACCGTCATCAGGAACGGCGTGCCTTTCAGCTGTGCGTCGCTGCGAACCGCCCGCAGCAGCTCCAGACCGGTCATCGGCGCCATGTTCCAGTCGGAAATGACCAGGCCGATCTTCTCCGCCCGCATCGCGGCCAGCGCCGCCTCGCCGTCGGCTGCTTCGACGACGTCGTCATAGCCGAGTTGGCCCAACAGCATGCGGATGACGCGCCGCATCGTGCGGTAATCGTCGACGACCAGAATCTTCATGACGTCCCCAGGCAGCCCGATGGCAGGACCGATGGTGCAGGAGTCCTGCTCCCGATGCCATCGACCAAGCCGGGCGCGCCGTGCAGGCGCCGCAGTGCCGACCCCAGCTGCACATTGCGCCGAAAATAGGAATGCGTATCATTAACGAAACTGATCGCCTCGCTGCCATCCCGCTCCGCCTAGCCCTGTCGCCAAGCCGGTGCCTCTCCCGACGGGCCCCCATGCATCCAGTTCCGCCAGCGCCGCCGCGCCTCTCCACGCCGCCCACCGCCGCCTCGCGCGGGTTGCCTCCCTGGCTGGGCGTACTGGCACGCACCCTGGCCGCCATCGTCGGCGGCTATGCGCTGGCCGCAGCCACCTCCGTGCTGCTGCCGCTGCTGTGGCCATCGGTGCGCGCGCAGGCGGTCTTGAGCGGGATGATGCTGGGCATCCTGGTCTGCGCCTGCACCGCGCTGTGGGCGTTCGCCGCGCGCAGCGCCGGGCGCGCCTGGCTGGGCGTCGCGGCATTGCTGGCACCGATGGCACTGGCGATCGCCTGGCTGCAGCAGCACGCGCCATGAAGCAGGGATTCCGCCAATCGATGGCCTGGCTGCACACCTGGAGCGGCCTGTTGGTGTCGTGGGTGCTGCTGCTGATCTTCATGGCCGGCACCGCCAGCTATTTCCGCAACGAGATCAGCCAGTGGATGCGTCCGGAACTGCCGCGCACGCAGCCGAGCACCGACGTGGTGGCCGCACGCGCGGTGGCGCTGCTGCAGCGCGAGGCGCCGCAGTCGCCGCAGTGGTTCGTGTCGCTGGCCAACCCGCGCGCGCCGTTCACCGACCTGTTCTGGCGCAATCCGCCGCCGGCCGACGGCGCCCGCCCGAGCCGCAAGGCAATGTTCGGCAGCGCCCTGCTCGACCCGGTCAGCGGCGAGGCCAGCGACACCCGCGACACCCGCGGCGGCGATTTCTTCTACCGCCTGCACTTCGACCTGCACTACATCCCGGCGCTGTGGGCGCGCTACATTGTCGGCTTCTGCGCGATGTTCATGCTGGTGGCGATCATCAGCGGCGTGATCACCCACAAGAAGATCTTCAAGGACTTCTTCACCTTCCGCCCGGCCAAGGGCCAGCGCTCGTGGCTGGACTTCCACAATGCCAGCGCGGTGCTCGCCCTGCCCTACCACGCGATGATCACCTACACCGGGCTGGTCACGCTGATGCTGATGTACCTGCCCTGGGGCATCCAGACCGCCTATCCGGACGCCGAGCAGGCGTTCTATGCCGAGGCCTTCCAGGAACCGCAGAACCTGCGCGAGGCCAGCGGCACGCCCGGCCACATGCTGCCGATCGCGCAACTGCTGGACGTGGCGCGCCGCGAATGGGGCGCGCAGGCGCCGATCGCCGGCTTCACCGTCTACAACGCCGGCGACGCTGCCGCGGCCGTCCAGATCCGTCAGGGCGATGGCCAGCGCCTGGGCTACACCACGCCCTCGCTGCTGCTGGACGCGACCAGCGGGCAGATCCTGGGCCGCAGCGGCGAACTCGGCGCCGCCGCGGAAACCCGCAGCACCCTGTACGGCCTGCATCTGGCGCACTTCGCCGGTCCCTGGCTGCGCTGGCTGTTCTTCGGCTGCGGCCTGCTCGGCTGCCTGATGGTGGCCAGCGGCGCGATCCTGTGGGCGGTCAAGGAGCGGCCCAAGCACGCCAAGGCCGGGCGCATCGGTCTGGGCCTGCGCCTGGTCGACGCGCTCAACATCGGCACCGTGGCCGGGCTGCCGATCGCCTTCGCCGCCTATTTCTGGGGCAACCGGCTGCTGCCGCTGCACCTGGAATCGCGCCCGGAAAGCGAAGCAGCGGTGTTCTTCCTGGCTTGGGCCGCGGCCCTGGTCGCCGCGCAGGTGTGGCCGAAGCGCGCGATGTGGGCCTGGCAACTGTACGCGGGCGCGGCACTGTTCGGCCTGCTGCCGCTGCTCAACGCCGTCACCACCGATGCGCACCTGGGCGTGAGCCTGCTGGCCGGCGACTGGGCACTGGCCGGGTTCGACCTGGTCTGCCTGTTCCTCGGTATCGCCCTGGCGCTGGCCGCGCGGCGCATGCAGCGCTGGCAACCGCCGCTGTCGGCGGCCGAACGCCGCGCCCGCGATCGCGGCGGATCCGGCAAGCCGGTCCTGGCCACGGAGGGCGCATGACCGTCCTCGGCCTGTGCCTGGCCTTCTCCGGCTTCGTCGCGCTGTGCCTGGGCATGGAGAAGCACCAGCTCGACCTGTACGGCGCACGCCGCGCCGCCGCGCCGCGCCTGCGGCAACTGCAGGCCGCCGGCTGGCTGCTGTTGAGCGCGGCGTTCGCCTGCTGCGTGGCCGCGCGCGGCTGGGGCATCGGCCCGGTGCTGTGGGTGGGTTCGCTCAGCGCCAGCGCGGCGCTGCTGACCCTGGGCCTGCTGCCGTACCGGCCGCGGCTGATCGTGCCGCTGGCGTTGCTGGCGCCGCCGCTGGGCGTGGGCGCCGCCCTGTTGGGCTAGCGCCCGCCTTTTTCAGCGATCGGCGGCTACCGTCGGCGGCCGCAGTTCCGCGGCGGTGCGCGCGCCGGCGAACACCAGCACCAGTCCCGCCGCGAGGGTGATCGCCAGGTACAGCGGCACCATGCCGATGCGCCCGTTGCGCACGAACACCATGCTTTCCATCATCAGCGAGGAGAACGTGGTCAGCCCGCCGACCAGGCCGACGATCAGCAGCGCCCGCCAGTACGGTGCGCTGGCGCCGCGGCCCTCGATCCACACCAGCAGGAAGCCGCCGACGAAGGCGCCGGCCAAGTTCACCGCCAGCGTGCCCCACGGGAAGCCGGCGCCATAGCGCTGCAGCAGCGCGCTGCCGACCGCGAAACGCAGGCCGGAGCCGACTGCGCCGCCGGCCATCGCCAGCAGCAATTGCTGCCACCACAGGGTCAGGTTCATGCGTGCCTCCGCGAAACGAATGCGGGAGCGGCAGCAGAAAAACGAGAGGAAACGGGCATCGGATTCTCCACAAGGACGATGCCGGGGCGCACGCCTGCCACCCCGGCGGGGGTTGGGCAGGCATCATCAGCACGCAGTGCTGCGGGCGGTTCGAGGAGGAATGCCATCTCCTGTACGCCGATTATGAAGCCGACTGCCCGGCCTTGTCAGCCCGCGCCTGCTCGCGCGCGGCGCGCAGGCGGTCGAGCTTGTCCTTGAGCTTGATCTCCAGGCCGCGTTCCACCGGCCGGTAGTAGACCCGCTCGCCCATCGCATCGGGAAAGCCGGTCTGGTCCAGGGCGATGCCGCCCTCGGCATCGTGGTCGTACTGGTAGTCGGCGCCGTAGCCCAGGGTCTTCATCAACTTGGTCGGCGCGTTGCGCAGATGCAGCGGCACCTCCTGGGTGCCGGTCTCGCGCACTTCGGCCTTGGCCTGGTTGAAGGCGGCATAGCCGGCGTTGGACTTGGCGGTGCTGGCCAGGTACAGCACCAGCTGCGCGAAGGCCAGTTCGCCTTCGGGGCTGCCCAGGCGCTCGTAGATATCCCAGGCTTCCAGCGCCATCGACTGTGCACGCGGGTCGGCCAGGCCGATGTCCTCGATCGCCATGCGGGTCAGCCGCCGCGCCAGGTAGGACGGGTCGCAGCCGCCGTCGAGCATCCGCGTGAGCCAGTACAGCGCCGCGTCCGGATTGGAACTGCGCACCGACTTGTGCAGCGCCGAGATCTGGTCGTAGAACTGCTCGCCGCCCTTGTCGAAGCGGCGGGTGCGGTCGGCCAGCACTTGCTGCAGGGTCTGCGCGGTGATCTCGCCGCCCTCGTCCTGGGCCAGCTCGGCGGCGATTTCCAGCAACGTCAGCGCGCGCCGCACGTCGCCATCGGCGGCGCCGGCGATCTCCAGCAAGGCCGCATCGGAGACCTGCAGGTGCTCGGCGCCGAGTCCGCGTTCGGGATCGTGCAGCGCCCGCTGCAGCGCCTCGGCGATGTCCTGCGGCGACACCGCCTCCAGCACATGTACGCGGCAGCGCGACAGCAGCGCCGAATTCAGTTCGAACGAGGGATTCTCGGTGGTCGCGCCGACGAACAGGATGGTGCCGCGTTCGATATGCGGCAGGAAGGCATCCTGCTGCGCCTTGTTGAAGCGGTGCACCTCGTCGACGAACAGCACCGTGCGGCGCCCGTCGGCGAAACGCTGCGCGGCCTCGACCAGCACTCCCCGCACCTCCGGCAGGCCGGACAGCACCGCCGAGATCGCCTTGAACTCGGCTTCGGCGTACTGCGCCAGCAGCAGCGCCAGCGTGGTCTTGCCGCAGCCGGGCGGCCCCCACAGGATCATCGAATGCACGCGGCCGGACGCGACCGCGCGGCGCAGCGCACTGGTCAGCGCCAGCAGGCGCTTCTGCCCGACCATCTCGTCGAGCGTGCGCGGTCGCATGCGCTCGGCCAGCGGGCGCATGGCCTCGCGGTCGACGCTCAACAGGTCGGGGGTATCGGAAGCGAAGGGTCTGCGTTTGGCCATGCGCCCATTCTATCGCCGCGGCCCGTGCACGCCGTGCGGCCTGCATGTGCCCCTGCCGGCATCCCCGTCGTCGCCAGCCTGCGTGGCACCGACGCCAGCGCTAGAATCGCGGCGCCTCCCTGCCCGGCCGACCCCGCCATGAGCCACCACGACACCCTGGACGCCTTTACCCATCAGCACGACTTCCTCGGCACCCGCCACGAGCGCAATGCGCGCCGCACCTGGTCGGTGGTGGCGCTGACCGCCGCGATGATGATCGTGGAGATCGTCGCCGGCTGGTGGACCGGCTCGATGGCGCTGCTGGCCGACGGCCTGCACATGGCCACCCACGCCGGCGCGCTGTCGCTGGCCGGCTTCGCGTACTGGTTCGCGCGCCGGCACCGGCACAATCCGCGCTTCACCTTCGGCACCGGCAAGGTCGGCGACCTGGCCGGCTTCTCCAGCGCGCTGATCCTGGCGCTGATCGCCCTGGGCATCGGCGTGGAGTCGGCACTGCGCCTGGCGCAGCCGGTGCACATCGCCTACGACGAAGCGCTGTGGATCGCGGCGCTGGGCCTGCTGGTGAACCTGCTCAGCGCCTGGATGCTGGGCGCCGACCACCACCACGATCATGGGCATGGGCACGGCCATCATCACGACCACGATCACGGCCATACCCACGCCGCGCACCGGCATGACGAGCATGCGCATCACGATGGGCATGACCACGATCACGACCATCACCACCCGCACGATCACCACGGGCATGCGCACGCCCATGCCGCGCCGGCGCACAGCCACGACCGCCACGCGCACGCCGATCACAACCTGCGCTCGGCCTACATGCACGTGCTGGCCGACGCGCTGACCTCGGTGATGGCGATCGTCGCCCTGCTGCTGGCCAAGTACCTGGGCTGGACCTGGACCGATGCGTTGATGGGCATCGTCGGCGCCATCGTCATCGCCCGCTGGTCGCTGGCGCTGCTGCGCGACACCGGTGCGGTACTGCTCGACGCCTCGGCGCCGGCGGCGCTGCAGGCGCAGATCCGCGACCGCCTGCAGCAGGACGACGAACGCATCGCCGACCTGCACGTGTGGCGGGTCGGCCCCGGCCAGCACGCAGCGATCGTGTCGCTGGTGACGCACAAACCGCGGCCGGCGGCGTTCTACCACGCCCGCCTGCAGGGCGTGGCCACGCTGGGCCACGTCAGCATCGAAGTGCAGACCTGCCCCAACTGAGCGGAAAGGCCGCCGCGTACCGACCCGGCGCGCGGCGGCCGCCGGCTCAGCGGTCGCCGACCACGTCCACGTCCTTGTCCGGGACGTAGCGGAAGGTGCCGGCGGCGAAGGCCGGGTTGCGCTTCCAGTCGCTGAAGCTGATCTCGGTGCGCTGGCCGACCGGGTCGACCACTTCCATGCGCGCCAGGCCATTGCGGTCGAAGCCGAGCTTGGCCATCTGGAAGCTGGCCTCGGTGTCCACCTTCGGGGTCATGGTCAGCCACTGCAGCCCGTCGCGGGCCACCGCCTCTTCGCTGACGTCGTACTGGCGGTCGAGCCGGCCCGGGTCGATCAGCGCGGTCAGCGGGCTGTTCTGTTCCTCGCTGCCCTGCGCGCGCACCGTGGCCTGCTTCAGGTCCGGGTCGTAGACCCAGACCTTGCTGCCGTCGGCGACGATCAGTTGGGTATACGGCTTGCGGTACTCCCAGCGGAACAGGCGCGGCGCCGACAGCGCGACGCGGCCGCTGGAGCTTTCCTTCAGCGTGCCCTTGCCGTCGTAGACCTTCTGCGCGAACTGGCCGTCCAGGCCCTTCAGCCCGCGGGTGAAGGCGGTGAGGTCCTCGCGGGCGCCGGCGAAGGCGGAGCCGGCCAGCAGCGCGGTGGCGAGGACGGTGTAGCGGAGTGTGCGAAGCATGCGGATGGATTTCCGGATGGAGTGTGGGAAGTGTGACGCGCCGCGCCTGAATAGGCGATCAGAGGATGGCCGGCCGCGCCAGGTCTACGGCCCGGTCTGCATCCGGCCGAGGTCGCCATACAGGATCTGGCCGCGGAAGCCGCGCCGCACCTGCTGGTACAGCTCGCGGAAGGCGGCGTAGTCCTGCGGCTGGCACAGCGCGGCCGGGCCGTGGATCGCGCGCCGGTGCAGCGTATGCGTGGCGGTCACGGTCTGCCCGTCGCGCACCCAGGTCGCGGCGTACTCGCCGGCGGCGTTGCGGAAATGGGTGTCGGCCGGGATCGCGATGATCGGCACGCTGTCCGGGAAGGTCAGCCGGTAGGTTTCGCTGCGCGCGTTGTCGTTGCAATAGAACGGGGTCAGGTTGCGCTCCGCCGAGGCGGTGCTGTAGACCCCGCGCACCGAATCGGCGCCGGGCATCAACGGCAGGCTCATGCCGCCGACCACGCCGAAGTCGACGTAGTCGTGGGCCTGGAAGCGGTAGGCGTAGCCGAACGGCCGGCTCAGGTCCTGTGGCGTGCCCTGCAGCAGCAACTCGCCGCTGCCGTCGAAGCCGGACGCGGCGACGATCGACTCCTCGATGCGGGTGCGGTTCTGCGCGTTGAGCTGCACGAACATCGTGCGCAGGCCGACCTCGCCGACGTCGCCGCTGTCCAGCCGGGTGATCCCACTCACGCTGCCGTCGGCGGCGAAGCGGTAGTCGGTCTCGACCAGGTAGCGGTTGCGCTTGGCGTCGTCCGGCGGCGTGCGCGCCACGGTGCCGTCGGCCGTGTGCAGCACCGGCGCACCCAGATCGCCGGCCGGCAACTGGCCGAAGCGCGCGTACGGGCTGGTCGAATCCACGTACAGCTTGAATTCGGGCAGATAGGTGATGGCGTGGTTGAAGCGGCCCAGCACCGGCACCTCCGGCAGGGTCGGCCCGCCCTGCGCACCGATCAGCACCGGCGTGCTGGCGATGCCCTTGGCCGCCAGCAGCGCTTCCAGCACCACGGTGTGGTCCTTGCAGTCGCCGTAGTGGTTGTCGAGGATGCTGTCGGCGCTGTTCGGCTGCAGCCCGCCGTTGCCCAGGTACACCGCCACGTAGCGGATGTTGCGCGCCACCCACGCGTACAGCGCGGCAGCTTGCGCGCGGCGATCGCCGATGCCGGCGGTGATCTGCTCGGCGCGGGCGCGCACCTTGGGCGTGACCTGCGCGGCGGCGGCGCTGCTGCGCTGGTAGGCCTGGGCCATCTGCGACCAGCGGCGGAAACTGCTGGCCATGATGGTCGGGCTGAATTCCCAGGTGGCCGCCGACCAGTTCTGGCTCTTCATCGGCTCGCGGCGGCTGTAGCGCCATTCCCAGCGCGCCTGCTCGCCGTCGATCCGCGGCGCGTCGCTGCCCTGCACGCCGCGCGTGTACAGGTGCATCTGCAGGCGCCGCGGCGCCACCAGGGTCACCGTGGCGTCGTCATACTGGGAGAACACGCTGAAGGTCTCCCACAGGCTGAAGTAGCCGGGGAAGTACGGCACGGTCTGGGTGCGGCGCACCCGGTACACCAGGCGCGCGCCGGGCATCAGGTTGGGGAACACCACCACCTTGACCTTGCGGTCGGCGTACATCGCCGCCGATGCGCTCGAATAGCTTTCCTGGGTGTAGATCTTGTCGGCCGGCACGTCGTGGCGCAGCCCGTCCGGGGTCAGCGTGTAGGCGGCCAGCACCTCCAGCGTCTCCAGCTTCTCGCTGTAGCCCAGCCGCACCTGGCTGAACTGGTCGACGCCGGCCTTGGTCTTGAGCAGCAACTCGTACTCGTCGGTCTCGACGCTGGTGGCGTCCTCGCGCACCTCATAGTCGGCGCGGTAGCGCACGTAGCTGTAGTTGTTGCTGACCACCGGGGCAGTCGCCGCACCCGCGGCCTGGTCGGCATCGGGATGCGCGGCCGGCGCCGGTTGCGCGCCGGCGAGGCCGGCCAGCGCCAGCAGCGCCGCGCCGAACAGCCAGCGCGCGGTGCGCACAGGCCTCCGGCCAGGCAGACGCCGGCCATGGCCGGCGGACGGCGCGGTGCGGTTCACTTCGGCGGCGGCGGCGCCAGCACGCTGCGGTCGCCGTTGTGTTCGGGCGGGCTGACCACGCCGGCGGCTTCCATCGCCTCGATCAGCCGCGCGGCGCGGTTGTAGCCGATCTTCAGCCGCCGCTGCACGCCGGAGATCGAGGCGCGGCGGGTCTCGGTGACGATGCGCAGGGCCTCGTCGTACAGCGGATCGGATTCGTCGCCGCCACCGCCGCCGGCCTCGGGCAGGCCGGTGGCGCCGATCACGGTGCCGTCGCCCATGGTCTGCACCTCGTCGAGCACACCCTCGATGTAGTCGGCCGGGCCGCTGGCCTTGAGGTGCTCGACCACCCGGTGCACTTCCTCGTCGCTGACGAAGGCGCCGTGCACGCGGTCCGGCATCGCCGTGCCCGGCGGCAGATACAGCATGTCGCCGTGGCCGAGCAGGGTTTCGGCGCCGGACTGATCGAGGATGGTGCGCGAGTCGATCTTGGAGCTGACCTGGAAGGCGATGCGGGTCGGGATGTTGGCCTTGATGAGGCCGGTGATCACATCCACCGAGGGGCGCTGGGTGGCCAGGATCAGGTGGATGCCGGCGGCACGGGCCTTCTGCGCCAGGCGCGCGATCAGCTCTTCGACCTTCTTGCCGACGATCATCATCATGTCGGCGAATTCGTCGATGAAGATGACGATGAACGGCAGCGTGTCCAGCGGACGCGGCGCCTCGGCCAGGTCCGGGTTGGGCTTGAACAGCGGGTCCATCAGCGGCTGCCCGGCATCCTGCGCGTCCTTGACCTTCTTGTTGAAGCCGGCCAGGTTGCGCACGCCGACCGCGCTCATCAGCTTGTAGCGGCGCTCCATCTCCGCCACGCACCAGCGCAGGCCGTTGGCGGCCTCCTTCATGTCGGTGACCACCGGCGCCAGCAGGTGCGGGATGCCCTGGTAGACGCTCAGTTCGAGCATCTTCGGGTCGATCATCAGCATCCGCAGGTCCTTGGCCGAGGCCTTGTACAGCAGGCTCAGCACCATCGCGTTGACCGCCACCGACTTGCCCGAGCCGGTGGTGCCGGCGACCAGCAGGTGCGGCATGCGCGCCAGGTCGGCCACGGTCGGGCGCCCGGCGATGTCCTTGCCCAGGGCCAGGGTCAGCGGGCTGGCCGACTTGTCGTATTCCTTGGAGCGCAGCAGCTCGCTGAGATAGATCATCTCGCGGCTGACATTGGGGATCTCCAGGCCGATCACCGACTTGCCCGGGATCACGTCGACCACGCGCACCGACTTCACCGACAGGCCGCGGGCGATGTCCTTGTCCAACGAGCTGATCTGGCTGACCTTGATGCCCGGCGCCGGCTCGATCTCGAAGCGGGTGATGACCGGGCCCGGATAGGCGCCGACCACCTGCGCCTCGATGCGGAAGTCCTTGAGCTTGAACTCGATCTGCCGCGACAGGGTTTCCAGGGTCTCCTCGGAATAGCCCTTGGCCTGCGGCTTAGGATCGTCCAGCAGGGCCAGCGGCGGCACCCCGGACGGGTCGCTGCCGGTGCCGTGAAACAGCGGGATCTGCTGCTCGCGCTTGGCGCGCTCGCTCTTCTCCACCACCGGCGCCGGCGGCGGCTCGATCTTGACCGGCTCGCGCTTGGCGCGCTGCACGGCATCGACCTTGCGCACTTCCTCGCGTTCCTCGCGCATGGCGCGGGTCTGCTGCCATTCGTTGGCCTGCTGGGTGCCGCGGCGGGCCAGCGCCGGCAGGGTCATCACCGCCTTGCCGATGCGCTCCATCACCGCGAACCAGGACAGCCCGGTGGCCAGGGTCACCGATACCAGCAGCAATACCAGCACGAACAGGTTGGCGCCGAGCGCGCCGAACCCGGCGCCCAGCGAATTGCCGACCAGCTTGCCGAGGATGCCGCCGGCCCCGGCCACGTCGCCGGCGAACAGGCGCAGGTGCAGCAGCCCCGTGGCGGCGATCAGGAAACCGACGATGCCGACCAGGCGCAGCGCCGGCCCCAGGTCGGCCTCGCCATCGCCGTCCTGGTCCATGCCGAACAGCGCGATCCAGGAGATCGCGCCGATCACCACCGGCAGCAGGAAGGCCACATAGCCGAACAGTTGCAGCAGCACGTCGGCGATCCAGGCGCCGAACTTGCCGCCCATGTTGTGCACCGGCGCGACCACGCTGCCGGTATGCGACCAGCCCGGATCGGTCGCCGAATAGGTGGCCAGGCTGGCCAGCAGGTACAGCAGCAGCGGCGCGATCGCGATCAGCGCCAGATCGCGCCACAGCTTCTGCCGGCGTGGGTTGGGCGCGGCGCCCTGCTTGCGTGCCGCCGCATTGGCGCCCTGGGTTTTGCCGCGTTCCGGAACCTGCTTCGCCACGCTATGACCAGACCTTAGAAATGCATCGTTAGTGATTGATAATAAACGACTCGCCCTTGCATTTCAGCAGTCGGTAACTGAATCGTCCGGACTTGCGCAGGCCGACGCCGGCAGCGCCCGATCGCGGCGGGCAACGACACGCGAGACAGGCTGTCTGTCGCAGCGGGCCGCAGCGTTTCCGCCACGCAGCTTGATTCGTTCCAGGCCGGCCGCCACTCTATGCGCCTTCGCCGGAATCCGCGCAATGCCGCGTTTCCGCCGCCATTTCACCCTGTTCGCGAGTATACATGAGCCCCTCTGCCGCCAATTCCGCCAAGCATTCCCGCCTGCTGATCCTGGGTTCCGGCCCGGCCGGCTGGACCGCCGCGGTCTACGCCGCGCGCGCCAATCTCAAGCCGGTGGTGATCACCGGCCTGCAGCAGGGCGGCCAGCTGATGACCACCACCGAGGTCGACAACTGGCCGGGCGACCCCCACGGCCTGATGGGCCCGGACCTGATGGCGCGCATGCAGGCGCATGCCGAGCGCTTCGAGACCGAGGTGATCTTCGACCACATCCACACCGCCGACCTGTCGCAGCGCCCGTTCCGGCTCAGCGGCGACAGCGGCGACTACACCTGCGACGCGTTGATCATCGCCACCGGCGCCACCGCCAAGTACCTGGGCATCCCCTCGGAAGAGGCGTTCAAGGGCCGCGGCGTGTCCGCCTGCGCCACCTGCGACGGCTTCTTCTACAAGGACCAGGACGTGGTCGTGGTCGGCGGCGGCAACACCGCCGTGGAAGAGGCGCTGTACCTGTCCAACATCGCCCGCAAGGTCTATCTGGTGCACCGCCGCGACACCCTGCGCGCGGAAAAGATCATGCAGGACAAGCTGTTCGCCAAGGTCGCCGCCGGCAAGATCGAGACCGTCTGGCACCACCAGGTGGACGAGGTGCTGGGCAACGAGGCCGGCGTCACCGGCGTGCGGGTCAAGTCGGTGCAGGACGGCAGCACCCGCGACCTGGAAGCGCACGGCTTCTTCGTCGCCATCGGCCATCACCCCAACACCCAGCTGTTCGACGGCCAGCTGGCCATGCACAACGGCTACCTGGAGATCCGTTCCGGCCTCGGCGGCGCCGCCACCGAGACCTCGGTGCCGGGCGTGTTCGCCGCCGGCGACGTCGCCGACCAGCACTACCGCCAGGCGATCACCTCGGCCGGCTTCGGCTGCATGGCCGCACTGGACGCCGAGCGCTATCTGGACAAGGGTGCCTGAGTCCGCGCACGTCCTGCACTGCCGGCGTCTGGCCGGCCGTGCGCCCGCGCGCGCGGCCGGTGACGCGGGCCACCGCTGCGCCGCCTTCCACCGCGAGCAGCGCCGGCGATGAGCCGGATCCGCTGGCTGCACCAGCTCGATACGGTCGCCGCCGCCGACTGGGACGCCCTGCACGACGGCCGCAATCCCTTCGTCGCCCACGCCTTCCTGGCCGGCCTGGAGCGGCACGGCTGCCTGCGCCCGGACTGGGGCTGGAGCCCGTTGCATCTCACCGTCTGGGACGGCGAGACGCTGGTCGCGGCGGCGCCCGGGTACGTCAAAAGCAACTCGCACGGCGAATTCGTGTTCGACCATGCCTGGGCGCATGCCTATGCGCGCTACGGCCAGGACTACTTCCCCAAGTGGCTGTGCGCGGTGCCGTACTCGCCGGTGACCGGGCCACGGCTGCTCGCCCGCGACCTGGCGGCGCGACAGGAACTGCTCGCGGCCATGCAGGCGCTGACCGAGCGCACCGCCCTGTCCTCGGCCCACGTCAATTTCCACCGCGCCGACGAGGACGCTGCGTTCGGCGCCGACTGGCTGGAGCGCAACGACGTGCAGTACCAGTGGCACAACGACGCCGGCTGGACCACGTTCGACGATTACCTGGGCGCGATGGACCACAAGCACCGCAAGAACATCCGCCAGGAGCGGGCCAAGGTGCAGCGCGCCGGCATCGGCTTCCGCGTGCTGCACGGCGACGAGGCCAGCGCCGCCGATCTGCAGGCGATGTACGGCTTCTATCTGCGCACTTTCGACGACTACGGCAATTCGCCGGCGCTGACCCTGGACTTCTTCTCGCACCTTGCGCGCACGATGCCGCGCAACCTGCTGATCTTCCTGGCCATGCATGACGGCACGCCGGTGGCCGGGGCGTTTTGCCTGCGCGGCGGCGACACCTTGTACGGCCGCTACTGGGGCGGCGAGCCCCTGCCCGGCCTGCACTTCGAGACCTGCTACTACCAGGGTATCGAGTACTGCCTGCGCGAGGGCCTGACCCGCTTCGAGCCGGGCGCGCAGGGCCAGCACAAGATCGCCCGCGGCTTTCTGCCGCGGCTGGTGCGCAGCCGCCACTGGATCGCCGACCCCGGCTTCCGCGTGCCGCTGGCCGAGTGGTGCGCGCAGGAGCGCGCAGAGGTGCGCCAGCACGCGGCGGCGCTGCAGCGCCACTCGCCGTTCCGCCACGACGCCTGAGGCATCGGCTACGCTGCCGGCGATGCGTCGTCTCCCTGCCCTGCTCGCGGCCGATCCCGCCGCCCCGTTCCCGCCGCCGTCCAGCGCCCTGCGCGAGCCGGACGGCCTGCTCGCGGTCGGCGGCGACCTGTCGCCGACCCGCCTGCTCGCGGCCTACGCGCAGGGCATCTTCCCCTGGTACTCCGACGGCGAGCCAATCCTGTGGTGGAGCCCGGACCCACGCACCGTGTTCCGCAGCGACGGCGTGCGCCTGTCCTCGCGCTTCCGGCGCAGCCTGCGCCACTGCCCGTGGACGCTGCGCGCCGACACCGCCTTCGCCCAGGTCATCGACGCCTGCGCGCAGATTCCCCGCCGCGGCCAGGACGGCACCTGGATCACCCCGCCGATGCGCGACGCCTATCTGGCCCTGCACCAGGCCGGCCACGCACATTCGGTGGAAGTGTTCGACGGCGACGAGTTGGTCGGCGGCATCTATGGGGTGGCGCGCGGGCGCATGTTCTTCGGCGAGAGCATGTTCAGTGCGCGCAGCGGCGGTTCCAAAGTGGCGCTGGCGGCACTGGCGCGGCGCCTGCACGGCTGGGGCTGGCCGCTGATCGACGCGCAGGTGGAGAACGACCACCTGCTCAGCCTCGGCGCCGAGCGCTGGCCGCGTGCGCGGTTCCTGGACACCATCGCGCCGCTGGTGGCGGCGACCGCCGAGGCCGCGCCGTGGACGCTGCGGTTCGGCACCCTGGCGGCCGCGGAACTGGCCCAGGGCTGAGCGGGATTAACGCAAACTTTGCATGGCGCGGCCCAGGCGAGTAAAATCCTCGCTCTTCAGGCCTTTGGCCGTTCCGAATCGCACAGGATTACATGTCGAAAGACGACTCCATCGAATTCGAAGGCACCGTCAGCGAGACGTTGCCCAATACCACGTTCCGGGTCAAGCTGGAAAACGGGCACGAAATCATCGCCCACATCTCCGGCCGCATGCGCAAGAACTACATCCGCATCCTGACCGGCGACCGGGTGAAGGTCGAAATGACCCCGTACGACCTGACCAAGGGTCGCATCACCTACCGCATGAAGTAATCCGCCCCGGCGGACATGAAGAAGGCGGCCCACGGCCGCCTTTCGCGTCTGCAACGGTGGAACGACGGTGACCCCGCCAGGCGGCTGCAGCCTCTGCAGCCGCCTTTCGTCGTGCCTGTCGGCCTCAGTCCACCGTCGCCGGCAGCAGGCGCTCCGGCTCGGCCTGGGTGTCCACCACCAGCTCGCCGTCGCGCACGTCGATGGTGACGCGGCCGCCGTTGACCAGTTTGCCGAACAGCAGCTCGTCGGCCAGCGGGCGCTTGACCTTGTCCTGGATCACCCGCGCCATCGGCCGCGCGCCCATCAGCGGGTCGAAGCCGTGCTGGGCCAGCCAGTCGCGCGCGGTCGGGGTCGCCGACAGCGACACGTGCTTCTCCTGCAGCAGCATCTCCAGCTCGATCACGAACTTGTCGACCACGCGCAGGATGTGGCTGAAGGCCAGCGGCTGGAACTGCACCACCGCGTCCAGGCGGTTACGGAACTCCGGGGTGAAGCTGCGGCGGATGATCTCCATCGCATCGGTGGAGTGGTCCTGCTGGGTGAAGCCGATCGAGCGCCGCGAGGCCTGGGTGGCACCGGCATTGGTGGTCATCACCAGGATCACGTTCTTGAAGTTGGCCTCGCGCCCGTTGGTGTCGGTGAGCACGCCGCGGTCCATGACCTGCAACAGGATGTTGAAGATGTCCGGGTGCGCCTTCTCCACCTCGTCCAGCAGCAGCACGCAGTGCGGGGTCTTGACGATCTTCTCGGTCAGCAGGCCGCCCTGGTCGAAGCCGACGTAGCCCGGGGGCGCACCGATCAGGCGGCTGATCGAATGCGGTTCCATGTACTCGGACATATCGAAGCGCACCAGCTCGATGCCCAGCTGCAGCGCCAGCTGCTTGGTGACCTCGGTCTTGCCCACGCCGGTGGGACCGGCGAACAGGAAGTTGCCGATCGGTTTTTCCGGATTGGCCAGGCCCGAGCGCGCCAGCTTGATCGACGAGGACAGGGTCTCGATCGCCGGATCCTGGCCGAAGATCACCATCTTCAGGTTGCGCTCCAGGTGCTGCAGCACGTCCTTGTCGGTGGCGCTGACCTGCTTGGCCGGGATCCGCGCCATCTTGGCGACGATGGTCTCGATCTCCTCGATGTCGATCAGCTCCTTGCGCTGGCCTTCCGGCAGCAGCCGCTGGCGCGCGCCGGCCTCGTCGATCACGTCGATCGCCTTGTCCGGCAGCAGCCGGTCGCCGATGTGCTTGACCGACAGGTCCACCGCCGCCTGCAGTGCGTCGTCGGCGTAGGTCACGCCGTGGTGCGCCTCGTACTTGGGCTTGAGGCCCTGCAGGATCTCGAAGGTTTCGCCCACCGTCGGCTCGACGATGTCGATCTTCTGGAAGCGCCGCGCCAGGGCGCGGTCCTTCTCGAAGATGCCGCGGTATTCCTGGAAGGTGGTCGAGCCGATGCAGCGCAGCTCGCCCGAGGACAGCGCCGGCTTGATCAGGTTGGAGGCGTCCATGGTGCCGCCGGAGGCGGAACCGGCGCCGATGATGGTGTGGATCTCGTCGATAAACAGCACCGCGTTGGGGACCTTCTTCAGCGAGGTCAGCACGCCCTTCAGGCGCTTCTCGAAGTCGCCGCGGTACTTGGTGCCGGCAACCAGCGCGCCCAGGTCGAGCGAGAAGATCACCGCGTCGGCCAGCACCTCGGGCACCGTGCCCTCGACGATACGCTTGGCCAGGCCCTCGGCGATGGCGGTCTTGCCGACGCCGGCCTCGCCCACGTACAGCGGGTTGTTCTTGCGGCGGCGGCACAGCACCTGGATGGTGCGCTCGATCTCGTCGGCGCGGCCCACCAGCGGGTCGATGCGGCCATTGCGGGCCTGCTCGTTCAGATTGGTGGCGTACTCGGCCAGCGCGTCGCCCTTCGGTTCGCCCTCGCCCGCCTCGCCCTTGGGCTCGCCGTCGGACGGCGCGGCGTGCTCGCCGTCCTCGCCCATCTTGGCGATGCCGTGGGACAGGTAGTTGACGATGTCCAGGCGGGTGATGTCCTGCTGGTTCAGGAAGTACACCGCGTGCGAGTCCTTCTCGCCGAAGATCGCCACCAGCACGTTGGCGCCGCTGACCTCCTTCTTGCCCGAGGACTGCACGTGGTAGACCGCCCGCTGCAGCACCCGCTGGAAGCCCAGGGTGGGCTGGGTGTCGCGGCCATCGTCGTCGGCCAGGCGCGCCACAGAGGCTTCGATGGCCTGTTCCAGGTCGCCGCGCAGGCGGTCGACGTCGGCGCCGCAGGCCTTGAGCACGGCCTGGGCGGAGGGATTGTCGAGCAGTGCCAACAGCAGGTGCTCCACCGTCATGAACTCATGACGGGCTTCCCGGGCGCGCTTGTAGCACTGGCCGATGGTCTGCTCGAGATCTTTGCTGAACATGGTGTACTCCGACGTCTGTTGCCGACAATATGTGGCTTGAGTTGCGAATTTCCACAACCCTATCGGATCAGTGTGTTCACACCGCGTTAGTCCGGGCAAACCGGTGACCGACGCCTCCCACTATCAGGCTTTTTCCATCGTGCACAACAGGGGATGCTGGTTCATCCGCGAGAACTCGTTCACCTGAGCCACCTTGGATTCAGCCACCTCGCGGGTATAGACCCCGCACACCCCGCGGCCGCGGGTATGCACGTGCAGCATCACCTGGGTGGCGCGCTCCAGGTCGAGGGAGAAGAACTGCTGCAGCACGGTCACCACGAAGTCCATCGGGGTGTAGTCGTCGTTCAGCAACAGCACCTGATACATGGGCGGGCGGGCGACTTCCGGCTTGCCGGTCTCCACCATGACGCCATGATCGTGCTCGGGGGAATTCTTGCGGGGCATCCGCCCATTATATACGGGGGCCGCCGGCCAGGATTGGACGATCGCCGGCCCTGCCCGCACAATTCCCCTCCTTTCGATGGCGCTGCGCATGCATTCGACGATGTTCCCCAAGCTTCCGCTGCTGGCCGCATTGCTCGCCGCCGCCCTGCCGGCCGCCGCCGAGCCGCCGGATGCGGCGCTGGGCAAGCGTCTGCAGGCGCTGGGCTACGACGTGCAGGCCGACGAGGACGGCGACTACCAGGTGCTGTTCGGCCTGCGCGACCACGGGCAAGAGCGCAAGCAGCTCACCTACGTGCGCTCGCCGGTGGAGACCTTCGGCAGCTACCGCATCCGCGAGGTGTGGTCGCCGGCCTACCAGGCGCAGGGCGACAGCCTGCCCGCCAAGGTCGCCAACCGGCTGCTGGAGGATGCGCAGTCGGACATTCTCGGCGGCTGGGTGCGCCAGGGCGGTACCGCGGTGTTCGTGGTCAAGATCCCCGCCGATGCCGACGATGCGGCGCTGCGCGAAGCGCTGGAAGCGGCCGCGCGCGGCGCCGACGCGATGGACGCCGAACTCAACGGCGGCAAGGACCTGTTCTGATGACGGCGGCCTCGGAACCCTGGCAGCCGGATGTGACCGTGGCCACGGTGGTGGTGCGCGACGGGCGCCTGCTGCAGGTCGAGGAAGCCATCGCCGGAGCGCTGGTGTTGAACCAGCCGGCCGGCCACCTGGAGCCGGACGAGAGCCTGATCGAGGCCGCGGTACGCGAGACGCTGGAGGAAACCGGCTGGCAGGTGCAACCGACCGCGTTCATCGGCGCCTACCAGTGGAAGGCCGACACCGGCCGCCACTACCTGCGCTTCGCCTTCGCCGCCGATCCGGTCGCGCACGACCCGCAGCGGCCGCTGGACACCGGCATCGTGCGCGCGCTGTGGATGACCCCGGCCGAACTGCAGGCCGAAGCGCCGCGCTGGCGCAGCCCGCTGGTGTGGCAGGTGGTGGCCGATTTCCTGGCCGGGCGCCGCTACCCGCTGGACCTGTTGCGGCAGGTGGCATGAGCGGCGCAGCGGTCATGGTCGGGGTCTCCGGCGGCGTGGATTCGTCGGTGGCGGCCTGGCAGCTGGTCCAGCAGGGCGCGGCGGTGTCCGGCCTGTTCATGCAGAACTGGGCCGACGACGGCAGCGGCGACTGCCGCGCCGACGACGACCGCCGCGATGCGGTGGCGGTGTGCGGGCGACTGCGCATCCCCTTCCATTTCCGCGACTTTTCGCAGGAGTACTGGCAAGGCGTGTTCGCTCACTTCCTGGCCGAGTACGCCGCCGGACGCACGCCCAACCCGGACGTGCTGTGCAACCGCGAGGTCAAGTTCAAGCATTTCCTGGACGCGGCGCGCGAACTCGGTGCCGAGCGCATCGCCACCGGCCACTATGCGCGGGTGGACAGCGTCGGCGGCCGCTGGCGGCTGCTGCGCGGGCTGGACCGCAACAAGGACCAGAGCTACTTCCTGCACCAGTTGGGCCAGGCGCAACTGGCCGCGACCCTGTTCCCGGTCGGCGAGTTGCCCAAGGAACAGGTGCGCCGCATCGCCCGCGAGGCCGGCCTGCCGACCCACGCCAAGAAGGATTCCACCGGCATCTGCTTCATCGGCGAACGCGATTTCCGCGAATTCCTGGGCCGCTACCTGCCGGCGCGGCGCGGCGAGATCCGCGACCCGCACGAGCAGGTCGTGGCCGAGCATCCGGGCGTGTTCTACTTCACCCTGGGCCAGCGCGAGGGCCTGAACATCGGCGGGGTGCGCGGCCGCGCCGCGGCGCCGTGGTACGTGGTCGGCAAGGACGTCGCCCGCAACGTGCTGTACGTCGACCAGGACCGCGACAGCCCCTACCTGATGGCCAACGGGCTGCAGTCCGAGGCCGCCCACTGGATCGCCGGCGCGCCGCCGGCACGGCGCTTCGAGTGCACCGCGCAGACCCGCTACCGCCAGGCCGACGAGCCCTGCACGGTCGAGGTCGCCGACGACGGCACCCTGTCGGTCCGCTTCGCGCGCCCGCAGCGCGCCGTCACCCCCGGGCAGTCGCTGGTGCTGTACCAGGGCGAGGAATGCCTGGGCGGCGCCGTGATCGCCACCACCGATGCCCCGCTGGAGCGCCGCCTGGCGCAGCAGGCCCCCGCCGTACACGAGGACCCCATTCGATGACCGATTCCATGGACGCGCGCATGCTGGCGCTGGCGGGCATGGCCCAGGCCCTGCAGCAGGTGCGGCGCATCGCCGAGACCGGCCAGTCGGAGGCGTCGCTGGTGCGCACCCTGCTCGACAGCGTGTTCCGCATCGACGCGCCCAGCCCCGAAGCGGTCTACGGCCGCCGCGCCGACCTGGCGCCGGGCCTGCGCCTGCTGCACAACTACTTCCGCAACCAGGGCCAGGACGAGGTGCTGCCGCGGCTGGCGCTGGCGGTGATCCAGCTGGAACGGCGCTTCGCCGGCGATGCCGAGACCGACGCCAAGGTCGACGCCGGCCTGGCCCGGATCGCGCCGCTGCTGGAGCGCCATGCCGACAGCACCCACCCGGAGGTGATCGCGGCGCTGGGCCAGCTCTACGCCGACACCATCAGTCACCTGCGCCCACGGGTGATGGTGCAGGGCAACCCGCATTACCTCGGCCAGGCCGGGGTGGTGGCGGAGATTCGCGCGCTGCTGCTGGCGGCGGTGCGTGCGGCGGTGCTGTGGCGGCAGATGGGCGGCAGCCTGTGGGATTTCCTGCTGGCCAAGCGGCGCATGCGCGAGACCGTGGACCGCGCATTGCGCTGAGTCCCCCGGGGTGCCGGCACCGGGTCGGCAGCGCGCCGCCCGCGGTGGTTCTGCGACGCAGATCGTACGAATGTCGGCAGGTTTCGATGATCCGCGCACCGCGTTGCTAAAGACCCGGGGGGGACGGCCGATACAGCAATCGTGAATCTGCCGAGAACTTCCATGTACTCACGCCTCCTGATCCGTCTGGCCGCCCCGCTCGCCCTGACGCTGCTGTTCCCCATCGCCGCCGGTTTCGATTGGCCGGCCCCGGTCCGTTGGGCCATCCTCACCACCATGACGCTGAGCTGGCTCGGTTTCGCCGGCTGGACCGCGTACAGCCAGAGCCGGCGCTCGCCGGAGCAGGCCAAGGTCATGCGCGAGCAGGACCACCTGCTGACCGAGCTGCGCAGCTTCGTCGGCAACGAGATCGAGGGCTCCCGCTCCGAGATCGAACGTGCCCGCGAGCTGATCCGCCAGGCGGTCAGCGGCCTGGGTGGCAGCTTCGAGGCGATGAATCGCAAGTCGCGACAGCAGAGCGTGGCGCTGGCCCGCATCGTCGACCGCGCCGGCGAAGACGGCGGCGCCGGGGTGGACGTGGCCCGCTTCGCCCAGCATGCCAGCCAGCGCATGGAGCAGCTGGTGGAGGCGCTGGAGCAGGTCAGCGGCCAGAGCAGCACCACGGTGCACTACATCGACGACATGTCCCAGCACCTGGACGGCATCTTCGCCCTGCTGGAAGACGTCAAGTCGATCGCCGACCAGACCAATCTGCTGGCGCTGAACGCGGCGATCGAAGCGGCGCGTGCCGGCGAGGCGGGCCGCGGCTTCGCGGTGGTGGCCGACGAGGTGCGCAACCTGTCCGAGCGCTCGACCACCTTCAACGAGCAGATCCGCAAGCTGGCGCACAGCTCCAAGGACGCCATCGCCAAGGTCCGCGAGACGGTCTCGAACATGGCCTCGCGCGACATGGACCGCTCCCGCGAGGCGCGGGCCGAGGCCGCGGCGATGCTGGACAACGTGGCCGCGATCAACCACTCGCTGGGCGACGGCATGCGCGAGATCTCCGAGTGCGGCCGCGCCATCGACAGCAGCGTCGCCGAAGCGGTGCGCGCCCTGCAGTTCGAGGACATCGCCACCCAGGCCCTGGGCGGCGTGCACACCCACCTGGACCGCCTGACCGCGATCAACCGCGAGGCCGTGGCGCTGCAGGAACTGCTGCACCGCAATGGCGGCGTGTTCGACCACGAACTGATCGACGCCCTGCAGCGGGTCGGCAACCGCCTGCGCGACATGCGCACCGAGTGGGAGCGTCCGCCGCACAAGCCGGTGGCGCAGCAGAGCATGGGTGCCGGCACGGTCGAGTTGTTCTAAGTCCGCCTTGTCGCGCTCCGCGCCATGAACCGACGAGTCCCCGGCCCCTGCCGGGGCTTGTCGTCTCTGCCCTTCCCGTCCGGCCCCGTCGATGTCGATGCCTCTCCAGTCCCTGTCCCGAGTTGCGGCCATGTCCTGCGATGACAGCAGCAGCGCGCACGTGCCTGCGTCCGAGCCGGTGGCCGCACCCGGCATCCGGCCGGTGACCGCGCCGCGCCAGCCCGGCCATACCCTGCGACGGCTGGAGACGCTGGCCCAGGCCGAACTGCGGCAGCTGCTGATCGCACGCGCGCCGGCGCAGCAGGACGCGCGCATCGCCGACCCGGTCTGGGCCGGCCTGGCCTGGGACATGGGCCTCAACGGCAGCGCGGTCGCCGCCGCCGGCACGCCGGCGCCGCTGGTGCACTTTCCGCTGTACGACGGCGACTGAGTCGATCTCGGCGGTTGCGGTTGCGGTTGCGGGCGGCAAGCGGATCCTGGTGAGGGCATTGCCTTCAGGGCGTCGCCAAACGGTTCGTCCCAGCTCGTTATTCTCGATTTCGCTTGGCGCATAAGGCCGAGAGGGCCGAGTCAACCATGCGCGCGCCGCATCCGTAGGACGGCTTCAGCCGCGACAGGCGGTCCCGGTAATGCTTCGTCGCGGCTGAAGCCGCTCCTACGAGGCGACGGCTGGTCTCGCTAGACCACGGCAAATGGCAGCGATACGCAATGCCATTTGGTCGCGAAAAGCGCGCGACACGCGCCTGGCAGGCTGCATGCAGTCGGGACTGAAGTCCCTCCCACAATTACTCCGATCAGATCGCGACCTCTCCAATCAGATCGCGACATCGTTGCTGCAAAGGCGCACTCGGCGAAAGGCGGATTTGGCGGCGAGACGCGGCATCGGCCTACCGACGTCGCATCCAGGCGCGTGCCTGAACCCGCTCCCCTATGTCGAGCGCCCGGTCGCGGGGAAGCGTCACTGTGGGAGCGACTTCAGTCGCGACGCATGACGCCATCCGGCAACGCTGATGCGTCTGCAGTTGCGGCTGGAGTCCCTGCCACAAGCTGCCCTGCGGGTGGGCTGGCACTTTGTGACGTCATGCCATCCCTTCGCGGCGAAGGCTGCGGCAGATGTCCGTTCGCGCCTGACGCTGCTCCTGCGATGCTTGGCGTCGGGTCGCGGCTGAAGCCGCTCCTACGCGATGCTACGCAACGCCCCGGCTTAGCTCGGATTCTCCAGCGAGAACAGGTCCGCCTGCTTGTCGTAGGCGAAGTACTCGGCGTAGCGCGCCCAACTGGTGACCGCTTGCACGGTCTCCGCCGCATAGGCCTCGGACATGTGGTCTTCCAGTTCGTCGCGGAAGCGGCGCGCCGGCGCGTGATGCGCCGGGCGTTCGTCGAGCACGCGGCGGATGTGCGCGGCCAGCGGCACGTAGGTGGCCAGGTGCTGGGCGAACAGTTGCTTGCGCGCGTCGGTGCCCAGTTCGGCGAAGCGCTGTCCGGCCGGGGTCAGTTGCAGGTCGCCCTGTTCGAACACGGCGAAGCGCAGCAGTTGCAGCGTCTCGGCGATCGGGAACAGTTCGTCCACTTCCAGTTGCAGGCCGGCCGCCAACGGCGGCAGGTCGGCACGGCCGTGGTAGGGCTCGGCCGCCACCGCTTCGATCAGGCCGGCCAGCAGGTTGCTCGAGACGCGCGGCAACACCATGGCGATGCCGCTGCCCGGGAACACGCCCTCGCGGGTCTGCGGCCGCTGCGGGCTGGCGGTCATGCGCGCATAGATGTCGTCGACCAGGGCGCGGAACGCCGGTGCCAGGCGATTGCGCGGCTGCGGCAGGGTCACCTCGATCTCGCCGATCACCCGCCCCGGATTGGCGCCGAAGATCACGATGCGGTCGCACATCAGCACCGCTTCTTCGATGTTGTGGGTGACCATCAGGATCGATTCGATCGGCATGCGCCCTTCCGACCACAGGTCCAGCAGGTCGGTACGCAGGGTCTCGGCGGTCAGCACGTCCAGCGCCGAGAACGGTTCGTCCATCAGCAGCAGCTTCGGTCGCACCACCAGCGCCCGCGCCAGGCCCACGCGCTGGCGCATGCCGCCGGACAGTTCCTTCGGGTAGGCTCCCTCGTAGCCGTCCAGGCCGATCAGGTCGATCGCCGCCAGGGCGCGCCGGCGGCGCTCGTCGGCGGCCACGCCGCGCGCCTCCAGGCCCACTTCCACGTTCTGCAGCACGGTCAGCCACGGGAACAGGGCGAAGCTCTGGAACACCATGGCGATGTCGTCGGCCACCTGGCCCGGCGCGGCATCGCGGAAGGCGATGCTGCCGGCGCTGGGCTGCAGCAGCCCGGCGATGGCGCGCAGCAGGGTCGATTTGCCCGAGCCGGAACGGCCGAGCAGGCCCACGATCTGCCCCGAGTGCAGGGTCAGGTCGACGTCCTCCAGCACCACCAGCGGCGTCGCCCCGCCCTTGTCGTAGGTCTTGCGCACACCCTGCACGCGGACCAGCGGGGCGCGCTCGGGCACGCTTGCGGAATAGCTCATGGTCGGTCTCCAGGAATCAGTCGAAACGCAGGCGGCGTTCGGCGAAGACGTACAGACGTCGCCAGACCGCACGGTTGAAGAGGGTCACGAACAGCGACATCACCGCCACCCCGAGCAGCACCCGCGGGCCGTCGCCGGCGGCGGTGGCGCGGGCGATGTAGGCGCCGAGGCCGTAGGCCTGCACCTGGGTGTGGCCCCAGCTGGCCAGTTCGGCCACGATGCTGGCGTTCCAGGAACCGCCCGACGCGGTCAACGCACCGGTGATGTAGTACGGGAAGATGCCGGGCAGGATCACCCGCCGCCACCAGGTCCACGAGCGCAGGTGGTAGATGGTGGCGGCCTCGCGCAGATCGGTGGGGAACGCGCTGGCGCCGGCGATCACGTTGAACAGGATGTACCACTGGGTGCCGAGGATCATCAGCGGCGACAGCCAGATGTTCGGATCGGCGCCGGTGCTGACGATGGCCAGCACCGCGAACGGGAACAGCACGTTGGCCGGGAACGCGGCCAGGAACTGCGCCAGCGGCTGCACCCGCTGCGCCACCTTCGGGCGCAGCCCGATCCACACCCCGATCGGCACCCACACCACGCTGGCCAGGGCGATCAGCACCACCACCCGCAGCAGCGTGGCCAGGCCGCCGCCGAAGGCCTCGGCCAGGTCGTGCAGGCCCAGGTGGCGGCGGCCGTAGTCGTAGGCGAACCACGCCGCGGCCGCACCGGCCAGGGCCAGCGCCGCGCTCCACAGCCGATCGCCCCATACCCCGCTGCGCCCAGGTGCGCGAGGCGCCGCCACGGGCTGCGGCTGCTGCCGCGGCGCCCAGCGCACCAGCATGGCGCGCTGCCAGATCCAGGCCAGCGGCGCGACCAGGCGCTTGGCCAGGCGCGTGCGCCGCAGCAGGTCGTACAGCCACGACTGCGGCTTGTCCTGCGAGGCGGTGAGTTCGGCGCGGAACTTGTCCGACCAGGCCACGATCGGGCGGAACAGCAACTGGTCGTACAGCGCGATCAGCACCGCCATCGCCACCACCGCCCAGCCGACCGCGGCGAAGTTGCGCTGCGCGATCGCCAGCGCCAGGTACGAGCCGATGCCGGGCAATTCCAGGGTGTGGTCGCCGACGCTGATCGCCTCGGACGCGACCACGAAGAACCAGCCGCCGGACATGGACATCATCATGTTCCAGATCAGCGAGGGCGTGGCGTACGGCGCCTCCAGCCGCCAGAAACGCTGCCAGGCGCTGAGCCCGAAGCCGCGCGACACCTCGTCCAGGTCGCGCGGCACGTTGCGCAGCGACTGGTAGAACGAGAACGCCATGTTCCAGGCCTGGCTGGTGAAGATGGCGAAGATCGAAGCCAGTTCGGCGCCGATCTGCCGGCCGGGGAACAGGCCCAGGAAGAAGGTCACGGTGAAGGTGAGGAAGCCCAGCACCGGCACCGACTGCAGGATGTCCAGCGCCGGCACGATCACTCGCTCGGCGCGCCGGCTCTTGGCGGCCAGGGTCGCCACCACGAAGGTGAACACCAGCGAGGCGGCCATCGCCGCGAACATGCGCAAGGTGGTGCGCAGGCCGTATTCGGGCAGTTGCCACAGATCCAGCGACACCGCGGCGGTGCCGGCCGGCGGCAGCGGCGCGCGCATGTCGGATGCGCCGTGCAGCAGCAACGCACCCAGGCCCAGCAGCAGCGCGAACACCGCAAGATCGTGCAGGTTGGGCAGCACGCCGGGGCGTGCGGCGAGCTGTCCGGGCGCGGAGCGGTCGCGGGCGAATGGCAGCATGGGAAGATCCGGCAGGAGCGGCAGCGAACGCCGCAGGAAAAAGGACGCTGGCGCGGGTCGCGAAGCGGACCGCCCAGTGTGACCGGGGAAGATGTACGCCGTGCGTCAGCCGCTGCCGGCCGCGCGGGTGTCCCCTGACAATGCGGTGCACGTACGCCGTCGCCACGCGACGCAACCGCGCAGCGGCGAACGAATCAGGGACGATGGCGATGGCAGGCGCATGGGCGGCTCCGACGATGGGGAACGCCAGGGGCTACGCTCGGAGTCCTCGCGGATCGGGCTTGCGCATTCTCGGAATCAAGGCCAGCCGCACGGGGCTGGCGAACGATCCCGTCCTGAGCGGACGGGACCCCATCTGGGACGACCCAGACCGTGGCGGTCCTGTCAGCTCTGTCGCTGCAGCGTCGGTCTAGGATGACTGTCCAAGGAAGGTGGCCTCTGGCCGGAAAAACGATGGGCGCGCGCAGTATAGCCAGCTGCTGCGTCGCCGCAAACCCGTGCGGCGCACGCGGCGCCGCACATTCACTGCGCAGCCAGCACCAGCCGCGGGTGTGTGGCCGGCGCCACCTGCTGGCGCGCGCGCAACCAGGCGGCCAGCTCGCGCGGCGGCAACGGCCGCGAGTGCAGATAGCCCTGGATCTCGTCGCAGCCCTGCTCGCGCAGCAAGGCCTCTTCCTGCACCGTTTCCACGCCCTCGGCCACCACCTGCATGCCCAGCGCGTGACCGAGCTGCACGATCGCCTGGGTGACCTTGGCGGTGCCGCTGTCGTGCAGCATGTCCTGCACGAAGCTGCGGTCGATCTTCAGGCGCTGCACCGGGAAGCGATTGAGGTAATGCAGGTTGGAGAAGCCGGTGCCGAAGTCGTCGACCGCCAGCAGCACGCCTTCCTGTTCGAACAGTTCGAAGCAGCGGCGCAGCGATTCGCTGTCGCGGATCAGCGCCGACTCGGTCAGCTCCAGCTCCAGCCGCTTCGGCGACCAGCCATTGCGCTGGCACAGCTCGATGACCCGTTCGGCGAAGCCGCGGTCGCGCAACTGCATCGCCGAGACGTTCACCGAGACCCGGTCGAAGCTCAGCCCCGCCGCATCCCAGGCCGCGGCCTGGCGGCATGCCTCGCCGATCACCCAGTCGCCCAGGCGCACGATCTCGCCGCATTCCTCGGCGATCGGAATGAACTCGGCCGGGTTGCAATGGCCGTGGCCGGGGCGGTGCCAGCGCAACAGCGCTTCCACCGCCGGCGCGCGCTCGCCCGCCGCGTGCACCAGCGGCTGGTACACCAGCGAGAACTCCTCGCGATCCAGCGCGCCATGCAGCGCATGCTCGATCTCCAGGCGCCGCTGCGCGCGCAGCAGCACGTCCTGGCTGTAGTAATGGCAGGTGTTGCGTCCGGACTCCTTGGCCGCGTACATCGCCGCGTCGGCGGCGCGCAGCAGGCCGTCGAAGTCCTGGCGCCCCTCCTCCATCAGCGCGATGCCGATGCTGGCGCCGATCTTGATCACGTTCTCGCCGCTGTGCAGCGGTTCGGCCAGCGCCGCGATCAGCTTGCGCGCCACGTGCCCGGCGTCACCGGGCTCGGCCAGATCGCGCAACACCACCACGAACTCGTCGCCGCTGAAGCGGCCGAACAGGTCGCTGGTGCGCAGTTGCTGGTGCATGCGGGTGGCCGCCAGCTTCAGCAGCGCGTCGCCGGTGGCGTGGCCGAAGGAATCGTTGATGCTCTTGAAGCCGTCCAGGTCGACGAACAGCATCGCCAGCGTGGTGCCGCGCTCCACCGCCTCGTTCATCGCCTTCTCGGCCTGCTCGCGCAGCAGTTGCCGGTTCGGCAGGCCGGTCAGCAGGTCGTAGTGGGCCAGCAGCTCGATGCGCTCGCTGGCCTCGCGTTCGCGGGTGATGTCGCGGAACAGCACCACGAAGCGCGGCGGCAGGCCGTCGCGTTCGTCCAGCTCGATCAGCACCTGCACCCAGATGCGCTGCCCGGACGGGCGGTGGAAGCACAGGTCCAGTTGCTCCGGCAGGCCGCCCTCGGTGATGCGCACCAGCGCCGACTCGAACGCATCGCGCGAGTCCTGGGTGTACAACGCCAGCGCGTGGTCCAGATCGATGGCCTCCTTGCGCAGGCCATGGATGCGGTAGCACTCCTCGGTCCACTGCATGCGCCGGGTGCCGACCTCGATCTCGCAGCCGCCGATCTTGCCCAGCGCCGAGACCCGGTTGAGCAGTTCGGTGCGCCAGCGGATCAGGGCGTCGGTCTGGCGCTGCTCGGTGATGTTCTGCACCTGGCCGAGCACGCGCTGGATGCGGCCGTCAGCCTCCACCTGCGGCTGCGCCCACACCCGCAGGTGCAGCGGCGACTCGCTGCCACACACCAGCTCGACCTCGAAGTTGGCCGGCTTTGCCTCGCGGGCCATGCGCCGCCAGACCGAGATCAGCTGCGCCATCGAATCGCGGCTGAGCAGGCGCAGCCAGCCGCGGCTGCTCGGCGCTTGCTGTTCGTCCAGGCCGGTGACGCGCAGGAACTCGCGCGAGCACCACACCCTGTCGCGCAACGGATCCCAGGACCAGCTGCCCATGCGGGTCATGCGCTGCGCCTCGCGCAGCAGGGTCTGCTGGTCGCGCAGGCGCTGCTCGAGCAGCTTCTGTTCGTGGATGTCGGTATGCGTGCCGATCATGCGCAGCGGGCTGCCGTCGGCGGTGCGCGCGACGATGCGGCCGCGGTCCAGGATCCAGTGCCACTGCCCGTCCTGCCGGCGCAGGCGGAACTCGCACATGTAGGTTTCGGTGCGGCCCTCGAAATGCGCGCGGATCGCCTGGCGCAGGCGCTCCTGGTCATCGCTGTGGACCAGCGGCAGCAGCGCGTTCAGGCCGTCGGCCGGGGCATCGCCGGCGTAGCCGAGCATCCGCTTCCAGCGCTCGGAGCGGAAGATGGTGTCGCTGGGAATGTCCCAGTCCCACAGCCCGTGCTCGGCGCTGTCCAGGGCGATCTCCCAGCGGGTGGCGCCGTCGCTGCCGACCGGTTCGGGCACGCTGAGGGTATAGGCCAGCAGGCCGCCGCTGTCGTCGCGCACCGCGCGCAGCCAGCCGTCCAGACGTCGCCCGGCGGTGCCGGGCAAGGCGCAGGCCAGCATGGTCTCGCCGCCGAGCAGGCGCTCGCGGGCCGCACGCAACAGCTCGGCGTACGCCTCCACGGTGCGCGGCAGCTCCAGTGCCTGCGCTGCCCGGTTCGCCGCCAGCGGCCTGCCATCGGCGTCCAACAGGACGAGCGCCGAGGTGAGCGGGTGCTGCAGCAAGCTTGCGATGACGCCTTGATCCACGCCGAGATGCTCCGTTTCGCCGCCCTGAAGGCCAGCGGTCGAAGGTGATAACGGCACCCGGCGGCATTAATTGAGCGCCCGCACCGCCCGACCATGGGCCGCGGCGGCCGTCAGCGGCTAAGATGTCCGCCGGACACGGACCACCGCAGCAGGCTGCCGGGGCATGCAACCACAACGCGACAGCTCCCTGCCCAATCAGGCGACCTCCGGCATGCGCCTGGCGCAGCGCCTGGACCGCGGCATCTGGCGGGTGGTGCTGCTGTACGTGCTGCTGGGACTGGCACTGTCGATCGGCAGCGACCTGGTTTTGGCGCATTTCGTAGACGATCCCCGCACGTTGATCGTGCTGCAGCTGGTCAACGACGCCCTGTTCCTGGCCCTGACCGCGATCGCCCTGTACTACCTGCTGCGCCCGCTGGTGCGCGCCGCGGTGCAGGCGCATACCCGGCTGGCGCTGTCGGAGGCCGGCTACCGGCAGATGTTCCACGCCAATCCCAGCCCGATGCTGGTCTACGACCTGGAAAGCCTGCGCATCCTCGACGTGAACCCCGCCGCGGTCGCCTTCTTCGGCTGGTCGCATGACGAGTTCGTCGGACTGGAATTGGCGCGGCTGTGGCCGCCCAGCGCCAGCGCCCGCCTGGCCGAGGTGATCGAGACGATCCGGCAGACCCCGTCCAAGACCTGCGTGGTGGCCGAGCCGCTGCGCCTGCGCGACGGCAGCCAGTGCATGGCCGAGGCGCGCAGCACCAGCCTGGACTACCACGGCCGGCAGGCGCGGCTGGTGGTGATCAGCGACCGCAGCGCCGAATACGACGCGCAGCGCCGCCGCGACCAGGCCCTGCGGCACCTGCAGGAGGCGCAGTCGATCGCGCGGCTGGGCTCCTGGCAACTGGACCGGGCCAGCGGCCTGGGCAGCTATTCCGAGCAGGTCTACCGGATGCTGGGCCGGCGCGTGCCGGACCAGGCGCGCCAGCACCGCCTGGAAGAGCTGCTGGTGCCACCAGACGTGGCGTCGCAGGCGCGCATCCAGCGGGTGATCGAGGACCTGTGCGGCAGCGCGCCGCTGCAACTGGACATGCTGCTGCCGGTGCTGGCCGCCGACGGCCAGGCGCGCATGCTGCACCTGCGCGCCGAATCGTCCAGCGACGACGCAGGCGGCGCCTGCGTGCACGGCACCCTGCAGGACGTGACCGAGCACGAGCGCTCGCGGCGCCTGCTGCACGAGCGCGAGGAGCAGTTCCGCGAACTGGTGCGGGTGCTGCCGGACGGCGTGGCGATCCTGCACCAGGAACACGTGCTGTACGCCAACGCCGCCTGCGCCGGGCAGTTCGGCTTCGAGGGCGAGAACCTGCTCGGCGAGCCGCTGCAGGGCCTGGTCGACAGCGCCGACCTGGCGCTGGTACGGCAACGGATGGGCGCGGCCGGGGCCAAGGGCGAACGCGGCGCCACCGCACGCATGTGCCGCCGCGACGGCTCGCTGTTCCATGCCGGGCTGTCGTTCGGCAACGTCCGCTACAGCGGCCGCGACTGCAAGCTGCTGATCGTGCGCGACCTCAGCGAACCGGAGCGCATGCGCGACGCGCTGGCGCAGAGCAACCGCGAACTGCAGGCGATGGCGCGACGCCTGTTCTCGCTGCAGGAAGACGAGCGCCGGGCGATCTCGCGCGACCTGCACGACGACATCGGCCAGGCGATCACCGCGATGAAGCTGTCGGCGCACGCGGCGCTGGACGAAACCGACGCCGAGCGCCGCCGCGAGGATCTCAGCGAGATCGTGAGCCTGGCCGACAGCAGCATCACCAAGCTGCGCAACCTGTCCACGCTGCTGCGGCCGCCGCAACTGGACGCGCTGGGCCTGGAAGCGGCGTTGCGCTGGCAGGCCGGCATGCTGTTCCGCGCGTCGCCGGTGCGCCTGCACCTGGACATCGCCACCCTGCCCGAGCGCCCCAGCGGCGAGGTCGAACAGGCCTGCTTCCGTATCGCCCAGGAGAGCCTGACCAACGTGCTGCGCCACGCCAGCGCCGGCGAAGTGCGGATGACCCTCGGCGACGAGGAACGCCAGCGCCTGCGCCTGGAAGTGGTCGACGATGGCGACGGCTTCGATCCGGCCGGGCCGCGCGGCCTAGGCCTGATCGTGATGCGCGAGCGCGCGCAGAGCGCCGGCGGTACCCTGCAGATCGACACTGCCCCCGGCGCCGGCACCCGGGTGACGCTGTGCCTGCCCTACACCACCGCGGCACCACCGTCGCCCCCGCCTGGAACCTGAGCCGATGTGGAATCCCGCCAGCGCCGTACCCGTGGACGACGAATTGCCGTCGCGCCTGGGTGCGGGCCATCCCGCCCTGACCGGCATGATCGCCGAGGCGCTAGCCGGTGGGCCGGGGGTGATGCTGCTGCACATCGACATCGACCACTTCGCCTCGATCAACGAGAACATGAGCCCGGAGGTGGGCGACCAGGCGCTGGCGCTGCTCGCGCACCGGCTGCAGGCGCACCTGCGCGGCCGCGGCCTGCTGTGGCGCCACGGCAGCGACGAACTGGTGATGGCGGTACCGCGCACCGCCGACGTGCCGCCGCCGGAAGCCTTCGCCGAGGAGATCCGGCAGCAGATCGAGCTGCCGCTGTCGGTGCTGCCGTACACCTTGTTCATGACCGGCAAGATCGGCGTGAGCCTGTGCCCGGAGCATTCCACGCGGCTGTCGACCCTGCTCGACTTCGCCGAGGATGCGGTCTACCAGGCCGCGCGCGAAGGCGGCAACCTGGTGCGCCTGTATGCCGCCGACGGCCCGCCCAGCGCGCACAGCGAAAGCATCATCTCGCGGCAGATCGTCGACGCCATTCCCAACGGCGAGCTGCGCCTGCGCTACCAACCGATGGTCAGCGCCCGCGACGGCCGCGTGGTCGGCATGGAATCGCTGCTGCGCTGGCAGTCGCCGACCCTGGGCATCCTGGTGCCGGAGCGCTTCATGCGCACCGCCGAGCGCCTGGGCGTGATCGTGCAGATCGGCACCTGGGTGATGGAAGGCGCGCTGCGCCAGGCGCGGCTGTGGCGCGACCAGGGCTTCGACGACTTCACCATCGCGGTCAACGTCTCCACCCTGCAGTTGCTGCGCCCGACCTTCTTCAACGAAGTGATGTCGGCGCTGCAGGCGGCCGGGGTACCGCCGCAGATGGTGGTGCTGGAGATCAACGAAAGCGCGCTGACCAACAACGTCAACTTCGTCCACGAGACCCTGGCCAACCTGTGCCGCGAAGGCATCAGCCTGAGCCTGGACAACTTCGGCACCGGCGACTCCAGTCTCAGCGCGCTGGTGCGCTATCCGGTGGACAAGCTCAAAATCGACCGCAGCTTCATCAAGAGTGCACCGGCCGGCAACCGCGAGGCGGCGATCGCCCGCGCGATCATCGCCATGGGCCACCAGTTGGGCATGGTGGTGATCGCCAACGGCGTCGAATCGCAGGCGCAACTGGGCTTCCTGCGCCGCAACGACTGCGACATCTTCCAGGGCTACCTGTTCGGCGAACCGATGTCCGCCGAGGCGGCGGGCATGGCCCTGCGCCGGCGCTACCTGCGCCCGGAATCGTTCACCGAGACCCGCCCGGACCGCACCCTGCTGCTGCTCGACGACGAGGAGAACGTGCTGCGCTCGCTGGTCCGGCTGTTCCGCCGCGACGGCTACCGCATCCTCGCCGCCGGCAACGTCCGCGACGCCTTCGACCTGCTCGCCACCAACGACGTGCAAGTGATCCTGTCCGACCAGCGCATGTCCGACATGAGCGGCACCGAGTTCCTGGGCCGGGTGAAGATGCTCTACCCCGACACCATCCGCCTGGTCCTGTCCGGCTACACCGACCTGGCCACCGTCACCGACGCGATCAACCGCGGCGCGATCTACCGCTTCCTGACCAAGCCGTGGAACGACGACGAACTGCGCGAACACATCCGCCAGGCCTTCCGCACGCACGACGAACAGCGGCGGGATGCGGGGCCCTGAGAAGCCGGGATTCGGCATTTGGGATTCGGGATTCGCTCAAAGGCCGGGATTCGGCATTCGGGATTGGGAATTCGTAAAAGCGCGGTGTCGGCATTTCATTGACACGCACGGACGGGAACAGCAAACGCAAAACCGCTTTTGCCAATCCCGAATCCCCAATCCCCGCCCCTACTTCGGCTGCCTAACAGGAATCACGATCCGGAACGTCGACCCCTCGCCGACGGTGCTGCTCACGTCGATGCGGCCGTGGTGCTTGTTGACGATGCCGTAGGAGATCGACAGGCCCAGGCCGGTGCCGCTGCCGACCGGCTTGGTGGTGAAGAACGGGTCGAAGATACGCTGCAGCAGGTCCGCCGGAATGCCGGCGCCGGAGTCCTTGAACTCGATCCACACCTCTTCGCCGTCCTGTCCGGTGCTGACCACGATGGTGCCGCGCTCGCCGATCGCCTGGCCGGCGTTGAGCAGCAGGTTCATGTACACTTGGTTGAGCTCGGACGGCAGGCACTCCACCAGCGGCAGGTTGCCGTAGTGGCGCTCCAGGGTGACCTTGTACTTGAGCTCGTTCCAGATGATGTTGATCGTGGATTCCAGGCCCGAGTGCAGGTCCACCAGCTTCCACGACTCCTCGCGGCCGGAATAGGAGAAGTCCTTCAGGTCGCGGACGATGCGGGTGACCCGCTCGATGCCTTCGCGCGATTCGGCCATCAGCTGCGGCAGGTCGCGGCTGATGAAGTCGATGTCGAAGCGGTTGCGGATGTCGTCGATCTCCGGGATCAGCGCCTTCGGATCCGGTGCGCGCAGGGCGCGCTCGTAGGCCTCGATCAGGGTGAACAGGCTGCGCAGGTATTCCTGCAGGCTGCCCAGGTTGGAATGGACGTAGCCGATCGGGTTGTTGATCTCATGGGCGACGCCGGCGGCGAGCTGGCCGATCGAGGCCATCTTCTCCGACTGCAGCAATTTTTCCTGGGCGCCGTTGAGGCGCAGGTAGGCCTGGCGCAGTTCGGCGTGGCGTTGCTGCAGTTCCTGTTCGTAGTCCTGCTGGCCTTCGATGCCCTGGATCAGCATCAGGTAATGGCCGCCGTCCGCGTCGGCGTGGAAGTACAGGTGCGCCAGCACCACATGCTGTTCGGTCGGCAGGCTGCCGCTCCAGCGGCCACTGCTGCGCGCCTGCGACAGCGCGTCGCCCGGCAGCCACTGCGCCAGATGCGAGGCCAATGCACCGGTGTCGGCGCTGGAGGAGAGATGGCGGCGCGCGGCGCTGTTGGCGAGCAGCAACTGGCCGTCGGCGCGGAACAGCACCACGCCTTCGTACAGCAGTTCGCTCAGGGCGAGCAGGTTCTCGCGTGCGGGCAGGACGAGCGGTGCGTTGGGATTGATTTCGGCGAAATTCACGACAGGCGGCGGGCGATCGATGGATGCCCAATATACGCCGTTGCCGCCGGCGGATGCGCGTCCCGCAGTGGGACTGCGCCGCGGCCTACGCGACCGCCAGGGGACGCTGGGAGAGCGGCGTGCTGGACTCGCCGTTGGCGTCGTAGGAGGACGCGCTCTCGCTGCGGCCGAGGTGGCGCAGCGCCCAGTTGACCTCGCGTCGGCGCCGCGACAGCAGCGCGCCGTTGGCGCGGTTGGCGTCGGCCAGCTCACGCAGCCGCAGTTCGGCCTCGGCGCCGGCGGGCACGTCGGCCTCCAGTGCGCGCAGTGCCGCCAGCTTGGCGCTGGTCGCCTGCATGAGGCCTTCCACGTTGTGATCCAACAACGCCTGGCGCTCGCCGGCGAGCGCGTCGCTGAGCTGCTGCAGGGGGTTGGTCACGGACATGTTCATGCGCCGAGTTGCCGATCCATATCGATCATGCGGCTGGCGATCGCGTCGGGGTTGATCTTGTAGCTGCCGTTCTGCAGCGCCGAGCGCACCGCATCGACGCGGCTGCTGTCCACCGCCGGCGCGGCCGACAGTTGGCGCTGCAGGGTCTGCAGGCCGGACGCTTCGCCGGTCAGGCGCAGGCTATCGGTGGCTGCGGCCGCACCGACCGCACGGTCCTTGCCTTCCTCGGACGCGCCGGAGGCGGCCTTGGTCGAGACGGACGACGTGCGAAGGGTGGCCGGGCTCGGCAAACTCCCTTCAATTTTCTGGGTCATGACGGACATCCTGTTACGGGTTCGGTGTAGGTAACGGCACAGCGTCGGAGAACTTTAGCCGGATTCTTAGCGCGTCACTAAAACGTCGCCATTTTGTGACACAGTTCCCTGAACGATGCGCTTGGACGACAGGTTTTCGACGGTCACCCGCTCGTTTTCGCCCGCATCGCCCAGTGCACGCCCGGACATGCGCACTTCCAGACCACCACTGCGTGCCACCAGCGCCACATTGTCGCCGCGCCGGACCAGCCGCGGCGCGACCAGGTCGGTGGCGGACAGCAGGGTGCCGGCCGGCAGGGTTCGCCGCACCACCTTGCCGATCGCCGCTTCCGGCTCGGTCATCGCGGCGCCGACGATGCGCGCCGCGTCGCGCTTCTCGGGGACGATATCGGCCGCGCCGATGGTTTCTCCAGCGGACAAGCCGCGCGCCAGCACCAGGACGTGCTGCAAGCGCCGCACCTTGACCGGGACGAACAGCCGCCAGCCGGTCTCGCGCGGGCAACTCACCTCCACGGTCGTGGTGCCGGTCGGCTGGGCCTGCAGCGGCACCGGGCACAGCGGCACCCGCACCGAGGGGTCCAGGGTCGCCTCGGCATCGACGTCGGCCCCGGCCAGCGACAGCGCCGCGGCACGGATCGACTCCACCGACTGGAAGTCCGCAGCCCAGGCCGGCGTCGCCGCCAGCAGCACCAGCAATAGGATCGGGCGCATCGCCGTCTCTCTCTGAAAGGTCGCCGGCACCATGCAAAGGCCGTGCCGCAAACCGCACGCCCGATCCGGACCGCGCCCTCAAGTTCCGCCGCGCAGGCGCCGATATGAACGCCATGAGTCATGACCTTCTCAACCGAATCGACCAGCGCACCCGCTTGGCGGGCCACAACCGGCTTGCCCTGCTGCTGTTCCGGCTGGGCGGTCGTCAGCTTTTTGGCGTGAACGTCTTCAAGGTGCAGGAAGTGCTGCGCCGCCCGGAGCTGTTCCAAGTGCCGGGGCTGCCGCTGCAATTCTCCGGCGTCGCCGACGTGCGCGGGCGCTCGGTGCCGGTGCTCGACCTCGGCCTGGCCATCGGCCACCCGGAGCGCGAGCCGAACGCGGACACCGCCCCAGGCTATCTGGTGGTGACCGAGTTCAACCGCTCGGTCCAGGGCTTCCTGGTCAGCGGCGTGGAACGCATCGTCAACATCGCGGTGGAGGACATCCATCCGCCGCCGGAACTGGGCGCCGAGTCGAGCTACCTGACCGCGGTGACCCGTTTCCAGGGCGAGCTGATCCAGGTGATCGACGTGGAAAGCGTGCTGGCCGACATCGCCCAGACCCGGGTCGAGGCCAACCTGGACCCGTCGCTGGCGCTCACCGGCCCGCAGCTGCAGGTGCTGGTGGTCGACGACTCGCGCGTGGCGCGGCAGCAGATCCGCAGCGTGCTGGACCAGCTCGGGGTCGGCGCGACCCTGCTGTCGGACGGCCGCCAGGCCCTGGACCATCTCTTGCAGATCCACGCCGCCGGCGAGAATCCGGCCGAGCGCTACGCCATGGTGATCTCGGACATCGAGATGCCGGCGATGGACGGCTACACGCTGACGACGGAAATCCGCCGTCACCCCGGGCTGGCCGGCCTGTACGTGCTGTTGCACACCTCGCTGTCGGGCGTGTTCAACAATGCGATGGTCGAGCGCGTGGGCGCCAACGCCTTCGTGGCCAAGTACAGCCCCAACGAGCTGGCCGAGTACGTGCTGACCCGGCTGCGGGTGGTCGCCGCGGCCGCCCAGGCCGCCGCCTGACCCGGGCAGCCCGGCCCAGGCGCCGCGCCCCGCCACGCGGCCGGCCTGACGCCTTATAGAAAGCGCGGACGCCGCCAGCGTCCCGCGACCGACCATCTGATCTTCCGGGCCCCGCGCCCGCCTTTGGCACGCGCCTTGCCTGTGGTTTCGGCAACGAACCGCGGGATCGTGCCATGTCCAATCCGATCACAGCCTACTTCGGCGTCCATGGCGACGCCCTGCCGCTGCGCGAGCAGCGCATGAAGCTGATCGCCAGCAACCTCAGCAACGTCGACACGCCCGGGTACAAGGCCCAGGACCTGGATTTCGACGCGGCGATGCGTGCCGCGCAGGGACAGCGCGAAGGCACCCAGCTCGCGGTCGACGACAGCCGCCACATCGCGGTCGGCGGCGATGGCCTGAATCCGTTCCAGATCACCCGGGCCGCCAGCCAGCCCAGCATGGACGGCAACACCGTCGATCCGGACGCCGAACGCGCTGCCTACGGCCGCGCCGCGCTGGAGTACCGCGCCTCGCTGAGCTTCCTCGAATCCAAGGTGCGCAGCATGCTCACCGCGATCACGGGCCAATAAGCATGAGCAACCTGCCGATCTTCGACGTCGCCGGCTCCGCGCTGCAGGCGCAGTCGGTGCGCATGAGCACCATCGCCAGCAACCTGTCCAACGCCGATTCGGTGGCCGGTTCGGCGGAGGCGGCCTACAAGCCGATCGAGCCGATCTTCCAGGCGGTGCGCAACCCGCACGACAGCAGCTTGACCTCGGTCAACGTCAAGGAAATCGCCCAGACCAACGCACCGCCGATCAAGCGCTACGAACCCGGCCATCCGCTCGCCGACGCCGAGGGCTACATCTATTCGCCCGATGTGGATCCGGTCTCGCAGATGGTCAACCTGATCTCCGCTTCGCGCAATTACCAGGCCGGCGTGGAGGTGCTCAACACCGCCAAGGAACTGGCGCTGGCCACTCTGACCATGGGCCGCTGATCCGCCCTCCTTCCGCCGCGTCACGTCCCAGGACCGCTTCCATGACCAGCGTCACCAGCTCCACCGACACCACCTATTCCAGTCTGGGCCTGAGCGCCTCGGCCAACACCAGCACCACCAAGAACAAGGCGCTGCAGCAGGCGGACTTCCTGAAGCTGATGACCGAGCAGCTGCAGCACCAGGATCCGCTCAAGCCGATGGACAACAGCCAGATGGTCGCGCAGATGGCGCAGCTGTCCACCGTGCAGGGCATCGGCGACCTCAACAAGACCGTCACCGCGCTGTCCTCGTCGATGAGCACCGACCAGGTGCTGCGCGGTGCCAACCTGATCGGACACAAGGTGCTGGTGCCGTCGGCGACGCTGCCGCTGGGCGCCGAGGGCAGCACCGGCGGCCTGGTCGCGGCCAAGGCCGCCGGCGTGGTCGACGTCACCGTCAGCGACGCCACCGGCCAGCCGATCAAGAAGATCAGCCTCACCGCCGACAAGGCCGGCCAGCTTGATTTCGCCTGGGACGGCACCGACGCCAGCGGCAAGCGCATGCCGGCCGGCAGCTACAGCATCACCGCTGGGCAGACCGATGCCCAGGGCAACCAACTGTCCCTGTCCACCTACGTCCAGGCGCCGGTCGAGAGCGCCATCATCGGATCGGACGGCATCTATCTCGATCTGACCGGGCTCGGCACCACGCCGCTGACCAACGTCCTCCGCGTCAGCTAACGCCACGCCGACAATCCACAGGAGTCCACCATGGGTTTCAATACATCGCTGTCCGGCCTCAGGGCGGCCAATACCGACCTCAACGTCACCGCCAACAACATCGCCAACGCCAACACCACCGGCTTCAAGGGCTCGCGTGCCGAGTTCGCCGACCAGTTCACGCTCAACGGCTACGGCCTGGCGCGCAACGCGGTGGGTTCGGGCGTACGCGTCAGCAACGTCGCCCAGCAGTTCTCGCAGGGCACCATCGATCCGACCGGGCGCAGCCTGGACCTGGCCATTTCCGGTTCCGGCTTCTTCACCCTCTCCAACAACGGCGCCCGCGTGTACTCGCGCGCCGGCAACTTCCAGACCGACGCCAATGGCTATGTGGTCAATCCGCAGGGCGCGCGGCTGCAGGTGTTCCCGCCGGCCAGCAACGGCAACGGCTTCGCCGCCGGCACCCTGACCGACCTTCAACTGCTCACCACCGACAGCCCGCCCAAGCAGACCAGCACGGTCAACCTGACCTTCACCCTGCCCGGCAACACCCAACCGCCGACGGTGGCCACGTTCGATCCGAACGATGCCAACAGCTACAACAACTCCAGCGGCGGCACCACGGTCTACGACTCGTTGGGTGTGGCCCACGTGCAGACCTCGTACTTCGTCAAGACCGCCACGCCCAACCAGTGGACCGTCTACAACTACGTGGACGGTGTCGCCGCCGGCGGCGCCAGCACGCTGCAGTTCTCCAACAGCGGCGCGCTGGTCAGCCCGGCCGACGGCAAGATCGCGCTGGGCACCTTCACCCCCAGCACCGGCGCCGGCACCCTGTCGCTGAACCTGAATGTGTTCGGATCGACCCAGTACGGCGAAGCCTTCGCCCTGCGCGGCGCCACCCAGGACGGCTATGCCAGCGGCAAGCTCAACTCGATCAGCATCGACGAGAAGGGCATCGTCTACGCGCGCTACTCCAACAATGCCGACAAGGCGCTGGGCCAGATCGCGGTGACCAACTTCGTCAATCCGCAGGGCCTGAGTTCGCTCGGCGACAACGCCTGGGCGGAAAGCTCGGCCTCGGGCCTGGCCCGTACCGGCTCGCCGGCGACCTCGGACTTCGGCAGCGTGCAGTCCGGCGCACTGGAATCCTCGACCGTCGACCTGACCGAACAGCTGGTCAACATGATCGTGGCCCAGCGCAACTTCCAGGCGAACTCGCAGGTGATCTCGACCCAGGATCAGGTCACGCAGACCATCATCAATATGCGTTAAGGCTGGGATTGGTGATTCGGGATTGGTGATTCGCCGCCGCTGGCGCCTGTCGACCGGGCGCCAGCCCAAGCCACCACTTCCCCGATCGTCTGCGGTATCCCCGCTTTTTCGAATCCCGAATCCCTTCTCCCGAATCACGGCCCACACCCATGGACAAAGCCCTCTACGTCGCCATGACCGGCGCCCGCGCGTCGCTGCAGGCGCAGGCGACCGTGTCGCACAACCTGGCCAACGTCGAGACCTCCGGGTTCAAGGCGGCGCTGGCCAATACCGAGGCCTATCGGATTCCTGGCGCCGGTTATCCGTCGCGGATCGATGCGCTGCACATCGACCAGGGCTTCAATCGCGACGTCGGCGCGCAGCACATGACCGGCAATCCGCTGGATCTGTCGCTGGATGCCGATCGCTGGCTGGCGGTGCAGTCTTCCGACGGCAAGGAGGCGTACACGCGCGGCGGCGAATTGGCGCTGACCCCGAATGGCCAGCTGGTCACCGCCAGCGGCCATGCGGTGCTCGACGACCAGGGCAATCCGGTGGCGATTCCGCCGCACCAGTCGCTGGAGATCGGCAACGACGGCACGGTGTCGATCGTGCCGCTGGGCGAAGCCCCCACCGCGATGAGCACCATCGCCACGCTGAAGGTGGTGCAGGCGCCGGCGGACCAGCTCACGCGCAGGCCCGACGGCCTGATGCGCAACGTCAGCGACGATCCGGCCAAGGCCTTCGCGCCGGCCACCGGCAACTCGCTGCGCACCGGCATGCTCGAAGGCAGCAACGTGGATGCCGCCGGCGCGCTGGTGCAGATGATCCAGTTGCAGCGCCAGTTCGAAATGCAGGTCAAGGTCATCAAGAACGGCGATGAGAACGCGCAGTCGGCCAACACCCTGCTGCGTCTGAACGGCTAAGACGAGCCTCGGCGCCAGCGGCGCCGGTTTGGCACGGCACATGCATCACTCCCTGCGCCCCCGGCGCGTCGTGCCGGGGCCACCATCAGAGGAACTCGGGTCATGAATCAGGCTTTGTGGGTCGCCAAGACCGGACTGGATGCGCAGCAGACGCGCATGTCGGTCGTCTCCAACAACCTGGCCAACACCAACACCACCGGTTTCAAGCGCGACCGCGCCAACTTCGAGGACCTGCTGTACCAGCAGGTGCGGCAGCCCGGCGGCGCCAGCTCCTCGCAGACGCAGCTGCCCTCGGGCCTGCAGATTGGTACCGGCGTGCGCGTGGTTGCCACCGCCAAGGATTTCGAGCAGGGCAGCCAGCAGCAGACCGGCCGCGCCCTGGACGTGATGGTCAACGGCCGCGGCTTCTTCGAAGTGCAGATGCCGGACGGCACCACCGCCTACACCCGCGATGGCAGCTTCCAGATCGATGCGCAGGGCCAATTGGTCACCAACAGCGGCTACGCGATCCAGCCGGGCATCCAGATCCCCGAAGGCGCGCAGTCGGTGACCATCGGCAACGACGGCACGGTCAGCGTGCAGGTCGCCGGCACCGCCGCGGCGCTGCAGGTCGGCTCGCTGACCCTGACCGACTTCATCAATCCCTCGGGCCTGCAGGCCAAGGGCCAGAACCTGTACGTGGAAACCGCCGCTTCCGGGCCGGCCACCAACGGCACGCCCGGCCTCAACGGCCTCGGCAACATCGCGCAGGGTGCGCTGGAAGGCAGCAACGTCAACGTGGTGGAAGAGCTGGTGAGCATGATCGAAACCCAGCGCGCCTACGAGATGAACGCCAAGGCCATCTCCACCACCGACTCGATGCTCGGCTATCTGAACAACAACGTCTGATCCCCTCGCCTCCGGAATCCGCCATGTCGCGCCTGTCCTCTCTCTCTTTCTCCGCCGCGCTGCTGCTGCCGGTCCTGCTCGGCGGTTGCGCCGGTCTGGGCGTGGCCGCCGGCGACGTGCGTCCGTACGCGCCGATGGCGCCGATCGTGCCGGTGATGGCGCCGCAGGCGCAGCCGACCGCGGGTGCGATCTACGCCGCCGGCCCCGGCCTGCAGCTGTACTCCGATCGTCGCGCCCGCGACGTCGGCGACCTGCTGACCATCACCCTGGTCGAAAGCACCAACGCCAGCAGCACCGCCAACACCAGCATCAGCAAGAAGGACGCGGTGACCATGGCCACGCCGACGCTGCTTGGCGCGCCGCTCACCGTCAACGGCACCAACATCCTCAACAACTCCACCAGCGGCGACCGCAGCTTCGCCGGCAAGGGCAACACCGCGCAGAGCAACACCATGCAGGGCAGCATCACCGTGACCGTGATGCAGCGCCTGCCCAACGGCAACCTGGTGATCCAGGGCCAGAAGAACCTGCGCCTGAACCAGGGCGACGAACTGGTGCAGGTGCAGGGCGTGGTCCGCGCCGCCGACATCGCCCCGGACAACACCATTCCCTCCAGCAAGGTGGCCGAAGCGCGCATCGCCTACGGCGGCCGCGGCGCGGTCGCGCAGTCCAACGCGATGGGCTGGCTGAGCCGCTTCTTCAACTCGCGTATCTCGCCGTACTGAGGCCCGCCATGACTCTCCTGTCCCTGCCCTGCCGCCTGCTCGCCGCCGTCGCCCTGTGCGCCGGCCTGGCCGCGCCGGCCGCGGCCGAACGCATCAAGGACCTGGCCCAGGTCGGCGGCGTGCGCAACAACGCGCTGGTCGGCTACGGCCTGGTGGTCGGCCTGGACGGCAGCGGCGACCGCACCAGCCAGGCGCCCTTCACCGTGCAGAGCCTGAAGAACATGCTCGGCGAGTTGGGCGTCAACGTGCCGTCGAACGTCAATCCGCAGCTGAAGAATGTCGCCGCAGTGGCGATCAGCGCGCAGCTGCCGGCGTTCGCCAAGCCGGGCCAGACCATCGACATCACCGTCTCCTCGATCGGCAACGCCATCTCGCTGCGCGGCGGCACCTTGCTGATGGCGCCGCTGAAGGGCGCCGACGGCCAGGTCTATGCGGTCGCGCAGGGCAACCTGGTGGTCGGCGGCTTCGGCGCGCAGGGCAAGGACGGTTCGCGCATCTCGGTGAATGTGCCCAGCGTCGGCCTGATCCCCAACGGCGCGACGGTGGAACGTGCGCTGCCGGACGTGTTCGGCAACACCGGCGAGATCACCCTCAACCTGCATCAGCCCGATTTCACCACCGTCTCGCGCATGGTCTCCGCACTGGAAAGCACCTTCGGCCCGGGCAGCGCGCACGCGGTGGACGGCTCCACCGTGGCGGTGCGTTCGCCCACCGACCAGAGCGCACGGATCGGCCTGCTGGCACGGATCGAGAACGTCGAGATGTCGCCGGGCGCGGCGGCAGCCAAGGTCGTGGTCAACGCCCGCACCGGCACGGTGGTGATCGGTTCGCAGGTCCGGGTCAGCCCGGCGGCGATCTCGCACGGCTCGCTGACGGTGACCATCAGCGAAGGCACCCAGGTCAGCCAGCCGAATGCGCTGAGTGGCGGCCAGACCGTGGCCACGCCCAAGTCCACCATCACCGCCACCAACGAAGGCAGCCGCATGTTCAAGTTCGAGGGCGGCACCTCGCTGGATCAGATCGTGCGGGCGGTCAACGAGGTCGGCGCCGCGCCTGGCGACCTGATCGCGATTCTGGAAGCGCTCAAGCAGGCCGGTGCCCTGAGCGCGGAGCTGGAGGTGATCTGACATGCGTATCTCGGCCGCTCCCTTCGACCTGCACGCCTCTACCCAGAACGATCCGGCCAAGATCGACAAGGTCTCGCGCCAGCTCGAAGGGCAGTTCGCCAACATGCTGGTCAAAAGCATGCGCGAGGCCAGTTTCGGCAATTCGCTGTTCCCCGGCGAGAACCAGACCTTCCGCGACATGTATGACCAGCAGCTCGCCAAGGGCCTGACCGACGGCAAGGGGCTAGGCCTGGCCGCGATGATCTCCAAGCAGCTGGGCGGCGGGCAGCCGGCCGCGGCCACGCCCACCAATACCTCGCTGGACGCGGCCAAGGCGGCCAAGGCCTATTCGCTGGTGTCCGGCCAGTCCGGCAATGGCCCGATGCCGCTGCAGGGCGAAGCCGCGCTTGCCGCCGGTGCCACGGCCGGCGCCGGCCTCGGCCCGTGGAGCGGCGCCGAAGCGACCGCCTCCCCGCAGCAGCAGGTGCTGGACATGATCGCCGGCCGCGAGAGCAGCGCCATGCACCAGGCCATCGGCAGCAGCCCGGCCGACGGCAGCGCCGGCATGTCCTGGGCTGGTGCCGACGACCGCTGGTCGAACGTGCAGGCGGCTGCCGACAGCGGCACCGCCATCGATCCCAGCGCTGCCGCGGCCGCCAACGCCGCCGCGGCCAGCCTCGGCGAGCGTACCCCGGAAGGCTTCGTCGCCAAGATCTGGAACCATGCGCAGAAGGCCGCGCAGGAACTGGGCGTGGACGCGCGCGCCCTGGTCGCGCAGGCCGCGCTGGAAACCGGCTGGGGCCGCCGCGGCATTTCCCGCGGCGACGGCGCCAGCTCCAACAACCTGTTCGGGATCAAGGCCACCGGCTGGACCGGCGACCGCGTGACCACCGGCACCCACGAGTACGTGGACGGGGTCAAGCAGTCGCAGACCGCCGATTTCCGCGCCTATTCCTCGCCGGCGGAAAGCTTCGCCGACTACGTGCGCCTGCTGAAGACCAATCCGCGCTACCAGCAGGCACTGAAGGCCGGCACTGACATCCGCGGCTTCGCCCAGGGCCTGCAGCGCGCCGGCTACGCCACCGACCCTGCCTACGCAGCCAAGATCGCCGCCATCGCCGGCGGCCCGACCATCGGCCGCGCGGTCGCCGCGATCGGCAGCGCCGCCGCCGGCGGCATCGAGCGCGTGCTGGCCAGCACCGTCGATTCGTCCGGCCTCGTGCGCCGTTGAGGTAGCCGCCCATGTCCATACTCTCCACCGGTACCGGCGCCCTGCTCGCCTTCCAGCGGGCCCTGTCCACGGTCAGCCACAACGTCGCCAACATCAATACCGACGGCTACAGCCGGCAGCGGACGACGTTCGCGACCACGGTCCCGAGCCAGTACGGCAGCGAGTTCATCGGCAACGGCACCCAGATCACCGACGTCTCCCGCGTCGCCGACCAGCTGGCGATCTCGCGCCTGTTCGACAGCACCGGCGAAGTCGCCCGGCTGAAGCAGCTCTCCAGCCTGTCCAGTCGCGTCGACGGGCTGTTCTCGGACAAGGCCACCAGCATCGCCGGGCAGTGGTCGAACTTCTTCGACGCCACCACCGGCCTGTCCTCCAACGCCTCGGCCAGCGCCAACCGGCAGAACCTGCTGGACGCCGGCAATTCGCTGGTCACCCGCTTCAAGCAGCTCAACGGCCAGCTCGACTCGCTCGGCGGCGAAGTCAACAACGGCCTGCTGGCGGGCACCGCCGAAGCCAACCGCCTGGCCACCGAGATCGCCAAGCTCAACGGCCAGATCGGCTCCAACGCCAATGCCGCCGCACCGGACCTGCTCGATCGCCGCGACCAGATGATCAGCCAGCTCATCGGCTACACCGGCGGCAGCGTCATCCAGCAGGACGGCGGGATGATGAACGTCTATACCTCCGGCGGCCAGGCGATGGTGGTCGGCACCAATGCGTCGACGCTGGTCACCAGTCCCGATCCCTACCAGCCGGAAAAGCTGCAGATCGCGCTGAAAACCCCGGGCGGCTCGACGCCGCTCAACAGCAAGGCGCTGGGCGGCCAGCTCGGCGGCTTCCTGGAGTTCCGCAGCAACGTCCTGGATCCGACCAAGGCCGAACTCGGCCGCATCGCCACCGGCGTGGCCAGCAGCTACAACCAGCAGCACCACGCCGGCATGGACCTGTACGGGCAGATGGGCGGCGATTTCTTCAACTTGCCGGCGCCGACCGTGGACGGCAACAGCGCCAATACCGGCACCGCGGCGTTCACCGCCAACGTCAGCGACCTGAGCAAGCTCGACGGTCAGAACCTGCTGCTGACCTACAACGGCACCGCCTGGAGCGCCAGCCGCGCCGACACCGGCGCCAGCGTCCCGATGAGCGGCTCCGGCACCAACGCCGATCCGTTCGTGGTCAACGGCGTGACCCTGCAGGTCTCCGGCACCGCCGCCAGCGGCGACAAGTTCCTGCTGCAGCCCACCGCCAATGCCATCAGCAAGCTATCCGTGGCCATCAGCGACCCCTCGCGCATCGCCGCGGCGACGCCGATCCAGGCCAGCGCCACCCTCAGCAACCAGGGCACCGGCAAGGTCAGCAATGTCACCGCGACCAACGCCAGCAATGCCAACCTGCTGACGCCGGCGAACATCGCCTTCATCGATTCCACCCATTACTCGATCAACGGCGGCGCGCCGCAGACCTACACCGCCGGGCAGACCATCAGCGCCAACGGCTGGAGCCTGACCATGGACGGCGTCCCGTCCGCCGGCGACAGCTTCGCGGTGGGGCCGACCGGGGTCGGCTCGAGCAACAACGGCAACGCCCTGCTGCTGTCCAACCTGGACGATTCCAAGGCCTTCAACGGCGGCACCATCACCCTCAACGGTGCGGTGGCCGGCCTGACCACCACGGTCGGCTCGGCGGCGCGCCAGGCCAAGTACGCGGCCGATGCGCAGGACGTGATCCAGAGCAGCGCCCAGGACGCGCGCGACTCGCTGTCCGGCGTCAACCTCGACGAGGAAGCGGCGGACATGTTGCGGCTGCAGCAGGCCTACCAGGCGGCCTCGCGCCTGATCTCCACCGCCGACACCCTGTTCCAGTCCATCCTGAGCGCGGTCCGATGAGCAATCGCATCTCCAGCGGCATGATCTTCAATCAGTCGCTCAACACCATGCTCGGCAAGCAGGCGACGATCTCGCACCTGCAGCAACAGCTCTCCACCGGCCAGCGCATCGTCAGTGCGGCCGACGACCCGGTCGCCGCGGGCACCGCGGTCAGCCTGGATCGCACGGTGGCCGCGCTGGCGCGCTTCGGCGACAACGCCAACAACGTGCAGAACCGGCTCAACCTGCAGGAAAACTCGCTGGCGCAGGCCGGCGACCTGATGGCCCGGGTCAAGGATCTGACGGTGGAAGCCAATAGTTCGGCGCTGACCACGCCCGACCGCAAGGCCATCGCCGCGGAGCTGAAGACCCTGCACGACAGCCTGCTGAGCCTGTCCAACAGCACCGACGGCTCCGGCCGCTACCTGTTCGGCGGCACCGCCGACGATGCAGCCCCGTTCGCCGTGGTCTCGGGCAACGTGGTCTACAGCGGCAACCAGACCCAGCGCAGCGTGGAAGTGGCACCGGACACCAAGGTCTCCGACACCCTGCCCGGCAGCGAGATCTTCATGCGCGTGCCCACCGGCGACGGCACCGTGGACGCGCATGCGGCCGCCGGCAACACCGGCACCGGCCTGCTGCTGGATTTCAGCCGCGACGGCTCCGGCAGCGCCTGGAACGGCGGCAGCTACAGTGTCGTGTTCACTGCCGCCACCACCTACGAGGTGCGCGACAGCAGTGGCGCGGTGGTCAACACCGGCACCTATGCCGCCGGCGAGAGCATCGGCCTGCCCGGCTTGAAGATGCGCGTGGACGGCGCGCCCGCCGCCGGCGACAGCTTCCAGATCGGCGCCTCGACCACCAAGGACGTGTTCTCCACCATCAGCAACCTGGTCAACCTGCTCAACACCGATCCGATCACCCCGGCCGCCAAGGCAGCACTGCAGAACGGTCTGCAGTCGTCGATGCGCGACATCACCCAGGCCTCGTCGAAGATGATCGACGCGCGCGCCGCCGGCGGCGCCCAGCTCGCGGCGATCGACAACGCCACCGACCTGCGCGCCTCCAACGACGTGACCCTGAAGACCACCCTGTCCTCGCTGCGCGACCTCGACTACGCACAGGCGATCTCCCAGTACCAGCTGGAACAGTCGGCGCTGAAAGCGGCACAGACCATCTTTACCCAGATGCAGAGGATGTCGCTGTTCGACCGGCTCGGCTAATCGGCGATATACCGGATATACAGAAAGGCCCGGAGCGCGGCGACGCTTCCGGGCCTTTCGCGTTATACAAAGATCGTCATCGCCGCTGTAGACAACGCGCAGGCAGCCCTAAAGTTTGCCGAAGTGCGGCCGAGAAAGGCTCTCCGCGGTGTTCCAGGTGTTTTGCGCATCGCCGGAACGGCAAATCTTCTGCAGTAAATCGCTAAAGGTTGCGCGCCTGTCGCCGTTACTTATATCACCAGCCGCACTGGCCAATTGATGGCCCCCTGCGGAGACTCCAGGCACCAACGGGTTGCCGGACAAATCGCTTAGAGGAGATATCAAAATGGCACAGGTCATCAATACCAACGTAATGTCGCTGAACGCTCAGCGGAACCTCAACACCACCAGCACCAGCCTGGCGACGACGATCCAGCGCCTGTCCTCGGGCCTGCGCATCAACAGCGCCAAGGACGATGCGGCCGGTCTGGCGATCTCCGAGCGCTTCACCACCCAGATCCGCGGCCTGGACGTGGCCTCGCGCAACGCCAACGACGGCATCTCGCTGGCGCAGACCGCCGAAGGCGCGATGGTCGAAATCGGCAACAACCTGCAGCGTATCCGCGAACTGGCGGTGCAGTCGGCCAACGCGACCAACTCCAGCACCGACCGCGGCGCGCTGAACTCGGAAGTCAAGCAGTTGGCTGCGGAAATCGACCGCGTTTCCAGCCAGACCAACTTCAACGGCACCAAGCTGCTGGACGGCTCGTTCTCCGGCGCGCTGTTCCAGGTCGGCGCCGACGCCGGCCAGACCATCGGCATCAACACCATCGTCAACGCCAGCGCCGCCTCGCTGGGCAAGGCCGGCTTCGCCGCCACCCAGACCGGCTCGGCCGCCCTGGCCTCCGGCACCGCGACCGCCAGCGGCAGCTTCTCGGGCATGGTCGTCAATGGTGTCAGCATCGCCTCGGTGGCCGTGGCCAACGGCGACGCCGGTGCCGACGTGGCCAAGAAGATCGCCTCGGCGATCAATGACAAGCTGGCGCAGACCGGCGTGTACGCCTCCATCGACCCGACCACCAGCGCACTGAAGCTGGAATCGGTCAAGGGCGGCCAGGACTTCTCGTTCACCGCGGGCTCGGCCACCGGCGCCACCGGCATCACCTTCAGCAACGCCGGCATCGCCGCCAGCGCCGCTGCCACCGCCGGCACCACCAACTACCTGGCGGACGTGGACATCTCCACCTTCCAGGGTGCGCAGAAGGCGATGAGCATCATCGACAACGCGCTGACGGCGGTGAACTCCTCGCGTGCCGACATGGGTGCGATCCAGAACCGCTTCACCTCCACCATCGCCAACCTGAGCTCCACCTCGGAGAACCTGTCGGCCTCGCGCAGCCGCATCCGCGACACCGACTACGCCAAGGAAACCGCCGAGCTGACCCGCACGCAGATCCTGCAGCAGGCCGGCACCGCGATGCTGGCCCAGGCCAAGCAGGCGCCGCAGAGCGTGCTGAGCCTGCTCCAGGGCTAAGCGCGGCCAGACGCAACGCACCACCGGGCCCCTCCGCAAGGAGGGGCTTTTTTATTCCTTGGTCCAACCGCATGGGAGACGCCTCCCGGACGCGGCCACCTCTCCGCCAGATGCCGGCGCTCGACGCGCGGGTGGAACCGCACGTGTCGCCCCGCGGTCGGCATATCCGACTTGCGGCCTTGATTGCGGCGGCTGGACTGGTGCGACCCGCATGGTCGGAGAGCGGGCTGGTCGGCCTCAGCGGGGATGATCTGCGACGGTTCCAGCCATGGCCTAGGATGGCCTGGAGAGACGGTCGCCAGGTGCGGCGGAAGACGGACCAGTTCTACTCCACCATGCACCGCCCATCCGTCCGCCAGGCGTTCGCGCTGCGGTTGCGACAACGCCACGATCGAGCTGCTCAAGCGCATCGCCCGGCGCTGCCGCGATAACGCCAGCCTCTTCCTGAAGCGCTGCACCACCGTTGTACCGGACATGCGCGATGGAACCTAAAGTTTGTCCGGGCGCGGCCGAAACAAGCTCTTCGCCGCGCTCCGGACACGTTGCAAATCAACGAATTTCTAGGTTTTTTCGCAGCGAATCACTAAAGGTTGCGCAGCGACCGCCGTTACTTATACCAGCAGCGGCACTGGCCAATTGATGGCCCCCTGCGGAGGCTCCAGGCACCAACGGGTTGCCGGACAAATCGCTTAGAGGAGATATCAAAATGGCACAGGTCATCAATACCAACGTAATGTCGCTGAACGCTCAGCGGAACCTCAACACCACCAGCGCCAGCCTGGCGACGACGATCCAGCGCCTGTCCTCGGGCCTGCGCATCAACAGCGCCAAGGACGACGCGGCCGGTCTGGCGATCTCCGAGCGTTTCACCACCCAGATCCGCGGCCTGGACGTGGCCTCGCGCAACGCCAACGACGGCATCTCGCTGGCGCAGACCGCCGAAGGCGCGATGGTCGAAATCGGCAACAACCTGCAGCGTATCCGCGAACTGGCGGTGCAGTCGGCCAACGCCACCAACTCCAGCACCGACCGCGGCGCGCTGAACTCGGAAGTCAAGCAGTTGGCTGCGGAAATCGACCGCGTCTCCAGCCAGACCAACTTCAACGGCACCAAGCTGCTGGACGGCTCGTTCTCCGGCGCGCTGTTCCAGGTCGGCGCCGACGCCGGCCAGACCATCGGCATCAACAGCATCGTCAACGCCAGCGCCGCCTCGCTGGGCAAGGCCGGCTTCGCCGCCACCCAGACCGGCTCGGCCGCCCTGGCGTCCGGCACCGCGACCGCCAGCGGCAGCTTCTCGGGCATGGTCGTCAACGGCGTCAGCATCGCCTCGGTGGCCGTGGCCAACGGCGACGCCGGTGCCGACGTGGCCAAGAAGATCGCCTCGGCGATCAACGACAAGCTAGCGCAGACCGGCGTGTACGCCTCGATCGACCCGACCACCAGCGCGCTGAAGCTGGAATCGGTCAAGGGCGGCCAGGACTTCTCGTTCACCGCGGGCTCGGCCACCGGCGCCACCGGCATCACCTTCAGCAACGCCGGCATCGCCGCCACCGCCACCGCCACCGCGGGTACCACTAACTACCTGCAGGACGTGGACATCTCCACCTTCCAGGGTGCGCAGAAGGCGTTGAGCATCATCGACAACGCGCTGACGGCGGTGAACTCCTCGCGTGCCGACATGGGTGCGATCCAGAACCGCTTCACCTCCACCATCGCCAATCTGAGCTCCACCTCGGAGAACCTGTCGGCCTCGCGCAGCCGCATCCGCGATACCGACTACGCCAAGGAAACCGCCGAGCTGACCCGCACGCAGATCCTGCAGCAGGCCGGCACCGCGATGCTGGCCCAGGCCAAGCAGGCGCCGCAGAGCGTACTGAGCCTGCTCCAGGGCTAAGCGCAGCAAGCCACGATGCACCGCCGAGGGCTTCTACGCCATTAGAAGCCCTCGAGCGGAAACGGTATCAAACACGTTAAAACCAAGGCATACAAATGGCACAGGTCATCAATACCAACGTAATGTCGCTGAACGCTCAGCGGAACCTCAACACCACCAGCGCCAGCCTGGCGACGACGATCCAGCGCCTGTCCTCGGGCCTGCGCATCAACAGCGCCAAGGACGATGCGGCCGGTCTGGCGATCTCCGAGCGCTTCACCACCCAGATCCGCGGCCTGGACGTGGCCTCGCGCAACGCCAACGACGGCATCTCGCTGGCGCAGACCGCCGAAGGCGCGATGGTCGAAATCGGCAACAACCTGCAGCGTATCCGCGAACTGGCGGTGCAGTCGTCCAACGCCACCAACTCCACCACCGACCGTGGCGCGCTGAACTCGGAAGTCAAGCAGCTGGCCTCGGAAATCGACCGCGTCTCCAAGCAGACCAACTTCAACGGCACCAAGCTGCTGGACGGCTCGTTCTCCGGCGCCCTGTTCCAGGTCGGCGCCGACGCCGGCCAGACCATCGGCATCAACAGCATCGTCAACGCCAGCGCCGCCTCGCTGGGCAAGGCCGGCTTCGCCGCCACCCAGACCGGCTCGGCCGCGCTGGCCTCCGGCACCGCGACCGCCAGCGGCAGCTTCTCCGGCATGGTCGTCAACGGCGTCAGCATCGCCTCGGTGGCCGTGGCCAACGGCGACGCCGGTGCCGACGTGGCCAAGAAGATCGCCTCGGCGATCAACGACAAGCTGGCGCAGACCGGCGTGTACGCCTCGATCGACCCGACCAGCAGCGCGCTGAAGCTGGAATCGGTCAAGGGCGGCCAGGACTTCTCGTTCACGGCAGGCTCGGCCACCGGCGCCAACGGCATCACCTTCAGCAACGCCGGCATCGCCGCCAGCGCCACCGCCACCGCGGGTACCACCAATTACCTGCAGGACGTGGACATCTCCACCTTCCAGGGCGCGCAGAAGGCGTTGAGCATCATCGACAACGCGCTGACCTCGGTGAACTCCTCGCGTGCCGACATGGGTGCGATCCAGAACCGCTTCACCTCCACCATCGCCAACCTGAGCTCCACCTCGGAGAACCTGTCGGCCTCGCGCAGCCGCATCCGCGATACCGACTACGCCAAGGAAACCGCCGAGCTGACCCGCACGCAGATCCTGCAGCAGGCCGGCACCGCGATGCTGGCCCAGGCCAAGCAGGCGCCGCAGAGCGTGCTGAGCCTGCTCCAGGGCTAAGCGCGGCCAGACGCAACGCACCACCGGGCCCCTCCGCAAGGAGGGGCCTTTTTTTTGACGCCCAGGATGCGGCACAGGATTTGCATGGCAACGGGGAGCCGTCGCGACGCGCAGGCGGCGCTCAAGAAGCTCTCCCGCGCGCCGATACTCCCCTCAGCCGCTGGCGCACCGCGCGCCGGCCACCTCAAGGACCGCCACCATGTCCACCACTGGAATCGGCTCAGGCCTGGACATTCCCAGCTTCGTCGCCAAACTGGTGTCGAAGGAACGCCAGCCGCAGGAAGACCGGATCAACCGCGACGGTACCGCCTCCAGTGCGCAGCTGTCGTCCTTGAGCACGATCAAGAGCGCGCTGTCCAACCTGCAGACAGCGATGAGCACGGTGTCCGACAGCGCCGACAAGGGCGCCTACAAGGCGACCATCGACGACGGCGCCGGCTATACCGCCACTGTGACATCCAGCGCCAACGCCGGCAGGTACGGCATCGAAGTGGTGAAACTGGCGCAGTCGCAGAAACTGACCTCGTCGGCCTACGCCAGCGGCGCCGTCGTCGGTGGCGGCACCCTGACCATCGCCTACGGCAGCACCACGCTCAACATCAACGTCGATGCCGGCAGCAAGCTCAGCGACGTGGCCGACTTCATCAACAAGGCCGCCAACGGTGCCGGCGTGACCGCCAGCGTGGTCACCGCCGACGATGGCGACCACCTGGTGCTCAATGCGGTCGACACCGGCACCAAGGGCGCCCTGACCATCACCACCTCCGGTGGCGACGGCGGCCTGGCCAAGCTCACCTACCCGCCCGGCAACAACGGCGGGCTGACCCAGACCATCGCCGCCGCCGACGCGGTGGTGAAGGTGGACGGTTTCCAGCGCACCTCCAGCAGCAACACCATCGCCGACCTGGTGCCGGGTGTGGCGATCAACCTCACCAAGGCGGTGGCCGGCACCACCTTCAATCTCAACATCACCAGCGACAACACCCCGCTGAAGGCCAACCTGACCGCCCTGGTCAGCGCCTACAACTCCGCCAACAGCGTGCTCAAGTCGTCCAGCGCCTACGACGCCACCAACAAGAAGGCCTCGCCGATGACCGGCGATGCGATGGTGCGCGGCCTGCAGCAGTCGCTGCGCCGGCTGGTCAGCGACAACGTGAGCGGCCTGATGGCGATGGGCGTGACCATCGACAAGGACGGGGTGATGAGCTTCGACAGCGCCAAGTTCGACACCGCGGCGGCCGCCGATCCGTCGGCGGCCAAGACCCTGCTCGGCAACAACGGCAGTTTCGGTACCGGCATGAGCACGCTGCTGAAGAGCAACCTGGACAGCACCAGCGGCACGCTGACCCAGCGGACCGACGCGCTCAACAAGCACATCTCCGACCTGACCGACCAGCTCAGCGATCTCGACAAGCGCATGCAGACGCTGACCGACCAGTACACCGCGCGCTTCACGGCGATGGAGACGCTGGTGACGCAGATGCAGGGCGTGAGCGACAGCCTGACCAAGCAGTTCAGCTGACGCGCACGCGGCCGCGCGGCTCAAGTCGAGACGCGTCGCGGCCGATAGAAAGAGTATCGACAGTCATTACGGATTGGCCGCAGCAACCGCAGCGTCGCCGCTCACCGGCGCGGCGCGGAGGCCAGCCGATCCACCCGAGGAGTTTTCCATGTACGGTTCCAGCCGCCAGTACGCCGAGCAATATCGCAAGATGGGCATTTCCACCAGCGTCACCGATGCCGATCCGCACAAGCTGGTCGCCATGCTGTTCGCCGGCGCCTGCCAGCGCATCCGCCAGGCCCAGGCCTGCCTCGCGCAGGGCGACCAGGCACGCAAGGGCAAGGCGATCGGCGAGGCCTGCGCCATCGTCGGCCATCTCAACGGCTCGCTCGACCACGAGGCCGGCGGCGAGATCGCCGGCAATCTGTCGGCGCTCTACGACTACGTGATGCACCGCCTGACCGAAGCCAACCTGCACAACGACGACGCGGCGCTGACCGAAGCGCTGGAACTGCTCAGCGAGATCGACGCGGCCTGGGCCGCCATTCCCGCGCAGCAGCGCGAACTGGCCACGGCGAACGCGTCGTGAGCATCCAGCTCGCCGACCTGCACAACGACCTGCACGAGTTGCGCGAGGTCCTGCGTGGCGACGACTACGCACTGGCCCAGGCCATGGTCGCCGATCACGAGCGGCACCTGCAGGCCTATCTGCAGCAGGACGGCGCCGACCGCTCGCGCGAGGCATTGAAGCCGTTGCTGGCCCTGCAGCAGGCGGTGACCGCGCAGATGCGCATGGAGCGCGACCATGCCGCGGCCTGGCTGCGCAGCAGCCGCCAGTCCAGCCACGCCGCGCGGCTCTACTCGCAGGCCGGACTGCTGGGATGAACACCGGCTCGGACGGCGCGGCGCAGCACCCGGCCGACGCCGAACTGTTCCACGACACCCTCAGTTGCGAACTGGCGCTGCCGGCGGACTTCCGGCTGGGCAACGGCGCCGGCCGGCTCGCTGCCGGCGAGGCGCTGTTGCGCAGCCTGGCGCAGATCGAGGATCTGCGCGGCGAGGACGGCAGCGACGACCGCAGCGAGTCCACCGCGCAGACCCAGCGGATGGAGGCCAAGCTCGACCTGATGCTGGTGCTGCTGGGCCGGCTGGCCCGCCAGCACGAAGATGCCCTGCCGCTGCGGCCACTGTGCTGGTCACGCCGGGGCGTGCGGCTGGAGCTGGGCGCGCGCTCGGGCGCCGCGGCCGGCGCCGCCGGCCTGCTGCGCCTGCAGCCCTCGGACTGGCTCCCGGACCACCTGGAACTGCCGGTAAGGGTGCTGGCTGAGGCCGCCACCGCGGGCGTCGTGCAACTTTGGCTACGGTTCGAGACACAGCCGCCGGGCCTGCAAGAGGCCCTGGAACGCCACCTGTTCCGGCTCCACCGCCGGCAGATCGCCGACAGCCGGCGCGCGCGCTGAGCCGGCACACCGCCCCCCGGACCGCCGCGGCGAGGTTGGCGGCGGCGGGCGGCTCGGCTAATGTGCGGCTCTGAATAGAAGGACCTGCACCGTGCGAGTCATCATCGTCGACGATCACACCCTGGTACGCGCCGGCCTGAGCCGGCTGCTGCAGACATTTGCGGACGTCGACGTGGTCGCCGAGGCCAGCAACGCGCAACAGGCCGTGGACCTGGCCACCCTGCACCGCCCCGACCTGGTGCTGATGGACCTGTCCCTGCCCGGGCGCAGCGGCCTGGACGCGCTCACCGACGTGCTGCACAGCTCGCCCAAGACCCGGGTGGTGATGATGTCGATGCACGACGACCCGGTGCATGTGCGCGATGCGCTGGACCGCGGCGCCACCGGCTTTGTGGTCAAGGACGCCGCCCCGCTGGAGCTGGAGCTGGCGTTGCGCGCGGCCAGCGCCAACCAGGTGTTCCTGAGCCCGCAGATCTCCTCCAAGATGATCGCGCCGATGCTCGGCCGCGAGCGCCCGGTCGGCATCGCCGCGCTGTCGCCGCGGCAGCGCGAGATCCTGCGCCAGATCGGCCGCGGCCAGAGCAACAAGGAAATCGCCTCGGACCTCGGCATCAGCGTCAAGACCGTCGAGACCCACCGTGCGCGGATGATGGAATCGCTGGGCTGCCGCCGCGCCAACGATCTGGTCCTGCTGGCCGCACGCCACCAGGGCGAGCTGAGCTGAACTGGGGACGGCATCCCGACACGGAACATTGGCATGGCGCTTGCCTTAATGGGTCAGCAGGCGTGACGGTTCCGCCGAACCCTGCTGCATCAGGCATTGCGCCGTCGACTGTCCGGCGCCCACGCGCCGCATGTCGGGGAATTCCTGACACGCTGTCGGGAATTTGACTACCCTACTCAGGAACCCCCCGATTCTGTTACCGTCGGGCGACAAGCACTATGCGTTCCACGGGCGCCAGAGGGTTGGCGCCGAACCGAGGAAGTTCGCATGAAGCCGACCGTTTCCGCCCAACTGGGCCAGCAACTGCATCTGACCCCGCAACTGCTGCAGTCGATCCGGCTGCTGCAGCTCGATGGCATGCAACTGGAACTGGAAATCCGCCGCGCGCTGGAGACCAATCCGCTGCTCGAGCTGGAAGAGCCCGAGGGCGTGATCGAGCCGGTGGTCAAGCATGAGGACGCCGCGCTGGAAACCGCTGCATTCGACGAACTGCCCGAATCCTCGATGTGGGACATCCCGGCCGCCGGCTGGAACGATGGCGAAGACGACCGCATGCAGCGCATCGCCGCGGGCGAGTCGACCGATCCGCACCTGCGCGTGCTGCAGCGGCTGGCCCTGGAACTGCCGGCGGCGGAACTGGCGGCGGCCGCGTTCTGGCTGGAACACTGCGACGATGCCGGCTACTTGGACGGCGCGCTGGACACCCTGCAGCAACTGGCCAGCGCCCGCCTGGGCCTGTCGGTGGCGCAGGCCGAGGCGGTCCGCCAGCGCCTGCTGCACGGCGACCCGGGCGGCCTCGGCGCCTGCGACCTGCGCGAGTGCCTGCAGGCGCAGCTGAGCGACCTGCCCGGCCGCGTGCCCGGCCGCCACCTGGCCGCGCGCATCCTCGCCGGCGACCTCGACCTGCTCGCCAGCCACGACTACGCCCTGCTCGGCCGCCAGCTCGACGCCGAGACCGACGACGTGCGCGAGGCGGTGCGGCTGATCCTGTCGCTGCAGCCGCGCCCCGGCGACAGCCTGCAGCCGCAGGACCTGGGCCATGTGCTGCCGGACGTGGTCGCCTGGCACGCCGACGGCACCTGGCGTGTCGCGCTGAACCCGGCCACTACCCACCGCGTCACCGTCAACCCGATGCACGAGCGCGCCCTGGCCGAGGCCGGCGACGCCGCGCAACCGCTGCGCGAAATGCTGCAGGAAGCACGCTGGCTGACCCGCGGCCTGTCGATGCGCTACGAGACCCTGCTGCGCACCACCCGCGCCATCGTCGAGCGCCAGTCGGCGTTCTTGGTCAAGGGCGAGGAAGCGATGGCACCGCTGACCCTGAAGGAAGTGGCCGAGGCGATCGGCATGCACGAGTCGACCATTTCCCGCATCACCACCGGCAAGTACCTGCAGACCCCGCGCGGCACCTTCGAGCTGAAGCACTTCTTCGCCGTGCGCCTGGAAGGCGCCGCGGTGTCCGGCCAGGCGGTCCGCGCCATGGTCCGGCGCCTGATCGAATCCGAGCCGGCCGGGCGGCCGCTGGCCGACGAGGCCATCGCCGGGCTGCTGTCGCGACAGGGCGTGAACGTGGCAAGGCGCACTGTCGCCAAGTATCGTGAACAATTGGACATCGCTCCCGCACGCGAACGCCGCCGCGGCAGCAAGCCGCTGCTGGCCCGTGCGGGCTAAGGAAAAACGACGCATATGAACAAACTGTCCGTGCTTCTGGTCGACGACCACGAAGGTTTCATCAACGCCGCCATGCGCCACTTCCGCAAGCTCGACTGGATGGAAGTGATCGGCAGCGCCGCCAATGGCCTGGAGGCCATCGAGCGGTCCGAGTCGTTGCGCCCGCAGGTGGTGCTGATGGACCTGGCCATGCCCGAGATGGGCGGTCTGCAGGCCACGCGCCTGATCAAGACCCAGGACCAGGCGCCCTACATCGTGATCGCCAGCCATTTCGACGATGCCGAGCACCGCGAGCACGCCATGCGTGCCGGTGCCGACAACTTCGTCAGCAAGCTGTCCTACATCCAGGAAGTGATGCCGATCCTGGAGGGGCTTCGGACCGAAGGAGTGCCGGCATGAGCGAATCGCGGATCCTGGTGATCGATGACGACGCGGTGCGCGCCGAGCGGACCGTCAGCCTGCTCGAATTCATGGACCTCAACCCGCGCTGGGTCACCGACGTGGCCGACGTCCAGCCCGGCCGGCATCGGCAGACCGAGTGGATGGCGATCCTGGTCGGCGGGCTCGACGACCAGGACCAAGCCGATGCCTTCTTCGGCTGGGTGGCGCGCAGTTCGCTGCCGCCGCCGGTGCTGTTGCTCAACGGCGATGCACAGGCCTTCGCGCAGCGCCATGGCCTGCACGAAGCCAACGTCTGGCAGTTGGAAGCGCCGCTGCGCCACGCGCAGCTGGAAACCCTGCTGCGCCGCGCCAGCCTCAAGCGCCTAGACGCCGAGCACCAGGCCGGTGCCGCGCAGGACAACGGCCCGACCGGTACCAGCGCGGCGGTGACCCGCCTGCGCCGGCTGATCGACCAGGTCGCCGCCTTCGACACCACCGTGCTGGTGCTGGGCGAGTCCGGCACCGGCAAGGAAGTGGTGGCGCGGGCGATCCATCAGCAGTCGCCGCGCCGCGACGGTCCGTTCGTGGCGATCAACTGCGGCGCAATCCCGCCGGATCTACTGGAAAGCGAACTGTTCGGCCATGAAAAGGGGTCGTTCACCGGTGCGCTGAGCGCGCGCAAGGGCCGTTTCGAGATGGCCGAGGGCGGCACCCTGTTGCTCGACGAGATCGGCGACATGAGCCTGCCGATGCAGGTCAAGTTGTTGCGCGTCCTGCAGGAGCGCAGCTTCGAGCGGGTCGGCGGCAACGTCACCATCCGCTGCAACGTGCGGGTGATCGCCGCGACCCACCGCAACCTGGAAGAACGCATCGCCGGCAACCAGTTCCGCGAAGACCTGTTCTACCGGCTCAACGTGTTCCCGATCGAGATGCCGGCACTGCGCGAACGCAGCGACGACCTGCCGGCGCTGGTGCACACCATCGCCGCGCAACTGGCGCGGACCGGGCGCGGCGAAGTGCGCTTTTCCGAAGAGGCCTTGCAGGCGCTGCGCAGCTACGAATGGCCGGGCAACGTGCGCGAGCTGACCAATCTGGTCGAGCGCCTGGCGGTGCTGCACCCGGGCGGCCTGGTGCGGGTGCAGGACCTGCCGGCACGCTACCGCGGCGACTTCGCTTCGTCCATCGACGTCTCGGCCCCACCGGCGCCGATCGCAACGGATCCGCGGCGGGTGCCCAACGTGGTCGACCTGCACGTCGGCGGCAAGCCGGGGACGGACGCGGATGCGCCGGCCCAGGCCGCGGCGACGCTGCCGGAAAGCGGCCTGGACCTGCGCGGGCACATGGCCAACATCGAGCTGGCGCTGATCAACGAGGCGCTGGAGCGTACCCAGGGCGTGGTTGCGCATGCAGCGCAGTTGCTGGGCCTGCGGCGCACCACCCTGGTCGAGAAGCTGCGCAAGTACGGCATCGACCGCGACCAGACCGAACTGGCGAGCTGAGCCGGCGCACGGCGTCGGGTGCGGCCGCACCCGACGCGCCCCTTGTCCCTCGGAACGCCACGCCCTCTTCCCTTTCCCTGCCCCCTGCCGGCCCGACGCGGGCGCTGTCGCGGCGCGCGCGCATGCGGTGGCAAAGCCAGGTTTCGCCTGCACCGCATCCCGATCGGCCCCGCCGACAGTGGACAGGCACCTTTGGCATGTGGCTTGCTTCACGTTTCCACAGCACCGGGCGGCGCGTTCCGCACCGGGGACTTCCACCCGTCGCCAGGCAGGTTCCATGTCCATCCCCGTCACCAGTCCGCTGCTGCCGCCCCTGGAGGCGTTCGTCCCCTACCTGGAGCAGATCTGGCGCAGCCGGATCCTGACCAACGGCGGCGACATGCACCGCGCACTGGAGAAGGCGCTGGCCGAGTATCTGGGGGTCAACCACCTGGCGCTGCTGACCAACGGCACCCTGGCGCTGCTGACCGCGCTGCAGGCGCTGCGCATCACCGGCGAGGTGATCACCACGCCGTACTCGTTCGTCGCCACCGCGCATTCGCTGCTGTGGCGCGGCATCAAGCCGGTGTTCGTGGACATCGATCCGCAGACCATGAACCTGGATCCGCTCAAGATCGAGGCGGCGATCACCCCGCACACCACCGCGATCATGCCGGTGCACTGCTACGGCACGCCTTGCGACACCGCCGCGATCGAGCGCATCGCCGATACCTACAACCTCAAGGTCATCTACGACGCCGCGCATGCGTTCGGGGTCAAGGACGCCGGCGGCTCGATCCTGCGCCACGGCGACCTCAGCGTGCTCAGCTTCCACGCCACCAAGGTGTTCAACACCTTCGAGGGCGGCGCCATCGTCTGCCCGGACGCCAAGACCTACCAGCGCATCAGCCGCCTGAAGAACTTCGGCTTCGTCGACGAAACCACGGTGGTGGCCACCGGCATCAACGGCAAGATGAGCGAGATCAACGCCGCCTTCGGGCTGCTGCAACTGCAGCACATCGACGACGCGCTGGCGCAGCGCGGGGCGATCGACGCGCAGTACCGTCGGCGCCTGGCGCAGGTGCCGGGGATCCGCTGCCTGGCGCCGCGGGAACCGGCGCTGTCCAACTACGCCTCGTTCCCGATCCTGGTCGAGGACGCCTTCCCGCTGGTGCGCGACGAACTGCACCGGCTGCTGCGCAGCCACGACATCCTGGTGCGCCGCTATTTCTACCCACTGATCAGCGACTTCCCGATGTACCGCGGCCTGCCCTCCTCGGCCCCGGCCGGCCTGCCGGTGGCGCGGCAGATGGCCGAGCGCGTGCTGTGCCTGCCGATCTTTCCCGGACTGGCGGCCGAGCAGGTGGACGCCATCGTCGACCTGATCGCCGCGGCGGGCGGCGTCATGCCCGCGTCCGATTCCCGTCGCACTCTCGTCCCTCCCTCCTTCGCCCAACCCGTGGAACCCGCAGCATGAGCCAAGAGACGTTTATCGAGAATTTCCTGTCGGCCACGGATTTCCAGAATCCGGTCGAGGTGACCATGGACACCGTGTTGCGCGAGCTGCCCGAATGGGATTCGCTGGCCGCGCTGGGCGTGATCGTGATGTTCGACATGGAGTACGGCAAGACCATCACCGGCGAGCACCTGGCCGCCGTGGTCACCCTGGGCGATCTCTATCAGCTGACCGAGGCATAGCATGCCGACCTCCACGTTGCACAACGTGCGCTTCGCCGGCATGGCGACCTGCGTGCCCAGGCGCGTCGTCTCCAACCTCACCGATTGCCGGCCGCAGATCCGCTCCGAGCGCGAGCGGCTGGTGCGCAACATCGGCATCCACACCCGGCGCATGTCCGCGGACTGGCAGTGCTTTTCCGATCTGGCCTTCGACGCGGCGCAGGTGCTGCTGGAACGCCTGCAGTGGCAGCGCGAGGAGGTCGATGCGCTGATCGTGGTCACCCAGTCGCCCGACTACCCGATCCCGGCCACGGCGATCATCCTGCAGGACCGCCTGGGCCTGTCGCACGCCACGGTGGCGTTCGACGTCAACCTGGGCTGCTCGGCCTACCCGTTCGGCATCAACCTGCTCGGCTCGATGATCGCCGCCGGCGGGGTCAAGAAAGGCCTGCTGCTGGTGGGCGACCGCAGCGCCACCTTCGACGATCCGATCTTCTCCGATTCCGGCACCGCCACCGCGCTGGAGTTCAGCGCCGACGCGGCGCCGATGCATTTCGACCTCAACAGCGACGGCAGCGGCTATCGCGCGATCATCCTGCCGGTCGGCGGCCATCGCGAGCCGGTCGGGGTGCAGCACCTGATCCCGTATCGCGCCGACGAGAACGACCACTGGCATCGTGGCGTGGACCTGCAGCTGGACGGTGTGGCGGTGCTGAGCTTCTCCACCCAGCGGGTGCCGCCGGCGGTGCAGAAGCTGCTCGACTACAGCGGCGTGTCCAAGGACGAGGTCGATTACTTCGTGTTCCACCAGGCCAACCGGATGATCAACGAGACCATCCGCAAGAAGCTCGGCCTGCCGCCGGAAAAGGTGCCCTCCACCCTGCACGATTTCGGCAACACCAGCGGCGCCTCGCTGCCGGTGACCATGACCGCGCGGATCAACAGGGAACTGGAAGAAGGCCGCAAGCGCGTGCTGCTGTGCGGCTTCGGCATCGGCCTGTCCTGGGGCACCTGCCTGGTCGATATCGACGGCGCGGTGTTCCCCGACCTGATCGAGTCCTGACGATGGCGCCTGCCGCAACGACCGATGCCTTCGGGCTGCAGGGCAAGACCATCCTGGTGACCGGTGCCTCCTCGGGCATCGGCGCCGCCGTGGCCACGCTGTGCGCGCGCCTGGGCGCGACGCTGGTGCTCAACGGGCGCGACGCGGAACGTCTGCAGGCGGTTGCCGAGGCGCTGCCTGGCGAGGGCCACCGCAGCGTCGTCGGCGACCTCACCGAGGACGCGACCCGCACGGCCCTGCTGGAGGCGGCCGAGCGCTACCACGGCCTGGCCTCGTGCGCCGGCATCGCCGCGCTGGTGCCGTTCCGGATGGCCGCCGAGAAGCACCTGCAGCAGATGCTGTCGGTGAACTACCTGGCGCCGGTCATCCTGACCCAGCAGTTGCTGGCCAAGCGCCGGCTGCACGAGGGCGCCTCGCTGGTCTACGTCTCGGCGCTGACCGCGCGCGCGGCGCCGCAAGCCAGCGCCGGCTACGCCGGGTCCAAGGCCGCGCTGGAGGCCGCGGTACGCTCCTTCGCGCTGGAACAGGCCCGGCACCGCATCCGTGCCAACTGCATCGCCCCGGGCTACGTCGACACGCCGATGCTGAGCAGGCTCGGCAGCACCGCGGACATGGACGACAAGATCGCCCTGACCCCGCTGGGCCGCATCGACCCGGCCGACGTCGCCAACGGCGCGGTCTACCTGCTGTCCGACGCCAGCCGCTGGATCACCCGCAGCACCCTGACCATCGACGGCGGGCTGTCCCTGCCGATCCGCCTATGAGCCCGGAGACCCCCATGTCCGTTGCGGAAACGCCCGCCGCGCTGCTGCAGACGCTGTACGGCGTGCATGGCAAGCGCATCCTGGTGACCGGCGCCTCCAAGGGCATCGGCGAGGCGGTGGCCAAGGCCTGCGCCGGCGCCGGTGCGCAGCTGCTCGTCGCCGGCCGCGACCTGCCGCGGCTGCAGGCCCTGCTCGACGCCTTGCCGGGCGACGGCCACCGCCTGTTCGCCGGCGACCTGTGCGACGCCGCCACCGTGCAGCGCCTGGCCGCCGAGAGCGGGCCGCTGGACGGCGTGGTCCTCAGCGCCGGCATCCGCGGCCTGTCGCCGATGAAGCTGGTCAGCGAGCGCTTCCTCACCGAGGTGATGACGATCAACTACGTGGCGCCGACGATGCTGACCCGCCACCTGCTCGCGCGGCAGGCACTGCGCCCCGGCGGCTCCATCGTCTTCCTCGCCTCGATCGCCGCGCTGACCGGCACCGTCGGCGTCGGCCCCTACGCCGGCTCCAAGGCGGCGCTGATCGGCATGCTGCGGCCGTTGGCGCTGGAACTGGCACGGCGCCAGATCCGCGCCAACGCGCTGTGCCCCGGCCTGGTCGAGACCACCCTGATCAACGAGGACAAGGCCTGGTTCGAGGAGAGCCGCAAGCGCTATCCGCTGGGCATCGGCGACCCCGAGGACGTGGCCCTGGCCTGCCTGTATTTCCTCTCCGACGCCAGCAGCAAGGTCACCGGCCAGGCCTTCAGCATGGACGGCGGCGTGGAGTTCGCATGAGCGATGCGCCTCCGCAACATGTGCTGATCGTCGGTGCCGGCGGCTTCGGCCGCGGCATCGCCGCAATGGCTTGCAACGACGATCCAAGCTATGGGCAGGCCTGGGACATCAAGGGTTTCCTGGACAGCCGCAGCGCGCTCGGCGCCGGCCTGCGCTGGCCGCTGCTGGGCGACCCGGACACCTACCAGCCGGTGCCCGGCGACCTGTTCGTCTGCGCGCTCGGCGATCCGGCCGCGCGCCGCCGCTACAGCCAGCCGCTGCTGGAACGCGGCGCCGACTTCATGGTGCTGCGCCCGCGCCTGCGCGAGGCCTCGGAGACACCGATCGGGCGCGGCAGCCTGTTCGAGGTCGGCGTGTCGATCGGCGCCGACAGCCGCATCGGCGAGTTCGTCACCATCCTCGCCACCACCATCGTCGGCCACGACGTGGTGATCGGCGACTACGTGCAGATCGGCAACTTCGTGTTCGTCGGCGGCGGCGCGCGCATCGGCCACGATGTGGTCATCCACCCGCACGCCACCATCCTGCCCGGCATCGCGATCGGCGACGGCGCGGTGATCGGCGCCGGCAGCGTGGTGGTCAAGGACGTGCCGCCCAACGTCACCGTCGCCGGGAATCCGGCACGGACCATCTTCAGCCGTTGACCCCGCCCCCAGGACGCCGTTCCGCATGACCCGCCACGCCCTCGACGCCGAGCACTACATCAGCCCGCACAGCCTGCGCCTGGAACAACAGCGCCTGTTCGGCGCATTGTGGATCTTCGCCGGCTTCGCCTCGATGGTGCGCGAGCGCAACCAGTTCTTCGCGCGGCAGATTGCCGGGGTGCCGGTGCTGGTGCAGCGCACCGAGGCCGGCATCCGCGCCTTCCTCAACCAGTGTCCGCACCGGCAATCGGCGATCCAGACCGAATCGCACGGCAAGCGGCCGCTGGTGTGTCCGTACCACGCCTGGTCGTTCGGCGCCGAGGGCGAGCTGCGTGGGCTGCCCAACTCCGGGCTGTACCAGTTCACTGCCGAGGAAAAGGCCGGCATCTGCCTGACCAAGCTGCATGTGCAGCAGGTCGGCGAACTGCTGTTCGTGAACATGGCCGAGCACCCGCTGCCGCTGGAGGAGCAGTTCGCGCCCGCGTTCCTGGAGGATCTGCGCGCGGCGGCATCGCACGTGGATTCGCAGCTGATCTACAGCTGCCACCGGGTGCGCTACAACTGGAAGCTCAACATGGAGAACGTGAAGGATTACAACCACATCCCGTTCATCCATCCCAAGACCTTCAACCCGTTGATGACCGCCGCGCCCAAGCCCTCGGCGCATGTCGAGCGCTCCGCCGAGGTGCCCTCGGTGGTGGAACAACTGCTGCAGGGCGGCGCGCCGGTCCCGCTGCAGGCGCTGAGCTTCCCGGCCAAAGCCGAGATCGCGGTGCAGGATCACTGGTATCGGCCATTGTGCGAGCGCTACGGCGAGGACTCGGCGTTCTACAACTGGTTCCTGTATCCGAACGTGAACTTCTACAGCGTGCGCGGCGACTCCTTCGTGCTGCAGCAATACGACCCGGTCTCGCCGCACGAGACCGATTACCACCTGTGGGTCGCCACCGCCCGGCGGAAAAGCGAGCGGACCGATTTCACCGCCCTGTTGAGCACGCTGATGCGCATCGAGCACCAGGTGATCGCCGAGGACACCGCAGTGCTGGAGCGCCTGCAGGCTGGTTTCGGCCCGCATTCGCGCTCCTTCATGCATGGCGACTACGAGACCGAACTGGTGCGCCAGCACCTGTGGTACCGCGCCCATGTGCTGGAGCAACCGGCATGAAGACGCTGGTGCTGATCGGCCAGGGCCATGCGCTGGAGCAGGCGCAACGCACCGCGCAGGCCTGCGGCTTGGGGTACGTGGGCATCGCCCTGGAGTCGCCAGACCGCTACAACTTCGACCTGGGCGCCCTGCACGCCAGCCATGCGCCCGCCGCCACCGACGTGTTCGTCGCGATGGACGAGCGCGCGGTCAACCAGTCGCGGCACAAGCTGCTCGCCGACGTGCGCCTGGCTGGCTACGGCAGCGTCGATCTGGTGTGGCCGCAGTCGCATGTCGACGACGGCGTGCGACTGCTCGGCAACGTACACATCGGACCCGGCTGCAACCTCGCGGCCGGCAGCAGCATCGGCGCCGGCAGCTGGCTGGAACGGCAGGTGATCGTCGAACAGGACGTCCGTGTCGGCGCCTGCGTCACCCTGCATGCCGGGGTGCACCTCGGCCGCGGCACCCAGATCGGCCAGGGCAGCACCCTGGGCGGCGGCAGCATGACCCGCAGCGACGCGAAGATCGGCCGGCACTGCGAATGGCTGCTGCCCGGCACCGTGCCGGACCTGCTGCCGGACCGCTGCTTCTACGACGCACTGATACCCGGCGGCGCCCGCATTCTGCGTTGATGCAGGCGCGCGCCAACGCGCGAGTCGCGGTGCCGCTTAACGATACGTTCCGCCACTGATGGAAGTGGCGTCGCTGTGCCGACGTCTCCGCTTCACTTTGCCCAAAACGGCGCCACGTGCGACAGCACGCCGGGCTGGGATGCATGCACGCTTCCGGCGCAACAGGCTTCGCTAGGATCGCTCGCGGGCGGCAATCGCCGCGCGGCCTGATCGCTACCACGCGACATGCCCCTCGTATCCGTCTTTCCAGCATTCGCGCGCCTCCTACGGCGTGCCCTTTCGAGTGGACCCATGACCGACCACCTGGCCGCGCGTCAGCGCGAAGCCGACCTGATCGATGCCTGCAAGCGCGCCGGCGGCGCGATCTTCCTGGCCCCCAGTTCCAGCCTCGGCGGGCTGTATGCGGCCCGCGCCGCCGCGCTGTTGGCCGAGCGCGTCCCTGGCATCCGCATCGTCGCCCTGGACGATGTGTTTCACGAACGCCGCATCACCGATGCGGGCTTCGACGACGTGCGCCCGACCGCGACCTTTCTAAGCGACCCGGACCTGGCCGGGTTGCCCACGATCAACTGCGCCTACATGCCGACCGCATGGCTGCACTTCGACCAACTGCAGCGCCTGGGCAGCGGTCGCCGTGTCGATCTGCCGCAGTTGATGTACGCCCTGGATATTCCGCTGGTGTATCAGAGCGGACAAGTGACGCGGGAACAGACGCTGGCGCACGCCGCGCAGTTCGACGCCATGCGCGGCCGCTTCGCCGATGCACTGAGCGTACGTACGCTGGACGCGATCCTGCAGATGCGCATGGACGGCGACCGGCGGCCGCTGCTGGATGTCCTGTGCCCGATGGAGCAGGAGTACTACTCGGTGTATTCGGCGCTGGAGCATCCACTGCGGATCGGCGCGGACGACCACTATGTGGACATCGGCGCCTATCGCGGCGACACGGTCAAGAAGTTCCGCGCGGCATCGCGCCACCGCTACGCGGCCATCCATGCCTTCGAGCCGGATCCGGAGAACTTCGCCGCCCTGCAGCAAGGGCTGGCAGACGATGACGGCCGCACGACCCTGTACAACGCCGCCGTCAGCGATGTCGCCGGGCCGGTGGCGTTCGACGCACGGGGCACCATGGGCAGCCGGCTCGACGGCAGCGGCGCCGCGCGCGTGGACGGCGTGCGCCTGGACGATCTGATCGAACAGGTCAGTGTCCTGAAGATGGATGTGGAAGGCGCCGAGGCCAGGGTGCTGCGTGGCGGCGCGGCCCTGATCGGGCGCTGCCGGCCGCGCATGGCCATCACCTGCTACCACCATGCGCTCGACCTGCTGGACATCGTCGCCGAACTCGACCGCATCATGCCGGGCGCAACGCTACGGCTGCGGCACTACGCCATGTACTACTTCGACAGCGTGCTCTACGTAGAGTGAGGCGCAGCGGCGCCTGCTGCGCCACTGTCCCCTTCGCCTTCTAGCGCAGTTGCGGCCCTCGGGGGCGCCGCCTGCGTCCAGGGGATCCGGCACGGACCGGCATGCTTGTTGCATCTGCGATGGATCGGGCGCAGCGTGCGCTCCGCCCCCCTTCCCGCAACGGTCCATCGTTCATGCCTCACCCGCCCCTGGTCAGCGTGGTCATGCCGGCCTACAAGCTGCGCTACTTCGAGCAGGCCCTCGACAGCGTGCTGGCCCAGACCTATCCGGCGCTGGAACTGGTCATCTGCGACGACAACCCCACCGAGGCGATCGCCGCGGTGGTGGAACGCCGCGCCGCGACGGCCCCGCTCCCGATCCGCTACCAGCGCAATCCGGAGCGCTACGGCGAACTCGGCAGCACCGCGCGCGGCATCGCCCTGGCCCAGGGCGAGTACGTGAAGTTCCTGCACGACGACGACGTGCTGGCGCCGGACTGCGTGGCCGCGCTGGTCGCGGCGATGCAGTCGGCGCCGGACGTGCTGCTGGCCTCATCGCGACGGCAGCGCATCGACAGCCACGGCGCGCCGCTGGAGGACATCCCGGCCACCGCCTTCCCGTTCGCCGGCGACGTGCTGCTGGACGGGCCGGAGCTGCTGTCGTTCCTGGCCGACCACACCATCAACTTCGTCGGCGAGCCCAGTTGCGTGCTGTGCCGGCGCAGCGACCTGCTGGAGATCGGCGACGAGCTGATGACGCTGGCCGGCAAGGTCATCAACTGGGTCGGCGACCTGGCGCTGTACGCCAAGCTGCTGCACCGCGGCCACCTGGCGCTGCTGGCGAAGCCGCTGACCCGGTTCCGGGTGTCGGAGGAACAGTACAGCCAGGTCGGGCGCGATCAGCCCGGCATCGGCGACCAGGGGCATGCCAACTTCCGCCAGGGCGTGCGCGCGATGGGCTGGTACCGCGGCGATGGCGACGTCCGCCAGGTCACGGTGACGCCGCTGAGCGGGGGCACTGGTGCGCCGGTCGACTTGCTGCAGGCGATCCAGGACGCCTACGCGCGCGTCTGTGTGCAAGCCGCGTTGCGCGACTGGCAGGCGCGGCGGACGGTGACACCGGCGCAACGCGAGCTGCTCGACGCGCGCCTGGCCACCCTGGGCGGCACGCCGCGACTGGCCGTGCTGGTCGACGCGCGCGGCGCCGAACACACCGCGCTGGCAGCGACCCTGGACAGCCTGCTGCTGGACGGCGCGCCGTTCGCACAGGTGCAGGCGCTGGTGCTTGGCGATACGTCCCTCGCCGCGTGGCCGGACCCGCGGGTCCGGATCCTGCCACCGCTGGCCCCCGACGCCGATGCGGCGGCGCTGCACGCGGCCCTGGACGCCGCGCCGGACAGCGACTGGTGCCTGCGCGTGGCGGCGGGCAGCCGTTTCTACCCCGGCGGCCTGCTGCGGCTGCTGCTGGAACTGGCGCAGCAGCCGCAGTGCAACGCGCTGTATGCGGACGCATGGCTGGCCGTGGACGCGGACACCCTGGCGCCGCTGCTGCGGCCCGATCCGGACCTGGACCTGCTGCTAGGCAATCCGCTGGCCACGGCCAGCCACTGGGTGTTCCGCCGCACGGCGGTGCAGGCGCTGGGCGGTTTCGACCCGGCCTACGACGGCGCCAGCGAATTCGAGCTGATCCTGCGCCTGTTCCTGCGCGACGGCGGCGACGGCATCGTGCACATGCCCGAGCCGCTGCTGGTCGCCGCACCGGCCAGCGCCGAGGCCGGCGGCCCGGCGCGCCAGCGCGCGATCGCCGCGCACCTGCAGGCCCGCGGCTATGCGCAGGCCACGGTCGAACCGTTGCCGGGCGGCCTGTTCCGCATCGACTACGGCCACCCCGCGCAGCCGCCGGTCTCGATCGTGCTGCTGGCGCAGGACAACCTGCCGGCGTTGCAGCGCGCGGTGGTCAGCCTGCTCGAACAGACCGCCTACCCCGCCTACGAACTGCTGCTGGTGGACAACGCCAGCCACGCCGCGGAGATCACCGCGTGGATGCAGGCGGTGGCCGAACTGGGCAACGGCCGCATCCGCGTGTTCGCGCTGGAACAGCGGGTGTGCCAGGCCGAGGCGCACAACCTCGCCGCCACCCAGGCGCAGGGCGACTATCTGCTGTTCCTCGACGCCGACAGCGCCGCGGTGCAGGACCACTGGCTGCACGCGCTGATGAATCACGCGCAGCGGCCCGAGGTCGGCATCGTCGGTGCCAAGGGCGTGGCCGCCGATGGCCGCATCACCCATGCCGGCCTGCTGCCTGGCCTGCTGGCCGGCGCCGGCCATGCCTTCGCCGGCGAGGCGATGGCGCAGCCGGGCTACATGGGCCGCTTGCAGGTGGCGCACCGCTACAGCGCGGTGTCGGCGCATTGCCTGCTGGTGCGGCGGGCGCTGTTCGAGCACCTGTCCGGATTCGACGCGGCCGGCTTCGCCGCCGGCGGCGCCGACGTGGACCTGTGCCTGCGCGCCGCGGCGACGGGCGCCTGGACCGTGTGGACGCCGCAGGCGCTGCTGCTGCAACCAGCCTCGGCCACGCGCAGCGAGGCGGCCGACGAGGCGCTGCTGCAGCGCTGGCTGCCGGCGCTGGCGCAGGACCCGGCCTATTCGCCCAGCCTGGGCCTGGACCAGCCCGGCGGCTTCCAGTTGACCGAGTCCGAATTCTCCTGGCAGCCGCTGTCGTGGAAACCGCTGCCGCGGGTGCTGGCCCATCCCGGCGACACCTTCGGCAGCGGCCAGTACCGGGTGATCCAGCCGTTCCAGGCACTGGCCGCGGCCGCGCAGATCGACGGCCTGTACTACGCGCGCCTGCTCGACCCGGTGGAGCTGCAGCGCCTCGGCGCCGACGTGGTGGTGCTGCAGCGCCGGGTCGGCGATGCGGAACTGGCGCGGATGGAGCGCATGCGCCGGTTCGGCACTGCCTTCATGGTCTACGAGCTGGACGACTACCTGCCGAACCTGCCGTTGAAGAGCGCGCATCGCGAGCACATGCCCAAGGACGTGCTGCGTTCGCTGCGGCGCGCCGCCACGCTGGTGGACCGGGTCACCGTCTCCACGCCGGACTTGGCCGAGGCGCTGACCGGCCTGCACGGCGACATCCGCGTGGTGCGCAACCGGCTGGAGCCGCAGCTGTGGGGCGCGCTGGCGCCGCCGGCCGCATCCGCCTCGGCCAAGCCGCGGGTCGGCTGGGCCGGCGGGCTCAGCCACACCGGCGACCTGGAACTGATCGCCGACGTGGTGCAGGCGCTGGCCGGCGAGGTGCACTGGGTGTTCATGGGCCTGTGCCCGGAGCGGCTGCGCCGGCACGTGTACGAGGTGCACGCGGGCGTGGACTTCGCCCGCTATCCGCAGGCGCTGGCCGCGCTGGGCCTGGACCTGGCATTGGCGCCGCTGGAAGACAACCTGTTCAATCGCTGCAAGAGCAACCTGCGCCTGCTCGAGTACGGCGCCTGCGGCTACCCGGTGGTGGCCAGCGACCTGCCGCCCTACCGCGACGGCGCGCTGCCGGTCACCCTGGTCAAGAATCGCTTTCGCGACTGGGTCAATGCGATCCGCGCGCACCTGGCCGATGCCGACGCGCGGGCCGCGGCAGGCACTGCCCTGCGCGCGACGGTGCAGCGCGACTGGTTGCTGCAGGACGCCAATCTGCAGGAGTGGCGGGCAGCCTGGCTGCCGGACTGAGTCGCCCCCCTCGCCCACCGTGAGGTCGCCGCGCGGCGCCCGCGTCCGACCGTGATGCCGCGCACGGCGTCAACCTGCCGACACCTTGCCGGCGCGCGGTCCGTGCCGGCCGTACCGCCGGCGCCAGGAACCCGTCACCGGGTGCCGGCCTTCCCCGCGCATGCCTGTCTGCAGGCTGCGCGACACGTGAGTGCCGTTTCGGCACACCGCTTGCATTGCATACGGGCAAGCCGTCTCCCGGCAGGGACTTCACCGTATGAGCGACTCCATCAGCTCCATCCTTTCGCAGATCCGCAGCTACCAGGGCCAGGTCGGCCAGGCGGCGCAGACGCGGGTGGGCGATGTCGGCCGCAGCAATGCGATCGAAGGCCTGGCCGGCAACCAGGGCGTGCAGGGCCCGAGCTTCACCGAGACCCTGCGCAACGCGATCGGCGGCGTGAACGAGGCCCAGCAGAAGTCCGGCGACCTCGCCAAGGCCTTCGAACTGGGCGACCCCAGCGCCGACCTGGCCAAGGTGATGCTGGCCGCGCAACAGTCCCAGGTGGCGTTTCGCGCTACCGTGGAAGTCCGCAACCGACTCGTCCAGGCGTACCAGGACGTGATGAACATGCCGCTGTAAGGGTAGAAGACGATGGCGCTTGCGATCAGCAAAGACACATTCAACAGCGAAAAGGCCGGGGCCTGGTTCGACCGCCTGCAGAGCCTGCAGCTCACCCGGCGCATCGGCCTGATGGCGATGATCGCGGTGGCCGTGGCCGCCGGCCTGTTCGTGTTCTTCTGGTCGCAGAAGCCGGCCTACACGCCCCTGTACACCGGCCTGGACGAGAAGGGCACGGCCGAGGCCACCGACCTGCTGCGCACCGCGCAGATCCCGTTCAAGCTCGACCAGGCCACCGGCGCGATCACCGTGCCCGAGGACAAGCTGTACGACGCGCGGCTGAAGCTGGCCGGCTCCGGCCTGACCGACAACGGCAACATGGGCTTCGAGGTGATGGAGAAGGATCCCGGCTTCGGGGTCAGCCAGTTCGTGGAGAACGCCCGCTACCAGCACGCCCTGGAAACCGAACTGGCGCGTACCATCGCCAGCCTGCGCCCGGTGCGCGAGGCGCGGGTGCACCTGGCCATCCCCAAGCCGAGCGCGTTCACCCGCCAGCGCGAGGCCGCCAGCGCCTCGGTGGTGCTGGAACTGCGCGGCGGCACCACCCTGGAACGCAACCAGGTCGATGCGATCGTCAACATGGTCGCCTCCAGCATCCCCGACCTGGCGCCGGACCGCGTCACCGTGGTCGACCAGAGCGGGCGCATGCTGACCATCGCCGACCCCAACAGCGATGCCGCGCTCAACGCCGCCCAGTTCGATCAGGTGCGGCGCCAGGAAAGCGCCTACAACCAGCGTATCCGCGAACTGCTGGAGCCGATGACCGGCCCGGGCCGGGTCAACCCGGAAGTGAACGTGGACATGGACTTCTCGGTGGTCGAGGAAGCGCGCGAGCTGTACAACGGCGACCCGCCGAAGCTGCGCAGCGAGCAGGTCAGCGACAGCAGCACCAGCACCAGCGGCCCGCAGGGCGCGCCCGGCGCGACCAGCAACTCGCCGGGCAGCGCGCCGGGCCAGCCGGGCGCCACCGGCGCCCCGCCCGCCGCCGGCACCACCGGCACCCAGCAGGCGGCCGCCGCGACCCCGACCGAAAGCTCCAAGAGCGCCACCCGCAATTACGAGCTGGACCGCACCCTGCAGCACACCCGGCAGCCGGCCGGGCGCATCAAGCGCGTGTCGGTGGCGGTACTGGTGGACCACGTGATGCGGCCGGGCGCCAAAGGCAAGATGACCGAGCAGGCGCTCAGCGCCGCCGAGCTGACCCGCATCGAAGGGCTGGTCAAGCAGGCGGTGGGCTTCAACGCCGAGCGCGGCGACACCGTCTCGGTGATGAACGCCCCGTTCGTCCGCCAGGCCCCGGAAGCGGCCGACAAGCCCGGTTGGTGGGAAGATCCGCGGGTGATGAACGTCGCGCGCCTGGTGCTGGGTGCGGCGGTGGTGCTGGCGCTGCTGTTCGGCGTGCTGCGCCCGGCGCTGCGCCAGATCGCCGGTCCCGCGCCGGCCGCGGCGGTGGGCCACGACCGCGACGGCAACGAGCCGCGCGACGCCAAGCTGTCGATGCTCGACGACGACAACCCGCTGCTGCCGTCGCTGGGCGAGGACACCGCCAGCCTCAGCGGCGGCACTGGCGGCAACCCCGCCATCGCCCTGCCGGATGCCTACGAGGAACGGTTGCGCCAGGCCCGCGAAGCGGTCAAACAGGATTCCAAGCGCGTGGCGCAGGTCGTGAAGGGATGGGTCGCCAGTGAAGCCTGATGCGAACGCAATGAATGGCACCCAGCGCGCCGCCGTGCTGCTGCTGTCGCTCGGCGAGGCCGACGCGGCCGAGGTGCTCAAGCACATGGACCCCAAGGAGGTGCAGAAGATCGGCATCGCCATGGCGACGCTGAGCGGCATCTCGCGCGACCAGGTCGAGAAGGTCATGGAGGAGTTCAACGCCGAGCTGGGCAGCAAGACCTCGCTGGGCGTGGGCGCCGACGACTACATCCGCAACGTGCTGGTGCAGGCGCTGGGCGCCGACAAGGCCGGCAGCCTGATCGACCGCATCCTGCTGGGCCGCAACACCACCGGCCTGGACACCCTGAAGTGGATGGACCCGCGCTCCATCGCCGACCTGGTGCGCAACGAGCATCCGCAGATCATCGCCATCGTGATGGCGCACCTGGACAGCGACCAGGCCGCCGAGGCGCTGAAGCTGCTGCCCGAGCGCACCCGCGCCGACGTGCTGATGCGCATCGCCACGCTCGACGGCATCCCGCCGCATGCGCTCAACGAGCTCAACGAGATCATGGAGCGGCAGTTCTCCGGCAACCAGAACCTGAAGTCGTCCAACGTGGGCGGGGTCAAGGTCGCGGCCAACATCCTCAACTTCCTGGACGGCGGCTCGGACCAGGGCGTGCTGACGGCGATCAGCAAGATCGACGCCGACCTCGGCAGCCGCATCCAGGACCTGATGTTCGTGTTCGACAACCTGGTGGAGCTGGACGACCGCGGCCTGCAGACCATGCTGCGCGAAGTCAGCGGCGACCGTCTCGGCCTGGCCCTGCGCGGCGCCGACATCAAGGTGCGCGACAAGATCACCAAGAACATGTCCCAGCGCGCCGCCGAAATCCTGCTGGAAGACATGGAAGCGCGCGGCCCGGTGCGCCTGGCCGACGTGGAGGCCGCGCAGAAGGAGATCCTGGCGATCGTGCGGCGCCTGGCCGACGAGGGTGTGATCAGCCTGGGCGGTAGCGGTGCGGAGGCCATGGTATGAACGGCAACGTGGTGCGCTGGCTGGCGCCGGAACTCGATGCCCCGCCCGCGCTGGCGGCGCTGCCCTACGAAGACGCGCTGCCGGACGAGCCGGTGCTGCGCCCGCCGAGCCTGGAGGATATCCAGGCGATCGAGGCCGCGGCCCAGCACGAAGGCTTCGAACGCGGCCACGCCGAGGGCCTGGCCCAGGGCCAGGCCGAGATCCGCCGCCTGACCGCGCAGATCGACGGCATCCTGGACAACTTCTCGCGGCCGCTGGCGCGACTGGAGAACGAGGTGGTCGGCGCGCTCGGCGAGCTGGCCGTGCGCATCGCCGGCAGCCTGGTCGGCCGCGCCTACCAGGCCGACCCGGTGCTGCTGTCGGAACTGGTCGCCGAGGCGCTGGACGCGGTCGGCGGCGCGCGCCGCGACGTCGAGGTGCGCCTGCACCCGGACGACATCGCCGCGCTGACCCCGCTGCTGACGCTGATGGATCAGGGCATCCGGCTGGTGCCGGACCTGAGCCTGAGCCGCGGCGACCTGCGCGTGCACGCCGAATCGGTGCGCATCGACGGCACCCTCGAGGCGCGCCTGCGCGCGGCGCTGGAAACGGTGATGCGCAAGTCCGGAGCAGGCCTGTGAGCGCGCTGTCCGGCACCCACCCCGCCGACTGGCTGGATGCGCGCAACCTACGCCTGGCCGGCCGCCTCGGCAAGCTCGACCTGGACGCGGCCGCCGGCCGCGGCCTGATCCGCGAAGGCATCCTGCGCCGCGCGGTCGGCCTGACCCTGGAAGCGGTCGGCTGCGAGGCGCCGATGGGCGCCACCTGCAAGGTCGAGGTCGACGGCGGCTGGGTCGACGCGGAAGTGGTCGGCTTCTCCGGCGACCGCACCTCGCTGATGCCCAGCGCCGAAACCCACGGCCTGCTGCCCAACGCGCGGGTGGTACCGCTGCACCGCCGCGGCGGCGTGGAAGTGGGCGAAGGCCTGCTCGGCCGGGTGATCGACTCGGACGGCGTGCCGCTGGACGGCAAGGGCCCGATCCGCGCCGAAGGCTCGGTGGGCATGGCCGGCGTGTCGATCAACCCGCTGGCGCGCGAACCGATCACCACCCCGCTGGACGTGGGCGTGCGCGCGATCAACGCGCTGCTGCCGATCGGCCGCGGCCAGCGCGTGGGCCTGTTCGCCGGCTCCGGCGTCGGCAAGTCCACCCTGCTGGGCATGATGACCCGCTACACCGCCGCCGACGTGATCGTGGTCGGCCTGATCGGCGAACGCGGCCGCGAAGTGCGCGATTTCGTCGAGACCACCCTGGGCGAGGAAGGCCTGCGCCGGGCCGTGGTGGTCGCCGCCCCGGCCGACCGCCCGCCGCTGGCGCGCCTGCACGGCGCCTACCGCGCCACCGCCATCGCCGAGTGGTTCCGCGACCAGGGCCTGAACGTGCTGCTGCTGATGGACTCGCTGACCCGCTTCGCCCAGGCCCAGCGCGAGATCGGCCTGTCGGTGGGCGAGCCGCCGACCACCCGCGGCTATCCGCCGTCGGTGTTCGCCAAGCTGCCGGCGCTGGTCGAACGCGCCGGCAACGGCGCCAAGGGCCGCGGCTCGATCACCGCCTTCTACACCGTGCTCACCGAAGGCGACGATCCGCAGGACCCGATCGCCGATGCCGCGCGCGCCATCCTCGACGGCCACATCCTGCTGTCGCGGCGCGTCGCCGACAGCGGCCTGTACCCGGCCATCGACGTCGAGTCCTCGGTCAGCCGCGTGGTCCAGGACATCGCCGACGAGCCGTGGCGCCTGCGCATCCGCTCGCTGAAGCGGCTGGTGTCGGCGTACTCGGCCAACCGCGACCTGATCACCATCGGCGCCTACCAGCGCGGCAACGATCCGGCCGTGGACGAAGCGCTGGAGCGCTGGCCGGAGATCATGGAATTCCTCGGACAGGACGTCGCCAAAGCCGCAGATCTGCCCCACAGCCAGGCCGCCCTCAAGCGCCTGGTCGACCGCGAGAACTAAGCCATGATGCAATCGCAACGTCTCGATCCCCTGCTCCGCCGCGCCCAGCAGCACGAAGACGAGGTCGCCCGCGATCTCGCCGAGCGCCAGCGCACCCTGGCCACCCACGAATCGCGGCTGGAGGAACTGCGCCGCTACGCCGAGGAGTACGCCAACAGCCAGATGGCGGCGACCAGCCTGGCGCAGCTGGCCAACCGCCGCGCCTTCCTGGACCGGCTGGAGAGCGCGGTGCAGCAGCAGTGCCAGACCGTGGACCGCAACCGCGAGAAGGTGGAGATGGAGCGCAGCCGGCTGCTGCTGGCCAGCCGCGACAAGCAGGTGCTGGAACAGCTCGCGGCCAGCTACCGCGCACAGGAACGCAAGGTCGACGACCGCCGCAGCCAGCGCGAGATGGACGACCTGGGCGCGCGCCGCGCGCGCCTGGCGGCCACCGCCGACGAACACGATGACGGAGACGGACGATGAACAACGCGCTTTCCGCGCTGGGCGGCAGCGGCCGCGCCAGCCAGATCGGCGGCGGCAACGACACGCAGGGCGCTGACCGCGCCGGCGGCAAGGACTTCGCCAAGCTGCTCGGCGGCGGCGGCTCGGCGCGTACCACCGCGCCCAAGCCCGCCGCCCGCGAGACGCCCAAGCCTTCGCAGAACGCCGGCAAGGACCAGGCGGACAAGCGTCCGGCCGCCGCGGACGACACCGCCAGCGACCCCGCGCGCACCGCGCAGGCCGGCGACAAGGTCGCCCAGGACGCCGAGAAGAGCAGCACCGAGACCAAGGCCTCGGGCAGCGACAAGGGCAAGGCCAAGACCGAGGACAAGCACGAGGACGCCAAGCCCGACGACAGCGCCTGGCCGCCGGCCGGGCTGGCCGGCATCGGCCTGGGCCTGCTGCCGGCGATCGGCGCGGCGGTGTTGCCGGCGGCCACCGCGACCCCGCTGGGCGCGGCGGCCGGGCTGGCGGTCGGCGTCGCCGGCGCCGTGGCCAACGGCGTGGGCGCCCTGCTCGGCGGCGACGCCGCGGCCCAGACCGCGGCCGGCGCCACCGATCCGAATGCCACCACCGCCGGCACTGCCGCGACGGCCGGCAGCGCCCCCGCCTCTGCGGCCGGCGGCTTCGGCGCGATGCTGTTGGCGCAGGCAGGGTCCGCCGACAAGGCTAGCGGCGCCGACACCGCGGCGCCGTTGGCGGCGCTGGCCGCCATCGCCGCCGCGGCCGGCGGCAAGAGCGGCGAGAGCGGCGACGCCGCGCCCGCCGCCGATCCCAGCGCGATCGTGCCGACCGCGGCGGCGGCCCCGCTGCACGCCACGGCGCGGCTGGCCGATCCGCAGCCGTTCACCGGCTCGCCGACGCCGACCCCGAACCTGCACGGCAACCAGTTCGACGAGGAACTGGGCGCGCGCATCAGCTGGCTGGCCGACCAGAAGATCGGCCACGCCCACATCAAGCTCAATCCGGCCGAGCTCGGCCCGGTCGAAGTGCGCCTGCACATGACCGGCGACCAAGTCAACGCCAGCTTCAGCAGCAACCAGGCCGATGTGCGCCAGGCCCTCGAGAACAGCCTGCCGCGCCTGCGCGACATGCTCGGCCAGCACGGCTTCCAGCTCGGCCAGGCCGACGTCGGCCAGCAGCAGCCGCAGCAACAGCAGGCCAATGCGCAGGGCACGCCGCAGGGCAGCGGCCGCAGCGGCGGCGAGCTCGCCGACGACCTGTCCGGCAGCGTCGGAATTCCGGCAGTGGTGTTGCGCCAGCGCGGTCTGCTCGACGCCTACGCCTGACGATCCGGGGGCGCGCCGCCGCCCCTTCACGGCGATCGAGGGAGTAGGACGGGTCTCGGCCTCGACGTTCGTCGGAAGAATCCGTCGGGGTTGAGGCCCCTCCGCTGGGTCCGATCCCCTCTCCCACAACGGTCTCGGCCCGCGCCGGCATGGCGCGCGGCGGCGCCGTCAAACACCCGGCGTGCCAGGCGCCCGGTTTCGGCACGGCGATTGCATCCTCAGGGGCAGACCCCCTTCAGGAGCCCGCTCAGTGTCAGCCGCCGACAAATCCAAGAAAGACGCCAAGGACGCCCCGGAAGGCGGCAAGTCGAAGAAGAAGCTGCTGATCATCGTCGTCGCGGCGGTGCTGGTGCTGGGCGGCGGCGGTGCCGGCGCGTTCTTCTTCCTGAAAAAGCCCGAGGGCGGCCACGCCAAGGCCGAGGAAAAGACCGCCGAGATCCCCAAGCCGGCGCAGTACTTCGCGATGGACCCGGCGTTCGTGGTCAATCTCAACGGCGGCGCGGAAGACGGCCCGCATTACCTGCAGCTGGAAGTGCAGCTGATGACCCGCGACCCGGAAGAACTGAAGCTGATCACCGAGAACGCCCCGGCGATCCGCGCGCACCTGCTGATGCTGTTCTCGCAGGTGCAGGCGCAGGACATCGCCAACATCGATGGGCGCAAGAAGCTGCAGGCTGCGGCGCTGGCCGATGCGCAGAAGCTGATGACCGCCGAGACCGGCAAGAAGTGCGTGGAAGAACTCCTGTTCACCAGCTTCGTCACCCAGTAAAGGCGCTGCCGCGATGACCGACCTGCTCTCCCAAGACGAGATCGATGCGCTATTGCATGGCGTCGACGCCGGCGTGGTGGACACCGAGCCGGCGCCGGCCGAGCCGGGCGAAGCGCGCAACTACGACTTCTCCAGCCAGGACCGGATCATCCGTGGGCGCATGCCGACCCTGGAGATGGTCAACGAGCGCTTCGCGCGCCTGTGGCGGATCGGCCTGTTCAACCTGATCCGGCGCTCGGCCGACCTGTCGGTGCGCGGCATCGACCTGATCAAGTTCAACGACTACATGCACTCGCTGTACGTGCCGAGCAACCTGAACCTGATCAAGTTCAAGCCGCTGCGCGGCACTGGCCTGATCGTGTTCGAGCCGACCCTGGTGTTCACCGTGGTCGACAACTTCTTCGGCGGCGACGGCCGCTACCCCACCCGCATCGAAGGCCGCGAGTTCACCCCGACCGAGATGCGGGTGATCCAGCTGATGCTCAAGCAGACCTTCGCCGACCTGGCCGAAGCCTGGGCGCCGGTGATGGAGGTGGAGTTCGAATACCTCAATTCCGAGGTCAACCCGCACTTCGCCAACATCGTCACCCCGCGCGAGTACGTGGTGGTCAGCCGCTTCCACGTGGAGCTGGAAGGCGGCGGCGGCGAGATCCACGTGACCCTGCCGTACTCGATGCTGGAGCCGATCCGCGAACTGCTCGACGCCGGCATCCAGAGCGACCGCGTGGACCGCGACGAAAGCTGGAACATCATGCTGCGCGAGCAGCTGTTCGGCTCGGAGGTCACCATTTCCAGCGTGCTGGCGCAGAAGCAGATGAGCCTGCGCGAGCTGACCCGGCTGAAGATCGGCGACGTGCTGCCGATCGACCTGCCCAAGCAGGTGCCGCTGTGCGTGGAGAACATCCCGGTGTTCACCGGCGAGTTCGGCATCTCGCGCGGCCAGAACGCGGTGAAGATCACCGCCACCCATCCCCCCGGCGCGCTGCGCCGCCGCCCCGCTCTCCAGGAAGACCTGCCATGACCCAGACCGATCCCACCCAGCCGGCGCCGGCCCAGTTCGACAGCCTGCAGCCGGACGCCATGGCCGAGTCCAACGACCTGAACCTGGACGTGATCCTGGACGTGCCGGTGACGCTGTCGCTGGAAGTCGGCCGCAGCCGCATTCCGATCCGCAATCTGCTGCAGCTCAACCAGGGCTCGGTGGTGGAACTGGAGCGCGGCGCCGGCGAACCGCTGGACGTCTACGTCAACGGCACCCTGATCGCGCACGGCGAGGTGGTGACCATCAACGACCGCTTCGGCGTGCGCCTGACCGACGTGGTCAGCCCCAGCGAGCGCATCCGGAGACTGCGGTGAGCCTGCTGCTCGCCGTCGCCACGCAGACCGCCAAGCACGGCTCGGGCGTCGGCAACGCGGCGCCGTCGGCGCCCAGCCTGCTCGGCGCGGTATTCGCGCTGCTGCTGGTGCTGGGCCTGATCCTGGCCATGGCCTGGGTGCTCAAGCGCCTGCCCGGCAGCGGCTTCCGCCCGGCGCAGGGCCTGCGCGTGGTCGCCAGCCTGGCGGTCGGCGCCAAGGAGCGGGTGGTGGTGGTCGAGGTCAACGGCGAACAGCTGCTGCTCGGCGTCTCGCCCGGCGGGGTACGCACCTTGCATCAGCTGCCCGAGCCGCTGCCGCAGGCGCCCGCGCCGACCCTGCCCTCGATCAAGCAGTTCAAGCAGCTTCCCGATTTCGCCCAGCTTCTGGCGCAGAAGCTGCGCAAGGACAAATGACCATGCCGTTTTTCTGGAACCGCAACGCCCGCCGGCTGCGCCTGCTGCTGATCCTGCTGACGCTGAGCCTGCTGCCCGCCTTTGCCTGGGCGCAGGCCGCGCAGGCGCCCGCCGCTACGCCGACCGCGCAGAATCCGCAGAACGCCGCGCCCACCCTGCCCTCGCTGCCGGAGGTCAACGTCGGCAAGATCGGCGCGCAGCCGGTGAGCCTGCCGCTGCAGACCCTGCTGCTGATGACGGCCATCACCCTGCTGCCGTCGCTGCTGCTGGTGCTGACCGCCTTCACCCGCATCACCATCGTGCTGGGCCTGCTGCGGCAGGCGCTGGGGACCGGCCAGACCCCGTCCAACCAGGTGCTGATGGGCCTGGCGCTGTTCCTGACCGCGCTGGTGATGATGCCGGTCTGGGAAAAGGCCTGGGGCCAGGGCATGAGCCCGTATCTCAACGGCCAGATCGATTTCCAGACGGCGTGGACGCTGACCACGCAGCCGCTGCGCGCGTTTATGCTGGCGCAGGTGCGCGAGACCGACCTGATGACCTTCGCCGGCATGGCCGGCAACGGCACCTACAGCGGCCCGGATGCGGTGCCGTTCCAGGTGCTGGTGGCCTCGTTCGTGACCAGCGAGCTGAAGACGGCGTTTGAGATCGGCTTTCTGATCTTCATCCCGTTCGTGATCATCGATCTGGTGGTGGCCAGTGTGCTGATGTCGATGGGCATGATGATGATGTCGCCGATGCTGATCTCGGCGCCGTTCAAGATTCTGCTGTTCGTGCTGGTCGATGGCTGGGTGCTGACGGTCGGCACGCTGGCCGCCAGTTTCAACGGGGTCTGAGGCCATGAGTCCGGAACTGGCGCTGACGGAGTTGCGTGGCGGGTTGATCACGGTGTTGTGGGTGGCGGGGCCGTTGTTGCTGGCGATGTTGGCGGTGGGTGTGGTGATCGGTGTGTTCCAGGCGGCGACGCAACTCAATGAGCCGACCATTGCGTTCATCGCGAAGGTGGTGGCGTTGACGGCGATGTTGTTTGCGACGGGGAGTATGTTGCTGGCGCATCTGGTGGAGTACACGACGATGCTGTTTCAGCGTATTCCGCATTTGATTGGGTAGCGGGGATGGCTGCGTCTGCCTCCCTGACTGCTCCTTCTTCCTTTGTGGTGGATGCCTCTGCCTGCTTTTCTTTATGTGGAGAGCAACAGCAAGAGCTTTCGCCTTGCGGCGAGTCACTTTTCTTTGCTTGTGCAAAGAAAAGTAACCAAAAGAAAGCACACCCCGCCGCAGCGCCCGCTACGCGGGTCCGCTCCGCTGACGGGATTTTCGGACGGGGCATCCTGCCCCGGCCGAAAACGGCGCACATCCTTGTGCGCCGCCCCCCTGCGGGGGGTTTTGCCCGCCAGCTCCGCCGCTGCGGAGGGGACCCGGTGGATCAAGGGCAAAACAACAGCAAAAACAACGGCAACGGCAACGGCAAAAGCGATAGCTACGGGCATGGCGGCTATATCTTTGGCCACGCTACCCGTCGTGCGGTGTCTGGTGCCGTTCGAGTGTTCGTCGGTCCGCCTTCGGCTACAAACCGCTCGCGTCTGGCGGTTGATGCTGGCCGTTCCTTCGTGATGTCTGCCGGGATCTCGCGCTGATGGATGCCGCCACGCAAATGGTCGTCGATGGGTCGCGGGCGTTCGCGATGATCGGGGCGGTGCTGTGGACGATGCTGCGGATCGGGGCGATGTTGACGGTGATGCCGATGGTCGGGAGCAAGGCCGTGCCGGGGCGGGTGCGGGTGATCCTGGCCGGGACGCTGGCGATTGCGCTGGCGCCGATCCTGCCGCCGGTGCCGGACTGGGATGGGTTCAATGCGGCAGTAGTGCTCAGCGTGGCGCGGGAGCTGGCGGTGGGGGCCAGCATGGGCTTCATGCTGCGGATGATCTTCGAGGCCGGGGCGATGGCCGGGGAACTGGTCTCGCAGAGCACCGGCCTGGGCTTCGCGCAGATGGCCGATCCGCTGCGCGGGGTCAACTCGCCGGTGATCGGCCAGTGGTTCTACCTGGCTTTCGGCATGATGTTCTTCACCGCCAACGGGCATCTGGCGGTGGTGTCGCTGCTGGTGGACAGCTACAAGGCGCTGCCGATCGGCACCGCGCTACCCGATGCGCAGGCCATGGCCTCGGTGGCACCGAACTTCTTCATGAGCATCATGCGCGGGGCGGTGACCCTGGCACTGCCGGTCATGGTGGCGATGATGGCGGTGAACCTGGCCTTCGGCGCACTGGCCAAGGCGGCGCCGTCGCTGAACCCGATCCAGCTCGGCCTGCCGGTGGCGGTGGTGCTGGGTCTGGCGCTGCTCGCAGTGCTGGTCGGTGAGATGGGGGCGCCGGTGCAGCGGCTGTTCGATGCCGCCTTCAACGCCGCGCGCGCGTTGACCGCCTAGCCGGCGCTCAAGCTGCGCCGCGACGCGGCCGATACCGACGGCAGGCTACCGTTGGCGCGCCAGGATGGGCGGCGGCAGCGCCGCCCGTCCCGGATACCGCAGGATCGCCGCGGTCCGTCCTTCCTTCCATCGCTCGCCGCACGCCATGCCTCATCGCCCGCCAGCGCCCGCTCGTGCCTGCCATCGCCGTGTCCCACGGCGGTGCAGCGGCGGCTGAGCGGCGCATGCGCACGGTCATGGGTCGATGCCTGTGGGGGCCGCTGTGGCTGCTGCTGTCGGCACTGACCTGCAGCGGGGCAACACACGCCCAGGTGATCCCGTTGCGGCACTACGCGCAGGACCAGGGCCTGCTCGGCCTGGCCGGCACCTGTCTGCTGCAGCGTCGCGACGGCAGCCTGCTGGTCTGCAGCGAAAGCGGCCTGTACGCGTTCAACGGCAACCAGTTCCAGCAGGTGCCGCTGCAGGGCCGCGGCGGCCATTACATCTCCGACGCCGTCGAGGACGCCCAGCGACGACTGTGGGTGGCCACCTACGATGCGATCTACGTCGACGATGGCTCGCCGGCGGGCTGGATGCCGCTGGAGCACGGCAGCCTGCCCTCGCACCGCCCGCTCAACCGCCCGCGCCTGGCCGCGCCGGACTGGGGCACGGTGGTGCTGGACGACAACCGCCTGCTGCGCGCGGTGCGCAAGGCCGATGCGAAGGGATGGGAGCTGCAGCCCCTGTTCGATGCGGCGACGCTGGCGCGGCAACCGGAACTGACCGACATCCACGACCTGTTCGTCGTCGACGACACGCTGTGGCTGGGCTGCGCCAAGGCCTTGTGCCGGATCGATGCCGACGGTCGCGCGACCCGCTACGACCAGGCCCAGGGCCTGCCCCCCGAATTCTGGCGCAATGCGGTCCGCGACCGCGACGGGAACCTGTGGGTGGTCGGCAGCCGCAAGGTGATGCGGCTGCAGGCCGGCGCGACGCGCTTCCAGGAGCTGACACCCCCCGGGCTGGACGGACCGACCCTGGTGACCTGGCGCACGCCGATCCTGCTGGACCCGCAGCACCGCGTGCTGGTGCGTACCAACCAGGGCCTGGCGCGTTGGGAACAGGGGCGCTGGCGCAGCTTCGACCGTCGCAACGGCCTGCCCGAGGGCAGCATCGTCGCCATGCACTTCGACCAGGCCGGCGACCTGTGGCTGAGCATGGATGGCGAAGGCGTGCTGCGCTGGAACGGCTACGGCTGGATCGAGAACTGGGATGTGTCGCAGGGCATCAGTCGCGCGCCGACCTGGAGCATCCAGCGCAGCCAGCGCGGCGACCTGCTGGTCGGTAACGAGGGCGGCGTCGACCGCCTGCGCGAGAATGGCCGCTTCCAGCGCTGGCCCAGCGACAACGGCACGCAGATGATCGGCCTGCAACGCGCCGCGGACGGCACGCTGTGGAGCATCGGCTCGGTCGGCGTGCTGCGCCGCTACGACGCGCAGGGCCGGCTGCTGCGCGCCTACCCGCCGCTGGACGGCATCGCCAAACAGCTGTTCGTGGATGCGAGCGGCCGGGTGTGGATCCTCAGCAACCGCGGGGTGTATCTGCTGGCGGCGGCCGACGCCGACGCGGTGCCGCAGAAGGTGCAGGCGCTGCCCGGTGGCGAGTATTCGGACATCCAGCAGCGTGGCGACGGCAGCGTGCTGGCAGTGGGCATGACCGGCGTGTTCCGACTGCGTGGCGAGACCTGGACGCCGATCCGGCTGGTCGTGGATGGTGCGCCGGCGCAACCCGTGCTCAGCAAGCTGCTGGTCCTGGACGATGGCCAGGCCTGGGCCAGCCTGTATGGCCCCGGGGCCTGGCAAGGGCGGCTCGACGGCGACACCCTGTACCTGCAGCCGGCCGATGCGCAGTTGAGCGGCCTGCAGCTGTACAGCCTGCGCCGCACCCGCAACGGATGGATCTGGATCAGCCACAACCAGGGCGTGGACGTCTACGACGGACGCGCCTGGTCGCGGCTGACGCAGGCGCAGGGGCTGCTCTGGAACGACATGTCCGAATCGGCCTTCCTGGAAGACCACGACGGCTCGGTATGGCTGGGCAGCAGCCGTGGCGTCACCCATCTGCTGGATCCGGCGCGGCTGTTCCCGGCGCAGGCGCCAAGGCTTGCGCTCAAGGAGTTCAGCCGTGGCGGCGCCGCCATCGCCGCAGGCGCGCGCCTGCGCTGGAGCGAGGATCCGCTGCATATCGCGGTCGGCTCGCCGGACCTGTACGACGAGCGCAACCGCATCAGCTTCCGCTATCGCTTCGAGGGCGCGCACACCCGCTGGCTGCACACGCCCAACTTCGAGTTCGAGCAACCGCCGCTGGCGCCGGGCCACTACGTGTTGGAGGTGCAGTTGCTGGACGCCTACCGGCGCAGCACCTCGGCGCCACTGCGGGTGGCGTTCTCGGTGGCGCCGGTGTGGTGGCGCAGCCAGCCGATGATCGCGCTGTACCTGGTGCTCGGCGGCGGCCTGGCGGTGGCGCTGCTGCACTGGCGCGAGCGCCGCCTGCACCAGCGCCAGCGCGAACTGGCCGAACTGGTGGCGCGGCGCACCGAGGAGCTGGAACACGACAAGCGCGAACTGGAGATCGCCCGCGCCGCGCTGGCGGTGAAGGCCTCGCACGACGCCCTCACCGGTCTGCTCAACCGCGCCGGCATCCTCGAGGCGCTGGCGGCGCAGATGCGCCGCAGCGAAGCCGAGCAGACCCCGCTGGCAGTGGCGATGATCGACCTCGATCACTTCAAGCGGATCAACGACGAACACGGCCACCTGGTGGGCGACGCGGTGCTGATCGAGGTGGCGCGGCGCCTGGGCGCCAACCTGCGCGACGCCGACCTGGTCGGCCGCTACGGCGGCGAGGAACTGCTGGCCGTGCTGCCGGGCTTGCCGCCGAGCTGCGGCGAGCGGCTGCAGGCCCTGCGCGCCACCATCGCCGGGCAGCCGCTGCGCATCGGCGAGCGGCAGTTGGCGATCACCGCCTCGATCGGCGTGGCCTGGTATCGACCCGGCGAACACCTGCAGCACCTGCTGGCGCGCGCCGACGCGGCGCTGTACCAGGCCAAGCGACTGGGCCGCGACCGGGTCGAGCTGCAGCCCGCCTAGCCACCGCCACGGCCAAGAGGCGCGGCGGCAGCGCCCGGAACCGGGGCCAGGGACCGGCACGGTCCTTGCAGTGCGCAGGGTCGATCCTGGCCGAGCGCACCCCCGATGTCCGAGAGCGAAGAAGGCGCAGAGCGCACAGAACAGCCAACAGACAAACGTCTGCGCGAAGCCCGCGAACAGGGCAACATCCCGCATTCGCGCGAACTGGCGACCGCGGCGGTCTTCAGCGCCGGCGTCTTCGCCCTGATGGGGCTGTCCACCTCCATGGCCGCCGGTGCCGTGGCCTGGCTGAAACAGGCGCTGCGCCCTGACCTGTCGCTGCGCGAGCATCCGCAGGCGATGTTCGGCCATTTCGGCGACTTGCTGCTGAACCTGCTCTGGGTGGTGCTGCCGCTGGTCGGCATCTGCCTGGCGGCCAGCTTCGCCGCGCCGGTGCTGATGGGCACCCTGCGCTTCTCCGGCCAGGCGCTGATGCCCAAGTTCGACCGGCTCAACCCGATGAACGGGCTGAGCCGCATGTACGGCGCCGAGACCATCGTCGAACTGCTCAAGTCGATCCTGCGCATGGGCTTCGTCGGCGGCGCGGCGATGCTGTGCCTGTGGGGAAGTACCGACTTCCTGCGCGGCCTGCTGCTGCAGCCGCTGGAGCAGGCCATCGGCCACGGCCTGGGCTTCACGCTGAAGCTGCTGCTGTACACCGCCGGCGCGCTGGCGCTGCTGGCGGCAATCGACGCGCCCTATCAAAAGTGGAATTACATCCGCAAATTGAAGATGACCCGCGAGGAAGTGCGCCGGGAAATGAAGGAAAGCGACGGCAGCCCCGAGGTGAAGGGCCGCATCCGCCAGATGCAGATGCAGATGTCGCAGCGGCGGATGATGGAAGCCGTGCCCAAGGCCGACGTGGTGGTGGTCAACCCCACCCACTATGCGGTGGCGCTGAAGTACGAGAGCGGGCGCATGCGCGCCCCCACCGTGGTCGCCAAGGGCGTGGACGAGATCGCCTTCCGCATCCGTGAGGTCGGCGAGCAGCACCGCGTGGCGGTGATCTCGGCGCCGCCTTTGGCACGCGCCTTGTATAGGGAAGGCCAACTCGGCAAGGAAATTCCCGTGAGACTGTATTCCGCGGTGGCGCAGGTCCTCTCGTACGTCTACACGCTGCGCGCCTGGCGCAGCGGGCCGATGCCGCCGTTGCCGCCGCTGGAAGTGGATGAATTCGCCCCGGGGAGCCAGCCATGAGTCAGCCTGCCGCGCAGATGAACACGCGCAAAGTCATGGACATGATCAAGCACGGGCTCGGCGCCCCGGTGATCGTGTTGCTGATGCTGGCGATGGTGGTGGTGCCGCTGGCCGCGCCGGTGCTGGACGCCCTGTTCACCTTCAACATCGCCATCTCGCTGATGGTGCTGCTGGCGGTGGTGTACGTGAAGCGGCCGCTGGAGTTCAGCATCTTCCCGATCGTGCTGCTGATGACCACGATGCTGCGCCTGGCGCTGAACGTGGCCTCTACCCGCGTCATCCTGATCAACGGCCAGGGCGGCCACGGCGCCGCCGGCAAGGTGATCGAGGCGTTTGGCGAATTCGTGATCGGCGGCAACTATGCGGTCGGCATCGTGGTGTTCGCGATCCTGACCATCATCAACTTCGTGGTCATCACCAAGGGCGCCGGGCGCGTGTCGGAAGTGACCGCGCGCTTCATCCTCGACGCCATGCCCGGCAAGCAGATGGCGATCGACGCCGACCTCAACGCCGGCCTGCTGACCCGCGAGGAAGCCAAGGCCCGCCGCGAGGAGGTGCGCGAGGAAGCGGACTTCTACGGCTCGATGGACGGTGCCAGCAAGTTCATCCGCGGCGACGCCATCGCCGGCATCCTGATCCTGTTCATCAACCTGATCGGCGGCATGGCGGTCGGCGTCCTGCAGCACGGCATGCCGGTGGCGCAGGCCGCCTCCACCTATACCCTGCTGTCGATCGGCGACGGCCTGGTCGCACAGCTGCCGGCGCTGCTGGTGTCCTCGGCGGTGGCGATGCTGGTCACCCGCGCCTCGCGCTCGCAGGACATGGGCGCGTCGATGATGGGCCAGGTGTTCGGCCAGCATAAGGCGCTGGCGGTGGCCGCGGCGATCCTGGGCCTGGTCGGCCTGATCCCGGGCATGCCCAACGTCGCTTTCTTGACGCTGGCGCTGATCCTGGGCCTGCTGGCCTGGAAGATGTGGAAGCGCAGCCTGCTGCCGCCGCCGGCCGCGGCCGAGGCGGCGCCGCAGGCCGCGGCCGCCGCCCAGGCCAATGCCGAACTGGGCTGGGACGAACTGCGCCCGATCGACCCGCTGGGCCTGGAGGTCGGCTACCGGCTGATCCCGCTGGTGGACAAGACCCAGGGTGGCGAGCTGATGGCGCGGATCAAGGGCGTGCGCCGCAAGCTGACCCAGGACATCGGTTTCCTGGTGCCGCCGGTGCACATCCGCGACAACCTGGAACTGCCGGCCAACGCCTACCGCCTGCTGGTGCACGGCGTGCCGGTGGCCACCGCCGACATCCACCCGGACCGCGAACTGGCACTGGACCCGGGCGGCGCGCTCGGCAAGATCGACGGCATTCCCGGCAAGGACCCGGCGTTCGGCCTGGATGCGATCTGGATCCAGCCGCACCTGCGCGCCCAGGCCGAGACCATGGGCTATACCGTGGTCGACCCGGCCACGGTGATCGCCACGCATCTGTCGCACCTGATCCGCGAGCATGCCCCGGAACTGCTCGGCCACGAGGAAGTGCAGCAGTTGCTGGCGACCCTGGCCAAGAGCGCGCCCAAGCTGGTCGAGGACCTCACCCCCAAGGCGCTGCCGCTGTCGGTGGTGGTGCGGGTGCTGCAGAACCTGCTCATCGAGAAGATCCCGGTGCGGCAGCTGCGCAAGATCGTCGAGGCCCTGGTCGAGCACGCCCCGCAGAGTCAGGAACCCGGCGCGCTCACCGCCGCCGTGCGCAACGCCCTGGGCCGGTTCATCGTCCAGGAGATCGCCGGCATGGCCCCGGAACTGCCGGTGTTCACCCTGGCCCCGCAATTGGAACGCGTCTTGCAGGACTCTACCCAGGGCAACGGCGCGGCGCTGGAACCCGGACTGGCCGAACGCTTGCACCAAAGTCTGGCGGACTGCGTGAGCAAGCAGGAGGCGCGCAACGAACCGGCGGTGGTGCTGGTGCCGGCGCAGGTCCGCGCCGCCCTCGCCCGCCTGGTCCGCCACAGCGTCCCCGCGCTGTCGGTCCTGTCCTACAGCGAAGTGCCGGAGGACAAGCGGCTGAAGCTGGTGGGCACGATCAGTTGATGGGCGGGGATTGGTGATTTGGGATTCGGGCGTCGCAACAGCGGGCCCGGCGCGCGGAGAGAGACAGCAATGACACGAACGAACACAACCAGAGCAAGGCGACCGGACAGCAGCCATGCCATGGCAGCCTCCGCGACCAATCCCCACTCCCCATTCCCGAATCCCGGCACGCACCCATGAAGATCAAACGCTTTGTCGCCCCCGACATGCGCACCGCCTTCCGGATGGTGCGCGACGAGCACGGGCCGGATGCGGTGATCCTGTCCAACCGGCGCACCGACGAGGGCATCGAGATCGTCGCCGCCAGCAACTACGACGAGGCCCTGGTGCAGCGGGCGCTGGATGCGGTGCGCCCGGACGAGGCGCCGCGCGCCGCCGCGGCGAGCCAGGCGCCGGCCGCTGCGGCCCCGCGTGCCGCACGCGGCGACGCCGCCGCCAGCCCGGCGATGGCAATGATGGCCGCGATCAGCGAGCGCCGCGGCGGTGCCACGCCGGCCGCCCCGACCGCTTCCCCGGCACGGCCGCTGACCCAGCCGGCGGCGCTGGCCGCCTCGGCCATGCCCGCCACGGCCGCGCCGGCCGCCGCCGCGCGCCAGACCGCGCCGGCGAAGGCCGCAGCGCCGGCACCGGGCCGCGCCGAGTTCAGCATCCCCGAGGACGTGTTCCGCAACGCCCCGATCAGCGTGCCCATGCCCAGTCCGTTCGCCGCCGCCGCCACGCCGGCGCCGGCCGCCGAGGCCGTGCCGGCCTGGCGCGACGACGTGCCCGCGGTGGCGCTGACCCCGGTGGCGAGCCCGGCCCCGGCCGCGCCGAGCGTGGCCAAGGCCGATGCGCCGGCCGCTGCCGGAATCCCGGCGGCCGCGGCGCTGGCGGCGGTGCCGACCTTCCCCGCCCCGCAGAACGACGAACAATTGACGCAGCTGCGCGACGAACTGTCGCTGATGCGGCAGATGATCGAGCGCGAGATGAACCGCCTCACCGACGAGCGCCTGCGCGGCTCGCCGGTCCGCGCCCAGGCGCTGGAGCTGATGGACGACTATGGCTTCGACAGCGGCATCACCCGCGACGTGGTCATGCAGATCCCCGCCGACCTGGAGTTGCACCGCGGCCGCGGGCTGATGCTGGGCCTGCTGTCCAAGCGCCTGCCGATCGCCGCGCTGGATCCGCTCGAGGAAGGCGGCGTGATCGCCCTGATCGGCCCGACCGGCGCCGGCAAGACCACCACCATCGCCAAGCTGGCATCGCGCTTCCTGGAGCGCCATGCCGCCCGCGACGTGGCCCTGGTCACCACCGACACCATCCGCGTCGGCGGCCGCGAACAGCTGCACAGCTACGGCCGCCAGCTCGGCATCGCCGTGCACGAGGCCGACAGCGACGCCGCGCTGCAGCAGTTGCTGGAGCGCCTGGCCGACTACAAGCTGGTGCTGATCGACACCGCCGGCATGGGCCAGCGCGACCGCGCCCTGGCCGCCCAGCTGCACTGGCTGCGCGCCTCGCGTGTGGTCCGGTCCTTGCTGGTACTCCCCGCCAACGCCCATTTCTCCGACCTGGACGAGGTGGTGCGCCGGTTCGCCGGCGCCGACCCACAGGGGGTCATCATGACCAAGTTGGACGAGACCGGGCGGTTCGGCAGTGCCTTGTCGGTGGTCGTGGACCACCGCCTCCCCATCACCTGGGTGACCGATGGACAGCGCGTGCCGGACGACCTGCACCGCGCCAACGCCGCCAGCCTGGTATTGCGCCTTGAAGATTTGCGGCGCGCTGCCGATAAGCCCTGTACTCCGGAGCAGACCCATGCCGTCGCGTGACTACGTCAATCTGACCAATGCCTTCCCCCTGTCGGCGACGCGCAGCGAACCGCTGGGTCCGGTGCGCACGATCGCCGTGACCGGCGGCAAGGGCGGCGTGGGCAAGACCAACATCTCGGTCAACCTGTCCATGGCGCTGGCAGACATGGGCAAGCGCACCCTGCTGCTGGACGCCGACCTGGGCCTGGCCAACGTCGACGTGCTGCTGGGGCTGACCCCCAAGTTCACCGTGGCCGACCTGGTCGCCGGGCGCTGCACCCTGGAAGAGGTGCTGATCGACATGCCCAACGGGCTGATGGTGGTGCCCGCCGCCTCCGGCCGCCGCTACATGGCCGAGCTGCCGCCGGCCCAGCACGTCGGCCTGGTCAACGTGTTCTCCGAGCTGCAGCGCGAGCTGGACGTGATGATCGTCGACACCGCCGCCGGCATCACCGATAGCGTGCTGACCTTCTGCCAGGCCGCGCAGGACGCGGTGGTGGTGGTCTGCGACGAGCCGGCCTCGATCACCGACGCCTACGCCCTGATCAAGGTCCTCTCGCGCGAGCGCGGCGTGGACCGGGTGCAGATCGTCGCCAACATGGTCCGCGACCTCAACGAAGGCCGCCTGCTGTACGACAAGCTCAGCCGGGTCTGCGAGAAGTTCCTCGGCGACGTGTCGCTGAACTACCTGGGCTGCGTGCCGCAGGACGACTGGCTGCGCCTGTCGGTGCAGCGCCAGCAGCCGGTGGTCAAGGCCTACCCGTCCAGCCCGTCGGCGCAGGCGATCTCCGAGATCGCCCGGCGCACCGCACGCTGGCAGGCCCCGACCGCCCCGCGCGGCAACGTCGAGTTCTTCGTCGAACGCATCATCCAGCGCGGGGTGGCCGCATGAACGCCGCCGCCCACTACCGCGCCGTCCAGCGCAACAGCGCCAACGACTACATCGCCCAGCACTCGGACCTGGTCCGGCGCATCGCCCACCACCTGGCGGCGCGGCTGCCGGCCAGCGTCGAGATCGACGACCTGATCCAGGCCGGCATGATCGGCCTGATCGAGGCCTCGCGCAGCTACGACGCCGAACAGGGCGCCTCGTTCGAGACCTACGCCTCGATCCGCATCCGTGGCGCGATGATCGACGAGATCCGCCGCGGCGACTGGGTGCCGCGCTCGGTGCACCGCCGCGCCCGCGACGCCGCCTCGGCGATCCGCAAGATCGAACAGAGCACCGGCCGCGCCGCCGCCGCCAACGAAGTGGCCGCGGCGATGGACATGCCGCTTCCCGAATACCTGCGTTTGATGGAAGATGCCGCCCGCGGCCAGGTGCTGAGCCTGGAGTCGCGCATCGAGGACCATGGCGAACTGGATACCATCGCCAAGGGCGGACCCAATCCGCAGCAGATGCTCGAGCGCAGCGAATTCGGCCGCGAGCTGGGCAAGGCCATCGCGCAGTTGCCCGAACGCGAGCAGTTGGTGCTGTCGCTGTACTACGAGCAGGAATTGAACCTCAAGGAAATCGGCGCGGTGCTCGGGGTCAGCGAGTCGCGCGTGTGTCAGATCCATGGCCAGGCCACGGTACGGTTGCGCGGACGCCTGAAGGCGTTCGAGGTCGCCGATGCCGGTCTGGAAGACGAAGAATAGGAACCCTTAGGAGTCAGTGGTGAACAAGAACATGCGGATTTTGATCGTGGACGATTTCTCGACGATGCGACGCATCGTCAAGAATCTGCTCGGCGATCTGGGCTTCACCAATACCGCCGAGGCCGAAGACGGCAACAGCGCCCTGGCCGCGCTGCGCTCGGCGCCGTTCGAGTTCGTGGTCACCGACTGGAACATGCCGGGCATGACCGGCATCGATCTGCTGCGCAACATCCGCGCCGACGACAAGCTCAAGCACCTGCCGGTGCTGATGGTCACCGCCGAGGCCAAGCGCGAGCAGATCATCGAGGCCGCGCAGTGCGGCGTGAACGGCTACATCATCAAGCCGTTCACCGCGCAGACGCTGCAGGAGAAGCTGGGCAAGATCTTCGAACGCCTGGGAGCGACCGCCTAAATGGAAGCCACCGCCGAACGTACCGCCCTGATCGAACGCCTGCAAGGCGCGCTGGACGCGCTGGAAAACGGCGACGAGGCCGGCTGGCGCAGGGAGATCGACACCCTCGCCGCCTGGCGCACGCGGCCGATGATGCAGGGCCTGAGCCGGCTCGCGCGCGATCTGGGGCAGGCGCTCGGCGAACTGCCGGTGGTGCCCAGCGAGGCCGGCGAGCTGGACGACGCCTGCTCGCGCCTGGACCACGTGGTGGAAATGACCGAACAGGCCAGCCACCGCACCCTGGACCTGGCCGAGGAATGCCGTGCGCTGGCCGACCAGCTCGCCGCCGGCGGCCTCAGCGGCAACCAGGGCGAGATCCTCGACAAGATCCGCCACAACCTCACCGAAATGGCCCTGGCGCAGAGCTTCCAGGACCTGACCGGGCAGATCATCCGCCGCGTGGCCGGCATCGTGCGTCGCGTGCACGAGGGCTTCGGCGCGCTGGGTCTGCCGCCGAAGGAGGAACGCAAGGCCGACGGCAACCTGGCCGGTCCGGCCCTGCCCGGCCTGGACCGCCACGGCGTATCGCAGAACGACGCCGACGACCTGCTCTCGGGCCTGGGACTGTAACGCTATGAGCGCCGTACCCGACGACATCGCTGCCGACTTCATCATCGAGGCCCAGGAGATCCTGGACCGGCTCGGCGAGCAGTTGGTGTCGCTGGAGCAGGCGCCCGAGGACAGCGGCCAGCTCAACGCCGTGTTCCGCGGCTTCCACACGCTCAAGGGCGGCGCCGGCTTCCTGGCGATCAACGCCATGGTCGAGCTGTGCCATGCGGCGGAGGAAACTCTGGGCATGGCCCGTGCCGGCCAGGCCACCCTGCAGGCGCGGCACTTCGACGCCGCGCAGCAGTCGCTGGACTACCTGCAGTCGATGCTCGATGCCTTCGGCAGCGGGCAGGAACCGCCGCGCGCGCCGCCGGAGCTGATCGCGCAGTTCGACGCGCACGGCGACGCCGCACCGGCGCCGGCACCCGCGAAGAGCGCCGCGCCGGCGCCCGCCGCCGTCCCGGCCACCGCCGCGGCCGCGGGAGACCTGATCAGCGACGACGAATTCGAAGCGCTGCTGGACCAGTTGCACGGCGATGCGCCGCCGACGGCCACGCCGCAGGCGCTGCAGCCGGCGCCGCGCGCGCCCAGCGCCGCACCCAAGGCCGCGGCGGCCCCGGCCAAGGCCGCCGAGCCCGAACACACCGTGCGCGTGGACACCAAGCGCCTGGACGCGATCGTCAACCTGATCGGCGAACTGGTGCTCTCGCGCAACCGCCTCAAGACCTTGCGCGTGCGCCTGCGCGACGAGGAACTGGACCGCGCGGTCAGCAGTCTGGACATCGCCACCGCGCGCTTGCAGTCGGCGGTGATGCGCACGCGCATGCAGCCGGTCGGCAAGGTGTTCTCGCGCTTCCCCAAGGTGGCGCGCGACGTCGCCCGCTCGCTCAACAAGGAAGTGGAGCTGGAACTGATCGGCGCCGACACCGAGCTCGACCGCAACCTGGTCGAAGCGCTGGCCGATCCGCTGGTGCACTTGGTGCGCAACGCGATCGACCACGGCATCGAAGCGCCGGCGCTGCGCGAGGCCACCGGCAAGCCGCGCGGCGGCCACGTGCGCCTGTCGGCGCAGCAGGAAGGCGACTACGTCAGCATCGAGGTGCAGGACGACGGCGCCGGCATCGACCCGGAGCGGCTGCGCGCCAAGGCCCGCGAGAAGGGCCTGATCGACCCCGAGGCCGCGGCCCGCCTGAGCACCGAGGAATGCCTGCACCTGGTGTTCCTGCCCGGCTTCTCGACCAAGTCCGAGGTCACCGACATCTCCGGCCGCGGCGTCGGCATGGACGTGGTGCAGTCGCGCATCCGCGAACTCAGCGGGCAGATCCAGATCCAGTCGGAACTGGGCCGTGGCAGCCGCTTCCTGATCCGCGTGCCGCTGACCCTGGCGATCCTGCCGACCCTGCTGGTGCAGGCCGGCGACACCGTCTACGCGCTGCCGCTGGCGCGCGTGGTGGAAGTGCTGCACGCCCCGCGCCGCTCGCTGGGCTGGTTCGACGGCCGCGCCGTGCTCGACCGGCAGTCGCACACCCTGCCGCTGGTGGACCTGCGCCAGTGGCTCAACATCGATGCCCCGCAACTGCCGCTGCTCACCGTGGTGGTGCTGCAGGCCGGCGAATCGCGCATGGGCCTGGTCGTGGACCAGGTCCGCGGCCGCGAGGAAGTGGTGATCAAACCGCTGCCGCGCTCGCTGCGCGGCCTGCCCGGCTACGCCGGCGCCACCCTCATCGGCGACGGCCGCCTGGCGCTGATCCTGGATGTGGATGGCTTGAAGGCCTGAGCGGCTGGGAGTGGGGAATGGGGATTGGGGAATCGTAGGAGCGGGTTCCCTGGCGCTTTGTTTTCCCCTGATTCCGCCGTAGGAGCGGCTTCAGCCGCGACGCGGTGAGGCTGGGATTCGGGAATCGGGATTGGGGAATCGCAACAGCGGCTCCCGTGTGCCTCTGTTCCCTCTGTAGGAGCGGCTTCAGCCGCGACGCCATGAAGCCGGAATCGGTGCTTGGCGATAGCACGCGCGGCGTGCTGCCCCCTGACGACATGATTCGGACGATTTGCATAGGCAACGCGCCAAGGTCAGCGCGTCGCGGCTGAAGCCGCTCCTACGACACACCGACCAACCCGCCGCACTCGCGCTCTTGCGAATCCCAAATCCCGAATCCCGAATCCCACCCCCATCAAGTCCCAAGCCCCCTGGCCGATACCTCCTGCATGGACAAGCTCAGTCTCATCGGCCTGCTGTTGGCGATTCTGTCGCTCATCGGCGGCAGCATCCTCAAGGGCGCCGGCATTTCGGCGCTGTGGTCGCCGGCTGCGTTCGTGATCGTGATCGTCGGCACCGTCGCCGCGATCCTGGTGCACACCCCGCCCTCCGTATTCCGCCGTGCGTTCCAGATCGCCAAGTGGATCCTGTGGCCGCCGCCGAGCGACCGCCAGGCGCTGCTCAAGCAGATCGTGGAATGGAGCAACATCGCGCGCCGCCAGGGCCTGCTCGGGCTGGAGAACCAGGTGCCGCAGCAGCAGGATCCGTTCGTGCGCAAGGGCCTGCAGATGCTGGTGGACGGCGTGGAGCCGGAAGCGATCCGGCACATGCTGGAGATCGACCTGGAAGGCCAGGAACATTGCGACCTGGCCGCGGCCAAGGTGTTCGAGGGCATGGGCATCTACGCGCCCACCCTGGGCATCATCGGCGCGGTGCTGGGCCTGATCGCGGTGATGAAGAACCTGGCCGACCCGAGCAAGCTCGGCCACGGCATCGCCGCCGCGTTCACCGCCACCATCTACGGCATCGCCTCGGCCAACCTGCTGTTCCTGCCGATGGCCGCCAAGCTCAAGAGCGTGATCAAGCACAGCTGCGGCGAGCGCGAAATGATCATCGAAGGGTTGATCGCCATCGCCCAGGGCGAGAACCCGCGCAACATCGAATCGAAACTGGCCGGATTCTTGCATTGAGTTGCCAATGGCCCGCAAGCACTCCCACGACGAGCACGCCAACCACGAGGCATGGGCCATCCCCTATGCCGACCTGATGACGTTGCTGCTCGCCTTCTTCGTGGTGATGTACGCGCTGTCCACGATCAACGAAGCCAAGTACCGGGTCATGGCCGACGCGATGAGCGCCGCGTTCGGCGGCACCCCGAAGACCCTGCGCCCGGTGCAGGTCGGCGACCAGGCGCTGCAGGGCCAGGGCGGCGAGCGGCCGACCCCGATCAAGTCCAGCCCGGCGCTGACCCTGCCCGATCCGAACCGCCTGCCCTCGGGCAACGCGCAGCGCGGCGACGACCTGCGCGACGCGCAGCAGCTGCGCCGCGCGCAGCGCCAGCTCGACAGCATCGCCGATCGCCTCGGCGCCGCGCTGGCGCCGCTGATCCAGAAGAAGCTGATCACCGTGCGCCGCGCCGGGCTGTGGATCGAAGTGGAGATCAACAGCGACATTCTGTTCGGCTCCGGCTCGGCCGCGCTCGACCAGAGCGCGCGCGCCACCCTGTCCGAACTGGCGCAGGTGCTGGCCGGCGTGCCCAACGGGGTGCGCGTGGAGGGCTACACCGACAACACCCCGATCGCCACCGCGCAGTTCCCCTCGAACTGGGAACTGTCGGCGGCGCGCGCGGCCAGCGTGGTCCACCTGTTCGCCGACCAGGGCCTGCAGCCCTCGCGGCTGTCGATGATCGGCTATGGCCAGTTCCGCCCGCGCGCCAGTAACGACACGCCGGCCGGCCGCAACGCCAACCGCCGCGTGGTGCTGGTGATCCTGGCCGACTCCGGCGACAGCGGCGATGCGACGCCGTCGGCCTCCGACCGCTTGAGCGCCGGCGCCGCGCCGGCCACCCCGACACCCCCCGCCGCGGCGGCCCCCGGCAACGCCGGCGGCCCCCGCGCAGTACCTGCCATTGAAGGAGTCAACTGATGCGCATCTGGGCGATCGCCAACCAGAAAGGTGGCGTGGGCAAGACCACCACCACGCTGGCCCTGGGCCGTGGGCTGGCCATGCTCGGGCACCGCGTGCTGATGCTCGATCTCGATCCGCACGCCTCGCTGACCCGGGCCTTCGACGTGCCGCAGGAACCGCAGCCGCCGGGCGTGCTCGACCTGTTCGCGACCCCGCCGGGCGAACTCGCCGCGCTGGCCCGCGACACCGCGGTCGAGCGCCTGAGCTTCGTCTGCGGGCAGACCGCGCTGGCCACGCTGGAACGGCGCAGCGCCAACCAGCCCGGCCTGGGCCTGGCGCTGCAGCAGGCCATGGCCCGCCACGCCGGCCAGCACGACTACATCCTGCTCGACTGCCCGCCGACCCTGGGCCTGCTGATGATCAACGCGCTGGCCGCGGCCGACCGCGTGATCATCCCGACCCAGGCCGAACCGCTGGCCCTGCATGGCCTGGCCAGCATGGTCCGCACCGTGGACATGGTCGAGCGCTCGCGGCGCCGGCCGCTGCCCGCCTCGATCCTGCCGACCCTGTTCGACAAGCGCACCCGCGCCGGTAACGAGACCCTGCGGCAGATGCAGGACAGCTACGGCGAGCGGGTCTGGGAAGACGCGATCCCGGTCGACACCAAGATCTGCAACGTCAAGGCGCTGACGGTGGCCGGCGTGCCGGGCGACTACCCGGGCCGCGGCCTGGCCGCCTACCGCCGCGCGCTGGAATGGCTGATCGCCAGCGACGCCACGCCGATGGAGCAAGCCGCATGAGCGCCCCCGGGATCATCGACGATTATCTGGAAGGCCTGCTCCACGACGTGATCGCCGAGGAACAGAAGGCGCCGCCGCCCGCGCCGGTCGCAGTGGCAGTTGCCGACTTGGAGGCGGAAGCCGGGACGACGGCGCCCGCCGCAACCGGCCCGACCCCGGAGCAGATCGCGGCCGCGGTCCTAGCCGAAGCCGATTCCGATCCGGCACTGGCCGGCATCATGTCGCAGCAGGCGCTGGCACCCGCGCCGGCTGGTCCGACACCCGAACAAATCGCCGCGGCGGTCCTGGCCGAAGCCGACTCCGATCCGGCCCTGGCCGGCATCATGTCGCAGCAGGCGCTCGCACCCGCGCCGGCTGGTCCGACGCCCGAAGACATCGCTGCCGCGGTCCTGGCTGAAGCCGATTCCGATCCGGCCCTGGCCGGCATCATGTCGCAGCAGGCGCTCGCACCCGCGCCCGCCGGTCCGACGCCCGAAGACATCGCCGCCGCGGTCCTGGCCGAAGCCGATTCCGATCCGGCCCTGGCCGGCATCATGTCGCAGCAGGCGCTGGCACCCGCGCCGGCCGGTCCGACGCCCGAAGAAATCGCCGCCGCGGTCCTGGCCGAAGCCGATTCCGATCCGGCACTGGCCGGCATCATGTCGCAGCAGGCGCTCGCACCCGCGCCGGTCGGTCCGACGCCCGAACAGATCGCGGCCGCGGTCCTGGCCGAAGCCGATTCCGATCCGGCCCTGGCCGGCATCATGTCGCAAGCAGCACCGGCGCCCGCCGCGCTGACGCCGGCCCAGCAGGCCGAGCGCCAGGCCGACCTGGACGCGGTCGCGGCGATGGAGCGGCAGCGTGCCGCCGTGCCGCGCGATCTGGCCGCCGAAGACGATGCCGCCGCCGCGCGCGCGGTCCAGCGTCCGCCGATGGCGGTGCCGCCGGAACGCCGCGCCGAAGCCAGCCGCGCCCAGGCCGCCGGCGCCAAGCTGCCGCCGAACCTGCAGGCCTTCATGGCACCGGCCGTGCCGCATGGCTCGGCCATCGCCCCCGAACGCCTGGCCGAGCGCCGCACCCGCTGGCTGCGCCTGCGCTGCGGCGAGCAGGCCTACGCGCTGGAACTGCTGAAGGTGCAGGAAGTGGTGCTGCCGGTGCCGCTGCTGGCGCTGCGCGGCACGCCGCCGGCCATGCTCGGCATCATGAACCTGCGCGGCCAGGTGGTGCCGGTGCTCGACCTCGGCGTGCACCTGGGCGCGGCCCCGATCGAGATGGACATGCAGACCCGGGTGGTGGTGCTGGAAGAGAACGGCGAGACCCTGGGCCTGCGCGTGTCGGCGGTGGAAGACGTGGCCAGCCTCAGCGACCAGCAGATCGAGCCGCCGGACAACGCCCGCATCTGCCGCATTTCCAACCATCTGTTCCGCGGCGTGGCGCGGCTGGCGCAACAGCCGATGATCCTGCTCGACGCCGAGCAACTGCTGCACTGACCGGTGGCGGTGCGCGGCAACTGGGAACGGTGCCGCACTTTTCCAACCGCCGCTAAAGCTTTTCAGGCCACGGCCGTTATCTGCCATAGAACCATTGGTGCGGAGCAATGATGAGCACAGTCCCCCTTGGCGAAGATCTCGGTATCGAGACCAGCGCCGACCTGAAACAACGCCTGACCGCGTTCCTTGCGTCGGACGACGTGCTGCGGCTGGACGCCGGCGAGGTCCGCCGCATCCATACCGCATCCGTACAGGTGCTGTGCGCATTCGTCGATGCCCGTCGCAAGGACGGCAAGCGCACCGAATTCGAGGCCTGCAACGCCACCTTTCGCGACGCGGCACGCCTGCTAGGGGTCAGCGAATCGCTGGGCCTTCCTGCAACCCCTGACAATCTGAAATCTGTGGAGAACGCGGCATGAGCGCACGTATCTTGGTAGTGGACGATTCGGCGTCGATGCGCCAGATGGTCTCCTTCGCCCTCACCTCGGCCGGCTTTGCCGTCGAAGAAGCCGAAGACGGCGCGGTCGCGCTGGGCCGCGCCAAGGGCCAGCGCTTCAACGCGGTGGTCACCGACGTCAACATGCCGAACATGGACGGCATCACCCTGATCCGCGAACTGCGGCAGCTGCCGGACTACAAGTTCACCCCGATGCTGATGCTGACCACCGAGTCGGCGGCGGAGAAGAAGTCCGAGGGCAAGGCGGCCGGTGCGACCGGCTGGCTGGTCAAGCCGTTCAATCCCGAACAGCTGATCGCCACCGTCCAGAAAGTCCTGGGCTGATCCCTCCCCTCCTTTTCCGGATTCCCGCCCCATGAGCATGGACCTGCAACGTTTCCACGCCACCTTCTTCGAGGAAAGCCGCGAAGGGCTGGACGCGATGGAAGCCGGATTGCTGTCGCTGGAAGAAGGCAATCGCGACCCCGAGACCATCAACTCGGTGTTCCGCGCCGCGCACTCGATCAAGGGCGGCGCCGCCACCTTCGGTTTCGAGGCGATGGCCGGCCTCACCCACGTGCTGGAGACGCTGCTCGACGAGCTGCGCGCCGGCAAGCGCGAAGTCGAAGCGCACGCGATCGACGCCATCCTCGGTTCGGTGGACGTGCTGCGCGCCCTGCTGCGCGAAGCCGAACACGGCGTCCCCGCCGATCCGGCCGCGGTCAAGGCCGTGCACGAGCGCCTGCAGCACGCGTTGAACGGCGGCCCGGCCGCGCCCACCGTCGCCACCCCGGCGGCGAACCAGCCGGCCGAGCCGGAAGCCTGGCAGATCGGCTTCACTCCGGCGCCGTCGCTGTTCATGAGTGGCAACGACCCGCTGCGCATCATCCGCGAACTCGAACACCTCGGTCCGCTGCAGGTCGCCTGCCGCAGCACGCGCCTGCCCGGCTTCGCCGAACTCGATCCGCTCGAGGCCTATCTGGCCTGGGACCTGGGCCTGGTCGGCAAGATCCCGCGCAGCGTGATCGAAGACACCTTCGCCTGGGTCATCGACGACTGCGAACTGGAAATCCGCCCGGTGCCGCCGCCGAGCCTGGCCACCGCGCCGGCGCCGGTGCTGACCGCACCGCCGACCGCCGCCACCGCCGCCCCGGCCGCCGCCGTGGCCGCGAATGCGCCGGCCGGCAATGCCGCGGCCGCGCACGAAGCGGAAAGCTCGATCCGCGTCAGCGTCGACAAGGTCGACGCGCTGATCAACCTGGTCGGCGAACTGGTCATCACCCAGGCCATGCTCAAGCAGGTCTCCACTGGCCTGGACCAGGCGGTGGCCGAGCGCCTGTTCGCCGGCCTGGACCTGCTCGAACGCAACACCCGCGACCTGCAGGAAGCGGTGATCGGCGTGCGCATGCTGCCGGTGGACGCGGTGTTCCGTCGCTTCCCGCGCCTGGTCCGCGACCTGTCCACCCGCCTCGGCAAGCAGGTGCGCCTGCGCACGATTGGCGAGGGTACCGAACTGGACAAGGGCCTGATCGAGAAGATCGCCGATCCGCTGGTGCACCTGGTGCGCAACTCGATCGACCACGGCCTGGAACTGCCGGAGGCGCGCCGCGCCGCCGGCAAGGACGAGACCGGCACCATCACCCTGGCGGCTTCGCACCAGGGCGGCCACATCGTCATCGAAGTCAGCGACGACGGCGCCGGCCTCAACCGCAACCGCATCCTGGCCAAGGCCGCCGAACGCGGCATCGCCGTGCCGGACAACCCGAGCGATGCGCAGGTCTGGGACCTGATATTCGCCCCCGGCTTCTCCACCGCCGACGCGGTCACCGACCTGTCCGGCCGTGGCGTCGGCATGGACGTGGTCCGCCGCAACATCCAGGGCCTGGGCGGCGAAGTGCAGCTGGAAAGCGAATCCGGCCGCGGCACCCGCGTGCTGATCCGCCTGCCGCTGACCCTGGCGATCCTCGACGGCATGACCGTGGCGGTCGCCGGCGAGACCCTGATCCTGCCGCTGGCCTACGTCATCGAGGCACTGCAGCCCAAGGCCGACGACATCCGCACCATGGCCGGCGAAGGCCGCGTGCTGCGCGTGCGCGGCGAATACCTGCCGATCCTCTCGCTCAGCGACTCCTACGGCTTCGGCCGCATCGAGCAGAGCGAAGAACCGCTGGTGGTCGTGGTCGAGGCCGACGGGCAGAAGCTGGCGCTGGAAGTGGACGAGCTGATCGGCCAGCAGCAGGTGGTGGTCAAGAACATCGAGAACAACTACCGGCGCATCAGCGGCATCTCCGGTGCCACCATCCTCGGCGACGGCCGCGTCGCCCTGATCGTGGACATCGGTGGCCTGGTCCGTTCGCTGCGGGTGCAGCAGGCGGCCTGACCGCCTCCCGCGCCAGCGTCCCGCAACACACGAGCCCCGGCAGCGATGCCGGGGCTTTTTGTTTGCGGTGCGCGCTGCACACAGATGCCTCCACGTGGCCCGCCATCCGACCTGCAAACACCGCAACGCGGCATAAAGAAAACGCCGCGATTGCCGATAGCCCATTGAGCGCACAGTTTTTGTCTACATGTGCGCGCCGGTCACACCTGGGGAGGTGGAACCGGCGCTTCAGGGGATCGATCGGAGGAGATGCCGGTCGCTGAAGCCGTGCTGCAGCAACGGGGAAAACGCATCGTGTGTCGTGTTGGCGTGGCTTGAGCGCATGTTTCTGCATGCCTCCCGCATGTTTTTCGCACTTCATCACAGATGAAACCAGCATTACGACCAGTTTTCCCTCGTCCCGATCACGCAGTGACTCGTCCATTTTCAGGGGGTTCCAACATGACGTCGCTCTTGCAACGCTACAACGTGGGCCGCCGCCTCGGCGGCGCGTTCGGCCTATTGATCCTGCTGTCCTGTCTGCTGGTCGCGGCCGGCCTGCTGTCCATGTCGCGGGCGCGGAACGAACTGGATCGCATCGTCAAGATCAACGTCGAGAAGATCCGCATCAGCAACGGCATGCTCAACGACAACGCCAACATCCTGGTCGCACTCGGCACCTTGGCAACAGTGAGCAGCGAACAGCTCAACCGGGAGGCGCTGGCAGAAATCAAGGAACATCGCGCGCACTACATGGAAATGCGCAAGCAACTCGATGCGTTCCCGGCCACCAGCGATCGCATCCGCACGCTGCGCGAGGAGATCGATGCGCGACGGGCGGTCGCAGGCAAGCTCAACGATCAGGTGATTGCGCTCGGCACGGCCAATCGCAACGACGAAGCGCAAGCCCTATTGAACGAAAAGGCGCGACCGGCCACGGCCGCCTGGCAGGCCAGGATTTTGGAAAACGCCGATATCCAGGACGCCCAGATGAAGAGGGCATATGCCACGGCCACCGAGGCGATGACCAATGGCCGCAACATGCTGATCGGCGGCGGCCTCGCGGTATTGATCGTCAGTGGCCTGCTGGCCTGGACCATCACCCGCAGCCTGACCGGACCGCTGAACCAGGCCACCCGCGCCGCCGAGGCCATTGCCGATGGACGCCTGGACAACGATGTGGCCACCGAGGCACGCGACGAACCCGGCCGCCTGCTGCTGGCCATGGACCGCATGCAGACCCAGTTGCAGCGCTTCTCCAGCGAAACCGCGCTGATGATCGAACTGCACGCGGACAAGGACATCAGCCATCGCATGCCGCAGGACTTCCCCGGCGTGTACGGCGAGCTGAGCAAGGGCATCAACACCATGATGTTCGAGCACCTGGACGCCATCGTCGACGCCATCGGCGTGCTCAACGAATACGCCAACGGCGACCTGCGCCGCGATGCCCGGCGCCTGCCCGGCAGCCGTGCGGTCCTGCACGAATCGATGGATGCGGCCAAGGCCAGCCTGCTGGCGATCAATACCGAGATCAAGCGCCTGGCGGCGGCGGCCGCCGCCGGCGACTTCAGCGCCCGCGGCGATGCCGCGCACTTCCAGCACGATTTCCGGCTGATGGTGCAGGACCTCAACGCGATGATGGAGGTCAGCGACCACAACCTCGGCAAGCTGTCGGCGCTGCTGCAGGCCATCGCCGCCGGCGACCTCACCGCGCGCATGGACGGCGAGTTCCACGGCGTGTTCGCCACGATGCGCGACGACGCCAACGCCACCGTCGAACAGCTGACCGGCATCGTCGGTCGCATCCAGACCGCGGCGGTCAGCATCAACGCTGCCGCGACCGAGATCGCCGCCGGCAACGACGACCTGTCGCGCCGCACCGAGCAGCAGGCGGCGAGCCTGGAAGAAACCGCGGCGTCGATGGAGGAACTGACCTCTACCGTTCGCCAGAACGCCGAGCACGCGCGCCAGGCCAATCAGCTCGCCGCCGGTGCGGCCTCGGTGGCCTCGCAGGGCGGCAGCGTGGTCGGCCAGGTGGTCGAGACCATGAGCGGCATCGAAGCCTCGTCGAAGAAGATCGCCGACATCATCGGCGTCATCGACGGCATCGCCTTCCAGACCAACATCCTGGCCTTGAACGCGGCGGTGGAAGCGGCGCGTGCCGGCGAACAAGGTCGCGGCTTCGCCGTGGTCGCCAGCGAGGTGCGCACCCTGGCCCAGCGTTCCTCGAATGCGGCCAAGGAGATCAAGAGCTTGATCGACGACTCGGTGGACCAGGTGGCCAATGGCTCGACCCTGGTGCGCCAGGCCGGCGAGACCATGGCCGAGATCGTCGCCTCGGTACAGCGCGTCACCGACATCATGGGCGAGATCTCGGCGGCCTCGCAGGAGCAGGCGTCGGGAATCGAGCAGGTCAACCAGACCGTCACCCAGATGGACGAGACCACCCAGCAGAATGCCGCTCTGGTGGAAGAAGCCACCGCCGCCGCGCGCTCGATGGAGGAACAGGCCACGCAGTTGCAGGACGCGGTGGCCGTGTTCAAGTTGGACACCCTGCCGGCGATCGCATCGATCGCGGTCGCATCGAAGGTCCGCCCTGCCCCACGCAGCGTGGCGCCTGCGCCGTCACGCAAACCGCGGCCGGCAGCGCAGTCCGTTGCGCTTGCCCAGGCAGCCAGCAGCGACTGGCAGGAGTTCTGAGTCCTCGTCGCAGTCGCGTCGATGCGCGGCCGTGCACTGCACGGCCGCTCGACAGGCAAGCGATGCGTGATGTCGGTGCGGGACGCAGGCGGGCGCCCGCATCATTTCCATCGACGCGGCGTACGGCAACAACTGCCGGCACCGTCGAGCACGTCGCGTCGGCGCGACGTGCCTGCCCGCACAAGCTGGACATGCTGCCGGACATCGCGTTCGGCAGGACATATCCGCGCCGGAGCGCATCCCGGCGCCACGCGCCACGTGGCCTTGACCACAGAACCGCACCAGGAGACTCAAGAATCCCGTGCCACCGTCGATACCCAGTTTGAGCGCACATTTTTTGTCTACATTCGTGCGTGCCGGCATGGCCTTGGGAGGGCTGCCGGCGCTTCAGAAGGAACGATCTGCGCACGCAGCCGATCGCTGATGTCGAACACACCAACGGGGAAGGACCCTCAGCCCTGACGGCTGATCTTTTCGCGCATGCACTTGGCACGCGCGGGCTCGACTTGCAATTTCTGCCACACGTTTCGTCAGGTCGCACCACACCCCGGATCCCCGGCGCATCGCAATACGCGTCGTTCCTTCATTCGTACACGGGGGCCCATCATGCACGCGGTCTTGCGACACCGAAGACGCATCCACCGAGCGATCGACCGACAGCATCGGCGATTGCAGGCGGAACTCGGGCATGCCAACGCCATGGTCACCGTCGCGAGTGCGGCGCTTTCGCACGACCCGCCTGTCGCGTCGCCAGTCATCACGCCATGTGACTGTCGCCGCCCCCAGCGCAGGCCGTCCGCGACTGCCCGCGTCAACCGCCGACGTCGCATTCCTGCGCGCCGAGCAGCCTTTTCGCCCCTTGGAGATGTGAAATGACCCGCCTTTTGCAACGCTACAACGTCGGTGTCCGCCTGTCGGCGGCCTTCGGCGTGCTGATTCTTCTTTCGGTGGTCCTGGTGATCATCGGGCTGTCCGGCATGGCCGAGGCGCGCAAGCACCTGGACATGATCGTGCTGGACCGCATGGCGAAGATCGAATTCAGCAACCAGATGCTCGACGCCAACTCCTCCGTGCTGGTTGCGCTGAGCACCTATACCACCTCCACCAACGCGACGATGCGGCAAGAGGCGCTGGAGACCTTCAATCGGCAGCGCGAGCGCTACGCCGAGGCCCGCGCCAAGATCGACAAGCTGTCCAGCACCGCCGCCGGCCGCGTCATCCGCGCCGACATGGACGCCAAGCGCGCCGCTGCGAAACAGATCAACGACGCCATCGTCGCGCTGGGCGAAAAGGGCGAGAATGCCCAGGCGCTGGAGATGCTCAATCGCGAAGCGCTGCCGGCAACCCTCGCGTGGCAGAGCAAGATCCGCGAGTTCGCCGATCGGCAGAAGTCGCAGGCCGCCGAAGGCTACCGGGCGGCGCTGGACGCGATGCACCGTGGCCGCATGCTGCTGATCGGCGGTACCGTGCTGGCCCTGGTGCTCAGCGCCTTGCTGGCGCTGACCATCACCCGCAGCCTGACCGCACCGCTGGGCCTGGCCACCCGCACCGCCGAGGCCATCGCCAACGGCGACATGCACAATGCCGTGCGCACCGAGGCCCGCGACGAAACCGGCCGCCTGTTGAACGCCATGGGCCGCATGCAGCAGCAGTTGCAGGCCGTGCTGGCCGCGCAGGCCGACATGGCCCAACGCCACGACGCCGGCCAGATCAGCTACCGCATGGACGAAACCGCGTTCCCCGGCGACTACGGACGCATGGTCCGCGACAGCAATGCGCTGGCCGCCGCGCACATCGCGGTGACCGAGCGCCTGGCGCAGATCATGGGCCGCTATGCCATCGGCGACCTGTCCGAGGACATGGACCGCCTGCCCGGCGAGAAAGCCCGCCTCACCGAGACGATGGACACGGTCAAGCACAACCTGACCGCGATGAACAGCGAGATCAACCATCTGGCTGGCGCCGCTGCCGCAGGCGACTTCAGCGTGCGCGGCGACGGCGCGCGCTTCCAGTACGACTTCCGCCTGATGGTCGACAGCCTCAATCAGCTGATGGCCACCGCCGACGGCAACCTGCAGGCGCTGTCGTCCCTGCTGCAGTCGATCGCCGCCGGCGACCTGACCGTACGCATGCAGGGCGACTTCCAGGGCGTGTTCGCGACCATGCGCGACGACGCCAATGCCACCACCGAGCAGTTGGCGGCCATCGTCGCGCGCATCCAGACCGCGGCGGTCAGCATCAACGCCGCCGCCAGCGAGATCGCCATCGGCAACGACGATCTGTCGCGCCGCACCGAGCAGCAGGCCGCCAGCCTCGAGGAAACCGCCGCGTCGATGGAAGAGCTGACCTCTACGGTCAAGCAGAACGCCGAACACGCCCGCCAGGCCAACCAGCTCGCCACCGGCGCCGCGTCGGTCGCCTCGCAGGGTGGCACGGTGGTCGGTCAGGTGGTCGAGACCATGAGCGGCATCGAGGCCTCCTCGCGCAAGATCGCCGACATCATCAGCGTCATCGACGGCATCGCCTTCCAGACCAACATCCTGGCGCTCAACGCCGCGGTGGAAGCCGCGCGTGCCGGCGAGCAGGGCCGCGGCTTCGCCGTGGTCGCCAGCGAAGTGCGCACCCTCGCCCAGCGCTCGTCGCATGCGGCCAAGGAGATCAAGGACCTGATCGACGACTCGGTCGGCCGCGTCGCCACCGGGTCGGCCCTGGTCGACCAGGCCGGCAAGACCATGCACGAGATCGTCGCCTCGGTGCAGCGCGTCACCGACATCATGGGCGAGATCTCCGCGGCCTCGCAGGAACAGTCGGCCGGCATCGAGCAGGTCAACCAGACCGTGATGCAGATGGACGAAGCCACCCAGCAGAACGCCGCCCTGGTGGAAGAAGCCACCGCCGCCGCGCGTTCGATGGAAGACCAGGCCGGCCAGCTGAGCCAGGCCGTGGCCCTGTTCAAGATCGACCAGCAGGCGCCGACGGCACCGCGCAGCGCCGCACCGCCGGCCGCGCTCGCCAGCGCCAAGCGACCGGCCAAGGCGCCTGCACCGCAGGCGGCCGCACGCCGGCCTGTGGCCGTTGCCGCGGCCAAGCCCATGGCCGCCGTTGCTGGCGGCGGCGATTGGCAGGAGTTCTGATCGCACTTCACCCCGCGTCCCACTGACACAGGTAACGAAGCCCGGGAGCGCCAGCTCCCGGGCTCTTTTTTTTGAGTCATTCCACACGGCCGAAGGCGAATCGACCGGCGTAGCGCCTGGAAAGCGCGACACCTATCCCTGCCGGAGTGAAGCCAATGTGAAGCGGATCTAAATCCGCACCATCCCGCCTTAAAGAACAGAGCGCACATGCCGATACGGGGGTAGCGCACACAAATTGTCTACAAATTTGAACAAGAGTTGTCACAGGGCGACTAAAGCAAGACAAGCCAAATCACAAAAGAACTCTCAATCGAAAGTATCTATTAAATATAGAAAAACTATCAATTGCATGTTTTCGATTCACTTCCGAAATAGCTAGAGCACTGCCCAGCGCCTCCGCGGACATCGACTCAGGCACGGGGTACGCCATCCCCAACGCTTCACCCTTTCCATCAGGATCATGACGATGACGCTCAAGAATCTCAGTCTTTCCGCCAGGCTCGCGCTCAGCTTTGCCGTCATCGTGCTGATCACGGTGATCATCGGCTCGATCAGCCTGAGCAGCCTGTCCTCGCTCAACACGGCTGCCGATATGAACGACCACACCTACAAGGTGCTGGGCACCGGCGACAAGATGGGGATCGACGCCTTGAACGTCGAAACCGGCGCACGCGGCTATATGCTCTCGGGCGAGAAGCAACACTTGCAGCCCTTCATCAATGGCCAGGCCAATTTCGACAAGGACTTCGCCGAGGCCAAGCAGCTGACCGCAGACAATCCACGGCAGCAGGCTCGCCTGGAGAAGCTGCACGCCGCATTCGACGATCTGGTCGGCGTGGAGAAGCAGGTGACCGCGCTGCGCGAGCAGTCCAACGATCCGGCGGCACTTGCCTCTGTGTTCCGTGAAGCGCGCGACCGCAAGGCGATGCAATCGATCCGCAGCCTGCTCACTGAGTTCCACGACGAGGAAGCCGGACTGCTGGCCAAGCGCAGCGAAACCCTGACAACCGTGCGTGCGCAGAACAAGTGGGCGGTGCTGCTGGGCAACCTGCTGGTGATCGTGGCCGCGGTCGGCATGGCGATCCTGATCCGCCGACAGTTGCTCAAGCGCCTGGGCACCGCGATCGGCGTGGCCGACGCCATCGCCCGCGGCAAGCTCGACAATGCCATCGACCTGCGCAGCAAGGACGAGGCCGGCGTGCTGTTGCTGAGCATGGACAAGATGCAGAGCCAGTTGCAGGCGGTGCTCGCCGCCCAGACCGAGATGGCCCAGCGCCACGATGCCGGCCAGATCAGCTTCCGCATGGACGAAGCGGCCTTCCCCGGCGACTACGGGCGCATGGTCCGCGACAGCAATGCGCTGGCCGCCTCGCACATCGCGGTGAAGCTGCGCCTGGCGCAGATCATGGGCCGTTACGCGATCGGCGACCTGTCCGAAGACATGGACCGCCTGCCCGGCGAAAAGGCCGTGCTCACCGAAACCATGGACACGGTCAAGCTCAACCTGACCGCGATGAACAGCGAGATCAAGCACCTGGCCGGCGCGGCTGCCGCCGGTGACTTCAGCGTGCGTGGCGATACCGAGCGCTTCCAGTACGACTTCCGCCTGATGGTCGACAGCCTCAACCAGTTGATGGCCACCGCCGACGGCAACCTGCAGGCGCTGTCCGCCCTGCTGCAGTCCATCGCCGCCGGCGACCTGACCGCGCGCATGCACGGCCAGTTCCAGGGCGTGTTCGCCACCATGCGCGACGATGCCAACGCCACCGCCGAACAGCTCGCGGCGATCGTCGCGCGGATCCAGACCGCGGCGGTCAGCATCAACGGTGCCGCCAGCGAGATCGCCGCCGGCAACGACGACCTGTCGCGCCGGACCGAACAACAGGCCGCCAGCCTGGAAGAAACCGCCGCGTCGATGGAGGAACTGACCTCCACCGTCAAGCAGAACGCCGAACATGCCCACCAGGCCAACCAACTCGCCACCGGTGCCGCCTCGGTCGCCTCGCAGGGCGGCGCGGTGGTCGGCCAGGTCGTGGAGACCATGAGCGGGATCGAGGCCTCGTCGAAGAAGATCGCCGACATCATCAGCGTCATCGACGGCATCGCCTTCCAGACCAACATCCTGGCGCTCAACGCGGCCGTGGAAGCGGCGCGTGCCGGCGAACAGGGCCGCGGCTTCGCCGTGGTCGCCAGCGAGGTGCGCACCCTCGCCCAGCGCTCGGCCAACGCCGCCAAGGAGATCAAGGGCCTGATCGACGACTCGGTCGGCCGTGTCGCCCAGGGCTCGGCGCTGGTCGACCAGGCCGGCAAGACCATGCAGGAGATCGTGGCCTCGGTGCAGCGCGTCACCGACATCATGGGCGAGATCTCCGCCGCCTCGCAGGAACAGTCGGCCGGCATCGAGCAGGTCAACCAGACCGTCACCCAGATGGACGAAACCACCCAGCAGAACGCCGCGCTGGTCGAAGAAGCCACCGCCGCCGCCCGTTCGATGGAAGAACAGGCCGGCCAGCTGAGCCAGGCCGTGGCGGTGTTCAAGATCGAGGCGAGCAGCGCCCCGCTCAGCCACGTGGCTGTCGCCAGCGTCCCCAGCGCACCGAGCCGCCCGGCCGCCCGGTCGGCGGCCAAGCCGGCGGCCAAGCCTGCCGCCCGCCCGGTCCGGCCATCGGCCCGGCCGGTCGCGGTTGCGGCCGGCGACGACAGCTGGCAGGAGTTCTGAGCGCGCGCCACCGCCGCCGGTCTCGCGTCGACGGCCCCGGGAGCGATCGCTCCCGGGGCTTTTTCGTTGTCATCGTCCTGTCGGCCGCCGAGCCCCCTTGGTCATGCGGCTCGGCGCCGCGCCCGACGTTCGACATGCCTTGATCGGGGACCGATCCGCGTCCGGTGCCGTCCACCGCGACCGACAGGACCTCCGGACCCGACCGCATGGCCGGTGCCGGAGCGGCCTGTGACGTCGCATCACAAACGCCCCCTACATTTCTGGGACGCGGTGCCGATAACCGTGAGGTCGCGCACGTCTCCGCTCCGGTCTGCTGCGCCCGCAGGCAGGAGGCTCCGATCCACGACAGCGCGATCTCTCCCTCCTCTCCATCGAGACGACCGCGATGCCCACGACGTCCTCCACACGCCCGAGCAGTGTCGCCACCCGCCTGATGCTCGGCGTGGCCGCGATCGCCCTGCTGTGCTTCGGCATTACCGCCGCCATCATCTACGCCCGCAGCAGTTCCGCCCTGCTCGCCTCCGCCAAGGTCGGCATGACCGACACCGCACGCCTGGAATCGGAGCGCATCGGCAACACCATCGGCGCCTCCGCGGTCTCCAACCAGGCGCTGGCCAATGCCCTGCTCGCCCAGCGCGGCCAGGACAAGGCACGCGAGTTGTTCAGCGACAGCCTGCGCCGCGAACTGCAGCAGCACCCGGACTGGACCGGCATCGGCACGCTGTGGGAACCGCAGGCGCTGGACGGCAAGGACGCGGACTATGCCAACAGCGCGGGCCACGACGCCAGCGGTCGCTACATGGTGTACTGGTCCTGGCAGAACGGGAAACTGGTGCGCGATCCGCTGCGCGACTACGACGTGGCCGGCGCCGGCGACTGGTATCTGAATCCGCGCAAGCTGCTGCGGCCGACCGTCGCCGAACCCTACGATTACGAGATCGCCGGCAAGAAGGTGCTGATGACCACGGTCAGCACGCCGATCCTGGAAGACGGCAAGTTCCTGGGTGTGGTCACCACCGATTTCGGCCTGGCCACGCTGCAGCAGCGCGTCGCCAAGCTGCGTCCGCTCGGTGCCGGCCGCGTGCGCCTGCTCTCGCCCGGCGGCGCCATCGTCGCCGACCGCGATCCCGCCCTGGTCGGCAAGAAGCTGCAGGATCCAGCCACCCGCGCCTTGCTGGCCGACATCGCCCAGGGCAAGACCGTCGGCCGCGACAGCGTCGATCCGCAGACCGGCGCCACCGACGTGGAAGTGTATGTGCCACTGCAGATCGGCCAGGCCCAGGAGCGCTTCGCGCTGGGCGTGGCGGTGCCCAAGGCGGTGCTGATGGCGCAGGCGCGCAGCCTGCTGTGGACCATCGCCGCGGTCGGCCTGTGCGCCGCGCTGCTGCTCAGCGGCGGCCTCTACCTGCTGCTGCGCCGGCTGGTGGTCAAGCCGCTGGCCAGTGCGGTGGAAGTCTCCAGCGCGGTCGCCGCCGGCCGCCTGGACAGCCGCATCCAGTACCCGCGCAACGACGAACTGGGGCAATTGCTGGGATCGCTGCAGCGCATGCAGCAGCAGCTGCGCGCCGTGCTCGACGCGCAGAAGGAGATGGCCCAGCGCCACGACGCCGGCGAGATCAGCTACCGCATGGACGAAGCGGCCTTCCCCGGCGACTACGGGCGCATGGTCCACGACAGCAACGCCCTGGCCGCCTCGCATATCGCGGTCAAGATGCGCCTGGCGCAGATCATGGGCCGCTACGCCATCGGCGACCTGTCCGAGGACATGGATCGGCTGCCCGGCGAAAAGGCGGTGCTGACCGAAACCATGGACACGGTCAAACGCAACCTCACCGCGATGAACACCGAGATCAAGCATCTGGCCGGCGCCGCCGCCGCCGGCGATTTCAGCGTGCGTGGCGACGCCGAGCGCTTCCAGTACGACTTCCGCCTGATGGTCGAGAGCCTCAACCAGTTGATGGCCACCGCCGATGGCAACCTGCAGGCGCTGTCCACGCTGTTGAAAGCGATTGCCGCCGGCGACCTGACCGCGCGCATGCACGGCCAGTTCCAGGGCGTGTTCGCGACCATGCGCGACGACGCCAATGCCACCACCGAACAGCTGGCCGCCATCGTCTCGCGGATCCAGACCGCCGCGGTCAGCATCAACGGCGCCGCGGCCGAGATCGCCGCCGGCAACGACGATCTGTCGCGCCGCACCGAGCAGCAGGCCGCCAGCCTGGAAGAGACCGCTGCGTCGATGGAAGAGCTGACCTCCACGGTCAAGCAGAACGCCGAGCACGCCCGCCAGGCCAACCAGCTCGCCACCGGCGCCGCCTCGGTCGCCTCGCAGGGCGGCGCGGTGGTCGGCCAGGTGGTCGAGACCATGAGCGGCATCGAGGCCTCGTCGAAGAAGATCGCCGACATCATCAGCGTCATCGACGGCATCGCCTTCCAGACCAACATCCTCGCCTTGAACGCGGCCGTGGAAGCGGCGCGCGCCGGCGAACAGGGCCGCGGTTTCGCCGTGGTCGCCACCGAAGTGCGCACCCTCGCCCAGCGCTCGGCCAATGCCGCCAAGGAGATCAAGGGCCTGATCGACGACTCGGTCGGCCGTGTCGCGCAAGGTTCCGCCCTGGTCGAACAGGCCGGCACCACCATGCAGGAGATCGTCGCCTCGGTGCAGCGCGTCACCGACATCATGGGGGAGATCTCGGCCGCCTCGCAGGAGCAGTCCGCCGGCATCGAGCAGGTCAACCAGACCATCACCCAGATGGACGAGGCCACCCAGCAGAACGCCGCGCTGGTCGAGGAAGCCACGGCCGCGGCGCGCTCGATGGAAGACCAGGCCGGCCAGCTCAACCAGGCCGTGGCCCTGTTCAAGCTGGACACCAGCGCCGCGGTGGCGAGCGCCGCGCCGGCGCCTGTGCGCCGCCCTGCTCCGCCTGCTTCGGCCACCCCGGCAGCAACGCCGCGGCGACCGGCAGCGGCGCCGTTGCGGGCGGTCCCGCGCGCGACCGCGTCGAGCGACGACGGGCAGTGGCAGGAGTTCTGAGCCGCTGCAGCGCCCTGCTGCCACCGCGAGGCGCGCTGTGCGTCTCGCGGCGCGGCTGCCGGGCAGCAGGTGGCCAAGGCCACAGAGCGCTTAGCGTGTCACGCTCGTAAAGAAAGTGTATTCAGGGTCGATATAGAAAGCGGAACTGCCATGCCATGGGCACCGCGATGCGCGCCCCGGCGCCGGGCGCACTGCGCCCGGATCCACGGTTCCGATCGAACCGCCAAGGGAGCCGCCATGAAGCGACGCGTTATCGCCACCTATCTGACCTTGTGCGGCCTCGCCAGCCTCGCAGGCCATGTCCATGCCGAGGCCGAGCCGATCGCCACCGATCGCCCGGACTTCGTCGAATCCAGCCTCACCGTCGGCGACCGGCGCCTGCAGGTGGAAACCAGCGTGGCCTGGGAACGTGACGGCGATGTCGACGGCTATGCCACGCCCACCCTGTTCCGCTACGGCATCGGCCCGACCTGGGAGCTGCGCCTGGAGACCGACGGCTGGCAGACCATCGACGTCCCCGTCGGCGGCGACGTCTCCGGCTTCTCCGACATCTCGCTGGGCCTCAAGCACCACCTGGCCAGCGAGATCGGCGGCGCCTCGCTGGCCTGGCTGCTGCACGTGGACCTGCCCAGCGGCGCGCGCAACGTGCGCGGCAGCGGCGCACGCCCCTCGTTCCGTCTGGTGGCCGAATGGGAACTCAGCGACAGCGTGTCCCTGGGCATGATGCCGGGCGTGATCCGCGACGAAGGCGACGGCGGACATCGCTACACCGCCGGCATCTTCGGCGTGGTGCTGGGCAAGGCCTGGAACGACCGCACCCGCTCGTTCGTGGAGCTGGCCCTGCCGCAGATCGCGCATGCCGACGACGGCGGCACCGTCGCCCTGCTCGACGTCGGCTCTGCCTGGCTGCTCACCCAGGACGTGCAACTGGACGTGGTGTACAGCCGCGGCCTCAACGACCGTTCGCCGGACCACGCGCTCGGCGCGGGCCTGTCCTTCCGTTTCTGATCGGGCCACACCGATGAAAATCATGCATATGCTCGGGATCCTGGTGCTGGTGGCGGTGCTCGCCCTGCTCGCGCTGGGCGGGGTCGGCTACGGCGCGCAGCAGGGGCTGCTGCGCTCGGTCGCGGCGCAGGTCGTGTCCTCGGACGCGCTGCGCAACCACATGCAGGCCGACATGATGCATGACGCGCTGCGTGGCGACGTCACCGCTGCGCTGCTGGCGGCCGCGCATCAGGATGCGGACGGGGTCAAGGCGGCGCGCGCCTCGCTGGGCGAACATGCCGGCGAGTTCCGCAAGGCGCTGGACGACAACCAGAAGCTGCCGCTGGACAGCACCCTGCGCGCGCAACTGGATGCGGCGGGACCGGCGTTGCAGCGCTACATCGCCGCCGCCGACAAGGTGGTGACGCTGGCCGAGTCGCAGGGCGACAGCAGTGCCGCCTATGCCGACTTCACCGCGCAGTTCACGCGGCTGGAAACCGAGATGGACACGATCAGCGACAGCATCCTGGCGCTGAACGAGCAGAGCCGCAAGGCCGCCGAACAGCAGAGCCAGCGCGCCACCTGGCAGCAGGCCGGCGCGGTGCTGGTGGCCGTGCTGTGCCTGGCTGCGGCCGCGGCCTGGATCCTGCGCTCGGTCGCGCAATTGCTCGGCGGCGAGCCGCGGGTGGCGATGGACGCGGCCCAGCACATCGCCGAGGGCCGCCTGGACCAGCCCATCCCGGTCGCGGCCAGGCACGGGCGCAGCCTGATGGCGGCGCTGGCGCGCATGCAGCGCGAGTTGCGCGAGCGCATCGAACGCGAGCGCAGCGTGGCGGCCGAGAACCTGCGGATCCGCACCGCCCTGGACAACGCGTCCACCGGCATGTACATCGCCGATCCCGACCTGACCATCATCTACGCCAACACCGCGCTGCAGACCCTGCTGCAGACCCACGCCGAGGACATCCGCGCCTGCGCGCCGGCATTCGACCGCTCTGCCCCGCTGCTGGGCCAATCGGTGGCGCTGCTGGAAGTCGGCAATTCGCAGGACGCGGAGATCTACCAGCGGCTGGATCGGCAAGGCGCGGCGCAGCGCGAGGTGCGCTATCGCGAGGTCTGCATCGCCCAGGAGATTTCCGCCATCCGCAACGCCGAGGGCGCGCACCTGGGCTTCGTCTGCGAATGGCGCGACCGCACCGCCGAGACGCGGGTGGAGGCGGAAGTGGCCGCAGTGGTGCGCAGCGCCGCCGCCGGCGACCTGTCGCAGCGCATCGACCGCACCGGCAAGCAGGGCTTCTTCCTGATGCTGGCGCAGCAACTCAACGGCCTGCTCGACGCCAACGCGATCAGCATCGCCGAAGTCTCGCGGCTGCTCAGCGCACTGGCCGACGGCGACCTCGGCGCGCGCATGCACGGCGACTTCCAGGGCATCTTCGCCACCATGCGCGACGACGCCAACGGCACCGCCGAGCGCCTGGCCGACATCGTCGGCCGCATCCAGCGCGCCGCCGGCGACATCCACAGCGCCGCCACCGAGATCGCCCAGGGCAACAGCGACCTGTCGCAGCGCACCGAGCAACAGGCCGCCAGCCTGGAAGAGACCGCCGCCTCGATGGAGGAGCTCACCGCCACGGTCAAGCAGAACGCCGAGCATGCGCGCCAGGCCAACCAGCTCGCCGCCGGCGCCGCCGCGGTCGCCTCGCAGGGCGGCGCCGTGGTCGGCCAGGTGGTCGACACCATGAGCGGCATCGAAACCGCATCGAAGAAGATCGCCGACATCATCTCGGTGATCGACGGCATCGCCTTCCAGACCAATATCCTGGCCTTGAACGCGGCGGTGGAAGCCGCGCGCGCCGGCGAACAGGGCCGCGGTTTCGCCGTGGTGGCCAGCGAGGTGCGCGTGCTGGCGCAACGCTCGGCCAACGCCGCCAAGGAGATCAAGGGCCTGATCGACGACTCGGTCGAGCGGGTCACCACAGGCGCGGAGCTGGTGCAGCGCGCCGGCCAGACCATGCAGGAGATCGTCGCCTCGGTGGGTCGGGTCACCGACATCATGGGCGAGATTTCCGCGGCCTCGCAGGAGCAGTCCGCCGGCATCGAGCAGGTCAACCGCACCGTCACCCAGATGGACGAGAGCACCCAGCAGAACGCCGCGCTGGTCGAGGAAGCCACCGCCGCGGCGCGGTCGATGGAGGACCAAGCGGCGCAGTTGAGCGATGCGGTGGAGGTGTTCCGGGTGGAACAACAGCAGGCCGCGCGCAGCGCCGCCCCTGCATCCGGCGCCGTCGCCGCGACCGCATCCAGCCATGCCACCGCAACGACCGCCGCTGCGCACGCGCCGCAGGCCAATGCCCAGGCCATCGCCGACGCGATCGGCAGCCAGTGGCAGCCACTCACTGCGTAAGGAAATGAATTAGACAGCGTCGGGAATCGCCTTACGACCAACGACGCATCGAGGAATCCGCCGTCACGCCGATATCACATTCGAGCGACGGCGTTGCAGAGTCAAACAAAAAAGGCACTTGGTTTTCTTGCTTCTTTTCTGACCGCCACGCCCCGCCGCTCCACGCGCACACGCGCTGCTGGAGCCCGTCTGGACGCAGTAGGCCCTGGATGCTCCAGGAACATCGTCAACGAAGAGGTCGACCAATGAACTCCTTCCTGCAACGCTACAACGTCGGCCGCCGGCTCGGCGGCGCCTTCGGCCTGCTGATCCTGCTGTCCTGCGCCCTGGTCGCCATCGGCTTGCTGTCGATGGCACGCACGCGCACCGAGTTGGACAGCATCGTCAAGGTGAATGTCGAAAAGAGCCGGATCAGCAACGGCATGCTCGACGCCAACTCCAGCATCCTGATCGCGCTCGGCACGCTGGCGATGGAGACGCGCGAGGAACTCAACGATCAGGCACTGGCGGAAATCAAGGCCAAGCGCCAGCGCTACACCGAGCTGCGCAACGAACTGGAGGCGTTCCCGCCCGCCAACGCGGATGCGGTGAAACTGCGCGCCGACATCGACGCCGCACGCACCACCGCGCGCGCCATGAACGATGAAGTGATCGCGCTGGCCACCGCCCACCGCAACGCCGAGGCGCAGACGACGCTGAGCGAACGCTCGCGCCCGGCCACGCTGGCCTGGCAGGCCAAGATCCGCGAGAACGTCACCCTGCAGGAAGCGCAGATGAAGGTCGCCCATGCCAAGGCGACGCAAGCGATGGTCACCGGCCGCAACCTGCTGATCGCGGGCGGCGTGGCGGTCCTGCTGCTCAGCGCCCTGCTGTCGTGGACGATCACCCGCAGCCTCACCGTGCCGCTGAGCCGCGCCACCCGCGCCGCCGAAGCGATCGCCAGCGGCCTACTGGACAACGACGTCGCCACCAACGCGCACGACGAACCCGGTCGCCTGCTGCTGGCGATGGACGCAATGCAACGGCAGTTGCAGCGCTTCTCCGGCGAAACCGCGTTGATGATCGAACTGCATGCCGACAAGGACATGTCCCACCGCATGCCTCAGGACTTCCCCGGCGTCTACGGCGAGCTGAGCAAGGGCATCAACACCATGATGTTCGAGCACCTGGACGCCATCGTCGACGCCATCGGCGTGCTCAACGAATACGCCAACGGCGACCTGCGCCGCGACGCCCGCCGCCTGCCCGGCAGCCGTGCGGTGCTGCACGAGTCGATGGACGCGGCCAAGGCCAGCCTGCTGGCGATCAATACCGAGATCAAGCGCCTGGCGGCGGCGGCCGCGGCCGGCGACTTCAGCGCCCGCGGCGACGCCGAGCGCTTCCAGCACGACTTCCGGCGGATGGTGCAGGACCTCAACGCGATGATGGAGGTCAGCGACCACAACCTGGGCAAGTTGTCCGCGCTACTCCAGTCCATCGCCGGCGGCGACCTGACCGCGCGCATGGACGGCGACTTCCACGGCGTGTTCGCCACCATGCGCGACGATGCGAACGCCACCGTCGAGCAGTTGACCGGCATCGTCGGCCGCATCCAGACCGCGGCGGTCAGCATCAATGCCGCCGCGACCGAGATCGCGGCGGGCAATGACGACCTGTCGCGCCGCACCGAACAGCAGGCCGCCAGCCTGGAAGAAACCGCCGCGTCGATGGAAGAGCTGACCTCCACGGTCAAGCAGAACGCCGAGCATGCGCGCCAGGCCAACCAGTTGGCGGTGGGTGCTGCTTCGGTGGCGTCGCAGGGTGGCAGCGTGGTCGGCCAGGTGGTCGAGACCATGAGCGGCATCGAAGCGGCATCGAAGAAGATCGCCGACATCATCGGCGTGATCGACGGCATCGCCTTCCAGACCAACATCCTGGCGCTCAATGCGGCGGTGGAAGCCGCCCGTGCCGGCGAACAGGGCCGTGGCTTCGCCGTGGTCGCCAGCGAAGTGCGCACCCTGGCACAGCGCTCGGCCGGCGCCGCCAAGGAGATCAAGTCGCTGATCGACGACTCGGTCACGCGCGTGGCCGAGGGCTCGGCGCTGGTCGATCAGGCCGGCCGCACCATGAGCGAGATCGTGGCCTCGGTACAACGCGTCACCGACATCATGGGCGAGATCTCGGCGGCCTCGCAGGAGCAGGCGTCGGGGATCGAGCAGGTCAACCAGACCGTCACCCAGATGGACGAGGCCACTCAGCAGAACGCGGCATTGGTGGAAGAAGCCACCGCCGCCGCACGCTCGATGGAGGAACAAGCCGGCCAGCTCAGCGACACCGTGGCGTTGTTCAAGATCGACAACGTCGGCGTGCGTGCGGCGACGGCGCCGCCTGCCACGGTCAACGCGCCGCGTGCGGCCAAGGCGGCGGCGCGTCCGCAGCGGCAGCCCGCCAAGCGCACCGCGGTCGCGGTCGGCGGCGACTGGCAGGAGTTCTGAGTCGTACGGTCGCCATGCCGCCGGCATGGCGACCGGTCCCGGCGGTAACGCTCGGCGTTCGCAGCGCAGCCGGTATGCACCTGCGCATTTCTGCAATACGCGAACCATAGCTCGGTGCATTACACGCCGGCGCATGTCGGAACCACGTCGGATTTCGCCTTCGCCGACCACCACGCGTCGGAAGGCAGACAGCTTCCTAACCGCCTGCCAACGAGGATCCGCACACCGCTCAATTCCTGGCCGCCATGTCGATATCCATGGGGTGGCAGCGCATCGCCACGAGGCGCCGCAACGCTGGCCTGCCAGCGCGTGCGACCCGACTCCTTCTACCCCCAAAGGTCGGCTATGAACGCACTTCTACAACGCTACAACGTCGGTCGGCGCCTCGGCATGGCGTTCGGCATCCTCATCCTGTTGTCCGGCGTGCTGGTCGCCATGGGGCTGCTGACCATGGCCAGGGCGCATCGCGAACTGGACAGCATCGTCAACGGCAACATGGAAAAGGTCCGGCTCTCCAACGAGATGCTGGACGCCAACACCAATGTGCAAGTCGGCCTGCTCTCCATCAGCATCGTCGATGGCGATGCGGCCAACCAGAAGATGCTGAACATCGTGCACAGCAATCGGGCCCGCTTCACGGCCGCGCACGACGCCTTGTCGGCCATGCCGGCAAGCCCGGCCGAGCGCAATGCCATGGCATTGATCGACACGCTACGGGCGCAGTCGGTCCATTTCAACGATGAGATTCTGGCGCTGGGCGAAAAGGACCAGAACGCCCAGGCGCAGACGCTGCTGCTCGGCGATGCGGCGGTGGCGATGGAGCAGCAGCAGGCGGCGATCCGCGCCAATGCCGAGCTGCAACGGCGCCTGAGCAAGGAAGCCTATGCGGCATCCTCGGCGGCGATGGCGCGCGGCCGCATCGTGCTGATCTCCGGCGGCCTTGCGGTCCTGCTGGTCAGCGGCCTGCTGGGCTGGACCATCACCCGCAGCCTCACCGGGCCGCTCGGCCGCGCCACCCGTGCCGCCGAAGCCATCGCGGACGGCCGTCTGGACAACGACGTGGGCACCGACGCGCGCGACGAACCCGGCCGCCTGCTGGTCGCGATGGGCCGCATGCAGACCCAATTGCAGCGCTTCTCCAGCGAAACCGCGTTGATGATCGAACTGCACGCCGACAAGGACGTGTCCCACCGCATGCCGCAGGACTTCCCGGGCGTCTACGGCGAACTGAGCAAGGGCATCAACGCCATGATGTTCGAGCACCTGGACGCCATCGTCGACGCCATCGGCGTGCTCAACGAATACGCCAACGGCGACCTGCGCCGCGACGCCCGCCGCCTGCCCGGCAGCCGCGCGGTGCTGCACGAATCGATGGACGCGGCCAAGGCCAGCCTGCTGGCGATCAACACCGAGATCAAGCGTCTGGCCGCGGCCGCCGCCGCCGGCGACTTCAGCGCCCGCGGCGATGCGGCGCACTTTCAGCACGATTTCCGGCTGATGGTGCAGGACCTCAACGCAATGATGGACGTCAGCGACCGCAACCTCGGCAAGCTGTCGGCGTTGCTGCAGGCCATCGCCGCGGGCGACCTCACCGCGCGCATGGAGGGCGAGTTCCACGGCGTGTTCGCCACCATGCGCGACGATGCCAATGCCACGGCAGACCAGTTGACCGGCATCGTCGGCCGCATCCAAACCGCCGCGGTCAGCATCAATGCCGCCGCCACCGAGATCGCCGCCGGCAACGACGACCTGTCGCGCCGCACCGAACAACAGGCCGCCAGCCTGGAGGAAACCGCGGCGTCGATGGAGGAGCTGACCTCCACCGTCAAGCAGAATGCCGAGCACGCGCGCCAGGCCAACCAATTGGCGGTGGGTGCGGCGGCGGTCGCCTCGCAGGGCGGCAGCGTGGTCGGCCAGGTGGTCGAGACCATGAGCGGCATCGAGGCCTCGTCGAAAAAGATCGCCGACATCATCAGCGTCATCGACGGCATCGCCTTCCAGACCAATATCCTGGCCTTGAACGCCGCGGTGGAAGCGGCGCGCGCCGGCGACCAGGGCCGCGGCTTCGCCGTGGTCGCCAGCGAGGTGCGCACCCTCGCCCAGCGCTCGGCCAATGCCGCCAAGGAAATCAAGACCTTGATCGACGACTCGGTCGGCCGTGTCGCCACCGGGTCGGCGCTGGTCGACCAGGCCGGCAAGACCATGCACGAGATCGTCGCCTCGGTGCAGCGCGTCACCGACATCATGGGGGAGATCTCGGCCGCCTCGCAGGAGCAATCGGCCGGCATCGAACAGGTCAACCAGACCGTCACCCAGATGGACGAGACTACCCAGCAGAACGCGGCCTTGGTGGAAGAAGCCACCGCGGCGGCACGCTCGATGGAGGAACAGGCGGTGCAACTGAGCGATGCGGTCGCGTTGTTCAAGATCGACCGGCTGTCCGCCATCGCGCCTCCTGCGCCTGCCCGCACGGCCACCGCCGCGCGGACGACCACACCGACAATCAAGACCGCGGCGAAGGCCAGCACCGGCCCGCAAGCGCCGACCATACGTCGTGCGACCGTGGCCGCGGCAAGCAAGGTCGACACGTGGCAGGATTTCTGACGCGACGGTCGCCGGCCGCCTAGGGCGTGTCACCAATCCCTGAGTATGCCGCGCCTGCCAGGCCCAACCCGAAGGGCCGCGGTTGCGCGTGCCCGTAGCAGCGTCATCGCTCGGGCGTGGACGGACGTCCATTTCCTCGCTCTTCCTTGCCACAGGCACGCGCAATCGCGGCGCGGCATGCTCGGGGATTAGTGACATGCCCTAGTCAGCTCCGCCACGACAATGCACAGGCAGCCGATCGACGAGGCGATCGGCCGCCGCCTCGCGCGGTCTGGCTGTGCAAGCGGTCCCGGGTCTGCCCAGCGTGTCGTTGCAGCGACATGAGCCCAGCGCTTCATTCCACCCTGGTTCTCAAGCCACCCACCTACGCTAGAACGCGTGCAGCACCCACGATCCCATCGCCGTGGTCCTCGGCAGCGCGAGGCCCCGCCAGAGGCGCCCGATCACCCAGCCAGCGGACGCTGCAAGCCGATGCTCGCCCGCAGACCCATGTGCCCGACAACTCCACCCAGCGGACATGACGCCTGCAGGACATGGCACGCGAAAAAGTTCACGCAGGCTGCATCCGCGCCGCACCTGCCGTCGTATCTCCCGCCATATGCGTCCCGCTGTCGCGGGCCGCACACCGTTTCGGCGGCTTAACGTGGTCATGCTTACAGATTCAACCTTTGTCTACGACGGCCGCTAAAGATATGCCCGATCCGGTCGAGCACCGCCGATTCCATCGCTAACCGCGTCCGGACAGGCGAAGCTCGACGACCACCCGTTTTGCACCTGCAGTCCCATGGCGTGGATCCCTCTGGATCGCCTGCCTTCTTTCGCTCTTGCTCAGAGACCCGCGCAATGACGTCGCATCCCGCGAACCACGCCGCTCCGCCCGCCTCCGAACGCCGCTCCCGTCTGCGGGTCTGGCATGACCTCCCCATTGCGCGCAAGCTCAGCCTGATCGGCGTGCTGGCCTTGATCGGGCTGGCCATTCCCCTGCTGCTGTACACCCGTACCCTCAGCGACGGCGTGGAGGTCAGCCGCGCCGAGCTGCGCAGCTACGCGCCATTGCGCGAGATGTTGCGGCTGCTGGCGGCCCTGCAGGAAGAACAGGTCGGCGGTGCCGCCGACGCGGCGCAGGCGCGCGACACCGCGGACCGGGCGCTGCGCGAACTGCAGCGGACCGTGCCGGCGCTGCCCGGCTTCGAGCGCAGCACGGCGGCGCTGGCGCAGTTGCAGCAGACCTTGCAGACCAGGCGCAGCGACTTCGCGATGGTCGCAGACCAGGCCGACGACGCGCTGGACGCCCTGCGCGACGACAGCCAACTGGTCTATACGCCCTACGTGGAAAGCTACCACCTGGTGGTCGGCAGCCTGAACTACGCCCCGGTGACCAGCCAGACCCTGACCCGGCTGGACGCGATGCGCGACCCCTCCCAGGCCGGCGCCGACACCCCGGTCCTGCGCGCGCAGATCGGCGAACTGGCCCGCGATCAGGGCCGCCTGCGGCATGAGCTGAAGAAGGCGTTGGGCCTGCTCGAACAGCCGGATCCGGCCCTGGCCCAGTCGGTCGCCGCCGAAGCCGCCGTCGCCGATCGCGCCCTGCCGCAACTGGCGCAGGCCCTGGAGGGCGGCAGCGCCGATGCCGATCAGCGCTGGAACGCGGCCCTGCATGGCTGGGACGAGGCCTTGCACGGGCTGAGCGCCACCGCGTTGCAGGCGCTGCAGCGCCAGTCGCAGCGTCATCTGGACGCCTCGCTGCAGGCGATGTGGACCGCAGTGGCCGGGCTCAGCGTGTTGACGCTGCTGATCGCGGCGATCTGCGCGCATACCCTGATCACCCTGACCCGCAACGTGCGTCGCGCCGCCGGCGTTGCCGCCGACATCGCCGAGGGCCACCTCGACGCCCGCATCGTGGTGCCCAGCCGCGACGAAAGCGGTCGGCTGCTGGCCGACATGCAACGCATGCAGCAACAGTTGCGCGAGGTGCTGGCCGCCCAGACCGAGATGGCGCGGCGCCACGACGTGGGCCAGACCAGCTATCGCATGGACGAGAGCAGCTTCCCCGGCGACTACGGGCGCATGGTCCGCGACAGCAATGCGCTGGCCGCCGCGCATATCGCGGTGACCGAGCGCCTGGCGCAGATCATGGGCCGCTACGCCATCGGCGACCTGTCCGAGGACATGGACCGCCTGCCCGGCGAGAAAGCCCGCCTCACCGAGACGATGGACACGGTCAAGCACAACCTCACCGCGATGAACACCGAGATCAAGCACCTGGCCGGTGCGGCGGCCGCAGGCGACTTCAGCGTGCGCGGCGACACCGCGCGCTTCCAGTACGACTTCCGCCTGATGGTCGACAGCCTCAATCAGCTGATGGCCACCGCCGACGACAACCTGCAGGCGCTGTCGGCGCTGCTGCAGTCCATCGCTGCCGGCGACCTGACCGCCCGCATGCACGGCGACTTCCAGGGCGTGTTCGCGACCATGCGCGACGACGCCAATGCCACCACCGAGCAGTTGGCCGCCATCGTCGCGCGCATCCAGACTGCCGCGGTCAGCATCAACGGCGCCGCCAGCGAGATCGCCGCCGGCAACGACGATCTGTCGCGTCGCACCGAGCAGCAGGCGGCCAGCCTGGAGGAAACCGCGGCCTCGATGGAGGAGTTGACCTCCACCGTCAAGCAGAACGCCGAACGTGCGCGCCAGGCCAACCAGCTGGCCGCCGGCGCCGCCTCGGTCGCCTCGCAGGGCGGCGACGTGGTCGGCCAGGTCGTGCAGACCATGAGCGGCATCGAAGCGTCCTCGAAGAAGATCGGCGACATCATTTCGGTGATCGACGGCATCGCCTTCCAGACCAACATCCTGGCGCTCAATGCCGCGGTGGAAGCCGCGCGTGCCGGCGAGCAGGGCCGCGGTTTCGCCGTTGTGGCCACCGAAGTGCGCACCCTCGCCCAGCGCTCGGCCAACGCCGCCAAGGAGATCAAGACGCTGATCGACGAGTCGGTCGGCCGCGTCGCCGAAGGCTCGGCCCTGGTCGAGCGTGCCGGCGCCACCATGCAGGAGATCGTGACCTCGGTGCAGCACGTCACCGACATCATGGGCGAGATCGCGGTCGCCTCGCAGGAGCAGTCGTCCGGCATCGAGCAGGTCAACCGCACCGTCACCCAGATGGACGAGAGCACCCAGCAGAACGCCGCGCTGGTGGAAGAAGCCACGGCCGCGGCGCGTTCGATGGAGGAGCAGGCCGGCCACCTGCGCCAGGCCGTGGCGGTGTTCAAGGTGCAGGCGGCATCCTCTGTGCGTGCGCCAGCCGTACCGGCCGCGCGCAGGCCGGCACACGCGGCCGCCTGAGTCCAGGCGCGCGGATCGCCCGACCCAGCGCGGGTCGCGCGACCCGCGCTCGGCCAGTCACGCCCCGGCCGGCGCACGCCGCGCCGCCGGAACAACAACCCGATATGCCAATCGGCCGCGGAACACCTCCGCGGCCGATTGCGTTTCCAGGCCGGCGAGACAGTCTTTTTTTTCGAAAACCCCACACTAGTTTCGTTACTACTGTGTGAAATGTGATGAACACCACCTTAAGGATCGATAGGCGCTGTCGATAACGTGAACAGCCGGTGAGTGCCGGCGTCGCGCTGGCCGGTTTCCAATGCAGCCACTATCCACCACGACGCACCGTTGGGGAGCTTTCACCCACCTGCCATGGGGGCTGTTGCTGCTGGCGCTCTGGAGCATCTGGGCGGCAAGCCAACTGGTGGCGCTCGCCAGCCCGCCGCCGGCCGACAGCGCCGAGGCCATTCGCGCGCGCCTGCTGGCCTTTGCGCCCGCCATCGACGCTGCCGACGGGCAGCCCGTGGCGTTCCGCCTGCGCGTGGCTGGCTGCGACTGCGCCGCGCCTGCGGCGCCCGCACTTCCAGGGATGCGCAGCGTGGACCTGCGCGAGCGGCTGGCGCCGCCGTCCCTGCCCTATGCACTGATCGTCTTCGATGCGCAGTCCCGCCTGATCTATGCCGGCCCGGCACAGCTGGCCGGATGCGGCACGTCCATCGCCGCCGCGTCGCTGCTGCCGCGGCTGCTCGCCACCGGCGGCGCGTCGCCGCTGATCTCTCCCGCCCAGTGCGGATGTCCCACCGACTCCAAGGAATCCCTCTCATGAGCGCCTCGCCTACCCAAGGCAGCTTTCTCGTCGGCAACGAGCGCTACGTCTACCTGCAGAAACTGGCGGCGCAGGCCGACCGGCTGTTCGTCGTTGTCGCGGTCCTGGCCACCCTCGCCAGCCTGGCCGCCGCCTGGCATCAGGGCGCGTGGACGCCGTGGCTGGCGGTCAGCCTGCCGACCCTGGCCGTCATTGCCCTGCAGGTGAAGCTGTATCCGGGCAGCCTGCTGAGCCGCTGCACCGTGGCCCTGGGCCTGATGGTGCTGGCCGCGGCGCTGATCCAGCAGGCCGGCGGCATGATCGAAGTGCACTTCGGCGTCATCCTGCTGATCGCGCTGCTGCTGTACTACCGCGACTGGCGGCCGATCATGGTCGCGGCCGCCGCGATCGCCGTGCATCACGTGCTGTTCTTCTGGCTGCAGCACCGCGGCCTGCCGGTGCGGGTGTTCACCGCCGAGGCCGGGATCGGCATCCTGGCGATCCATGCGCTGTACGTGGCGGTGGAGGCGGCGATCCTGGTGCCGATGGCGGTGCAGATGCGCCGGCAATTGCTGGACGTGGGCCACGACCCGCACGCCCTGGCCCAGGCCGCGCGCGCCATCGCCCAGCAACAGCCGCTGTCGGCCGCGATCCGCGAGCTGGACCTGCCGGAAGGCTCCATCGCCCACACCCTGGTGGAGGCCAACGCGCAGCTGCTGCGCAGCCGCGAGCAGGACGGCGAGGCCCAGCGCGAGACCCAGCGCATCCGCAGCGCACTGGACGACGTCACCACCAACGTGATGATCGCCGATGCCGACCGCCGCATCGTCTACGTCAACCGCCCGCTGCTGCAGATGCTCAGCGAGGTGCAGGACGACCTGCGCCGCGACCTGCCGCAGTTCGATGCCAGCGCATTGCTGGGCAAGACCATCGACGTGTTCCACCGCCATCCCGAGCACCAGGCGCGCATGCTCGCCGAGCTGAAGGGCACGCACCGCGCGCAGATCCGCGTCGGCGGCCACACCATGCGCCTGATCGTCAATCCGGTCACCGACGCCGCCGGCAACCGCCTGGGCTTCGTGGTGGAATGGGCCGACCGCACCGACGAAGTGGCTGTGGAAGAGGAGATCGCCGACATCGTGCGTGGCGCGGTCGCCGGCGACCTCGGCGGACGCATCCGCCTGGACGACAAGCACGGCTTCCTGCTGCAGTTGGGCGAGCAGATCAACGCCATGCTCGCCGCCGGCGCCTCCGGCCTGGGCCACATCCAGCAGATGCTGCGCGCGCTGGCCGAGGGCGACCTGTCGCGGCGCATCGACGCCGACCTGCAGGGCGTGTACGCGAACATGAAGGACGATGCCAACGCCACCGCCGAGCAGCTGTCGGCGATCGTGCGCCAGATCCAGGGCGCCTCGGACGCGATCAACACCGCCGCCGGCGAGATCGCCGCCGGCAACGACGACCTGTCGCGCCGCACCGAGCAGCAGGCCGCCAGCCTGGAGGAAACCGCCGCCTCGATGGAGGAGCTGACCTCCACCGTGAAGCAGAACGCCGAGCATGCGCACCAGGCCAACCAGTTGGCGGTCGGCGCCGCGGCGGTCGCCTCGCAAGGCGGCAGCGTGGTCGGCAAGGTGGTCACCACGATGAGCGGCATCGAAGCCTCGTCGAAGAAGATCGCCGACATCATCAGCGTCATCGACGGCATCGCCTTCCAGACCAACATCCTGGCGCTCAACGCCGCGGTCGAGGCCGCGCGTGCCGGCGAGCAGGGCCGTGGCTTCGCCGTGGTCGCCAGCGAGGTGCGCGTGCTGGCGCAGCGTTCGTCCAACGCCGCCAAGGAGATCAAGGACCTGATCGACGATTCGGTGACCCGTGTGGCCGAAGGCTCGGCCCTGGTCGACCAGGCCGGCCGCACCATGCAGGACATCGTGACCTCGGTCCAGCGCGTCACCGACATCATGCGCGACATCGCCTCGGCCTCGCAGGAACAGTCCGCCGGCATCGAGCAGGTCAACCAGACCGTCGTGCAGATGGACGAGGCGACCCAGCAGAATGCCGCCCTGGTCGAGGAAGCCAGCGCCAGCGCCCGCTCGATGGAACACGAGGCGGGCGAACTGGCACGGGCCGTGGCATCCTTCACCCTGGAGCAGCGCCCGCCGTCGAGCGCGGTCGCCACTGGCGGCAACGTGCAGCCGGTCTACAAAAAAGTCCAGCTCAGCCGATAGCATGCGTGGGGCGGCCCGACGCGGTGCCGCCCCACCCACCTCCAGTACCCACTCTCCACCATGGCCGAAGGCACTCCCAGCGACTCCCCTGTCCCGACTTCGTCGGAAGAAGAAGTGGAGGACGACCGTTTCCTGCTGACCAAGCCGCGACAGATCCGCCAGCTGCTGCAGTCGCTGATCCAGCAGCGTTCGCAGGTCAGCGCGCACGTGGGCGGTCGCGACCAGGCCTTCTCGACCGCGTTGCTGGAGCTGGACGAGGACAGCGTGCTGCTGGACCTGAGCGTCAACGAGGCCTCCAACCGCGCCGCCGAGCAGGCCGAGTACCTGCTGTGCTTCGCCCAGCTGGACAAGGTGCGGGTGCGTTTCCGCATCGAAAGCCCGCAGCGAACCGACGACAACGGCCAGCCGGGCCTGCGCGCCGCCCTGCCGGAATCGCTGTACTACCTGCAGCGGCGCGAGCATTTCCGGCTGGAAACCCCGATCACCGATTCGCCGTCGTGCGTGCTGCGCATCGACGACGATGCCGGCCAGGTCGACCTGAAGCTGCGCGTGGTGGACATCAGCGGCGGCGGCCTGGCGGTGGCGCTGGTACAGGGCCAGCCGATGCCGCAGCTGCAGCAGAGCTATCCGAACTGCGTGCTGCAGCTGCCCGATGCCGACGCCATCCGGCTGACCCTGCAGGTCTGCAACATGTATGTCTCCAAGCTCGCCAACGGCCAGGACATCCTGCGCGTGGGCATGCGCTTCCACGACCTGCCGCGCGGTGCCGACGCGGCGATCCAGCGCTACGTGTTCCGCATCGAGCGCCAGCGCAGCGCCCGCAAGAGCGGCGTGCTTTCCTGAACGCCGCGAGCGGTCGGCCGATCCAGGTCTAAAGTTCGCCGTGGCCGCGCCGATCTAGCATCAGAGTCGCGCTTTCCCACCCACGCCACCACCCGCAATCCCGTGCGCACCAGGAGCACACGATGAACGACAAGACCACCTCCAACTCCGACGCCACCGGCGGCGAATTCCTCAGCTTCACCCTCGGCGAAGAACACTACGGCGTGGATATCCTCAAGGTGCAGGAAATCCGCGGCTACGACTCGGTCACCCGGGTCCCGGACGCCCCCGAGTACATCAAGGGCGTGATCAACCTGCGCGGCACCATCGTGCCGGTGATCGACCTGCGCCTGAAGCTGCGCCTGAAGGAAGCGCGCTACGACGCCTTCACCGTGATGATCGTGCTCAACGTCGAGAACCGCGTGGTCGGCATCGTGGTGGACAGCGTCTCCGACGTGATCCCGCTGAACGAAGAGCAGATCCGCCCGACCCCCGAGTTCGGCGCCGCGGTCGACACCCGCTTCATCTCGGGCATCGGCACCCAGGACGACAAGATGTTGATCCTGCTGGATATCGAGACCCTGCTCGACAGCGCCGAGTTCGGCCAGCAGCACGCCCACGTCGACGAAGCCGCCTGACCCCCGGCCGCTGCGGCGGCCGCCCGGCTGTAGACGAAACCCGCCGCAAGGCGGGTTTTTATTTGAAATGCGAACTGTTTATCACTTGTGCGAATCAAGTTAACCGGTTTCACGCCGATAGCTGAAGAGTGGCCGGCATCACACGGCCCTCACTTCAGCCCCCGTCCCCAAGGAGTCGTTCCATGAAACCGAGCTTTCCCATGCTGCTGGTCCTGCTGCTCGCCGCCAGCCCCAGCACCTTCGCCCAGTCCCAGCAGATGATCCCGCCGGAGATGGCCACCCGTTTCGTCGGCAAGGACGGCATGGTCTGCGGCAAGGTCGAGAAAGCCAAGTACGCGCAGAATTCCGAAGGCGAGCCGACCTTCCTGTACATGGGCGGCATGTTCCCGCGCCACACCTTCTCCGCCCGCATCGCCGGCGCCGACCGCAGCAAGTTCGGCTTCGCCCCGGAAACCCTGGAAGGCAAGGACGTGTGCGTGATCGGCAAGATCGAGCGGGACAGCTCGCGCGCCGAAATCCAGGTTAGCGCGCCGTCCAGCCTGAAGCTGGCGACCATCAAGTAAGCCATTGCGCCGCCGTGCTGGACCCGTGCACACGGTCCGGCACGGCGGCGTTTGCCGTTTTTTGCCCCTTGTCGCCCCCTCCGAATTACGGGAAACGCGCTCATGCAGTGGATTAAAGATCTCAAGGTGATGCCCAAACTGATGCTGGCGTTCGGCGTCGTGCTGGCATTGATGCTGATCCAGGGCGTTGCCGCCTATCGCGGTCTGCACTCGCTCAATGGCGTGGCCAGCAATGTGTCGGCGCAAGTGGTGCCGAGCGTGCGCACCGGCGGCGAGATGCGCGGCATCCTCGGCGAATATCGCAATTCCGCCTACCAGAGCCTGATCCGCAGCAGCGATGCGCTGAAGAAGGAATCGGCCGCACGCAAGGTTGCGCTGAAGAAGCAGATGGACCAGATCCTGGCCCAGTACCCGCCCAAGATCGGCAGCCCGCAGGAAAAGACCATCTACGAACGTCTGGTCGCCGACTGGAAGAAGGCCAGCGCCTCCTACCAGTCCGTCGACGAGATGCTGCAGCTCGACCTGCACGACGACGCTATCGACACCTTCACCGGCGAGACCCGCACCCTGCACAACAAGGTGGTGGACGACGTCGTCGCCCTGATCGCCGAGAACGACCGCCAGGCCAAGGCCGCGGCCGATGCCGCCAGCGGTACCTACAGCAAAGCGTCGGCGACCCTGCTGATCTGCCTGCTGATCGGCCTCGGCGCAGCGGTCAGCCTGGCCTTCCTGTTCGGGCGGATGCTCGCCAACAGCGTGCGCGATGCGGTCAAGGTGGCCAGCGACGTCGCCGCCGGCAAGCTCGACGGGCATATCGACGCCAACAGCAAGGACGAGATCGGCGAGCTGATGCAGGCGCTCAAGCGCATGCAGCAGGACCTGCGCGGGCGCATCGAGCGCGACGCCGCGGTCGCCGCCGAGAACCTGCGCATCCGCACCGCGCTGGACAACTCCTCGACCGGCATGTTCATCGTCGACCTGGACTACAACATCGTCTACGCCAACCCGTCGATGCAGGGCCTCACCGACAAGTACGCCGAGCAGATCCACTCGGTGGCGCCGGCCTTCGACTCGAGCCTGCCGCTGGTCGGCTCGCCGGTGACGGTGCTGGAGTACGGCAACCAGCACGATCCCAAGACCCTGGCGGAGCTGGAAAAGAAGGGGGTGATGGAACGCGAGATGGCCTACGTCGACGCGCGCGTCGCCCAGACCATCACCGCCATCCGCGACCAGCACGGCACGCACATCGGCTTTGTCTGCGAATCGCGCGACCGTACCCTGGAAGCGCAGGTCGAGCAGGAAGTGGCCAAGATCGTGCGCGAGGCCGCCGCGGGCGACCTCAGCGGGCGCGTCGGCATCGAAGGCAAGCACGGCTTCTTCCTGCAGCTGGCGCAGCAGCTCAATGGCCTGCTGCAGGCCAACGGCGACAGCATCGGCCAAGTGTCCAGGCTGCTGACCGCGCTGTCGCAGGGCGACCTCACCGCGCGCATGCATGGCGATTTCCAGGGCGTGTTCGCGACCATGCGCGACGACGCCAACGCCACCGCCGAGCAGCTGGCGGCCATCGTCGGCCGCATCCAGCAGGCGGCCAACGCGATCAATGCCGCCGCCGGCGAGATCGCTGCCGGCAACGACGACCTGTCGCGCCGTACCGAGCAGCAGGCGGCGAATCTGGAAGAGACCGCCGCCTCGATGGAGGAACTGACCTCCACCGTGCGCCAGAACGCCGAGCACGCGCGCCAGGCCAATCAGTTGGCCGGCGGCGCCGCCACGGTCGCCTCGCAGGGCGGCAGTGTGGTCGGCCAGGTGGTGCAGACCATGAGCGGGATCGAGGCGTCCTCGAAGAAGATCGCCGACATCATCAGCGTCATCGACGGCATCGCCTTCCAGACCAACATCCTGGCCTTGAATGCGGCAGTGGAAGCGGCGCGTGCCGGCGAGCAGGGCCGTGGCTTCGCCGTCGTCGCCAGCGAAGTGCGTACCCTCGCCCAGCGCTCGGCCAACGCCGCCAAGGAGATCAAGGGCCTGATCGACGCCTCGGTGAGCCAGGTGGCCAACGGCTCGACCCTGGTGCGCCAGGCCGGCCAGACCATGACCGAAATCGTCGCCTCGGTGCAGCGCGTCACCGACATCATGGGCGAGATCGCCGCCGCCTCGCAGGAGCAGTCGGCCGGCATCGAGCAGGTCAACCAGACCGTCACCCAGATGGACGAGACCACCCAGCAGAACGCCGCGCTGGTCGAAGAAGCCACCGCCGCCGCCCGTTCGATGGAAGAACAGGCCGGCCAGCTGATCGAGGCCGTGTCGATCTTCCGCGTCGAGCAGTCGGCGCAGGCCAGCGCGGTCCACGCGCCGCAGGCCGTGTCCGCGCCGCGGCCGGCAGCGCCGGCGAAGAAGCCTGCGGCCGTCGCCTCCGCCAAGCCGGCGGCGGTGCGTGCCCGCAAGGTCGAGCCGGCACTGGCCGATTCGGACTGGCAGGAGTTCTGAGACAGGCCCGGCCTGTCGTTGCATCACCCCATCCCCGGCCCGCGCGCCGGGGATTTTTTTGACCGCCGCGCCAGCGCGAGGATTGTCTACGAATCGGTCGCGCCGCGCGCTCAATTTCCCCGTTCCCGGAGCCGTTAAACCTTTGGGAACCTTTCCAAGGACCAGGTCGATGTCGTCTCGCTCGTTGCTCACCCGCCTCTCGGATCTGCCGCTGCGCCGCAAGTTCCTCTGGCAGACCTTGTTGCTGGGTGCCGGCATCGTCCTGCTGGCGGTGATTGCCGCGCGCATGCAGTACCTGGACATCCGCAACACGCGCGAGCAGGCACTGAAGAGCCAGATCGAGCTGGCGCTGGGCGTGGTGCGCGCCTATGCGGCCGAGGTGGACAAGGGCAGCATGCCGCTGGCCGAGGCGCAGCGCACCGCCCTGCGCACCCTGGAATCGATGCGCGCCCGCGACGGCGTGGACTACTTCTACGTGCACGACCTGCACCCGACCATGCTGATGCACCCCACCCGCCACGACCTGGTCGGCAAGGACATCGGCCAGGTGCTCAGCGCCGACGGCAAGCCGATCTTCCGCGAGTTCGTGAAGGTGGCCGAGGCCGGCGGCGGCTATGTCGACTACCTGTGGCCCAAGCCCGGCAACGCCACGCCGGTGGAGAAGGTCTCCTACAACGCCGCATTCGCGCCCTGGCACTGGGTGATCGGCACCGGCGTGTACATGGACGACGTGCAGGCGCAGGCGCTGATCTTCACGGGCGTGATGACCCTGGCCGGCGGCGTGCTGGTGCTGCTCACCTTCGGCATCAACTGGCTGATCGGCAGTTCGGTGCTGCGGCCGGTATCGCGCAGCCTGGAGGCGATCCGCGCGGTGTCGCGCGGCGACCTCAGCGTGCGCATCGACAACCCCGGCCGCGACGAGACCGGCGAGATGCTGCGCGCCACCGGCGAGATGATCCGGATGCTGGAGCGCTTCTCCAGCGAGACCGCGCAGATGGCGGTGCTGCATGCCGACAAGGACATGTCCCACCGCATGCCGGAGGATTTCCCCGGCGTGTACGGCGACCTGGCCGCCAGCATCAACCGCATGATGTTCGAGCACCTGGACGCGATCGTCGACGCCATCGCGGTGCTCAACGAATACGCCAACGGCGACCTGCGCCGCGACGCCCGCCGCCTGCCCGGCAGCCGTGCCGTGCTGCACGAATCGATGGACGCGGCCAAGGCCAGCCTGCTGGCGATCAACACCGAGATCAAGCGCCTGGCCGCTGCAGCCGCCGCCGGCGACTTCAGCGTGCGCGGCGACGCCGGCCGGTTCCAGCACGACTTCCGGCTGATGGTGCAGGACCTCAACGCGATGATGGAGGTCAGCGACCGCAACCTCGGCAAGCTGTCGACGCTGCTGCAGGCCATCGCCGCCGGCGACCTGAGCGCGCGCATGCACGGCGACTTCCACGGCGTGTTCGCGCGGATGCGCGAGGATGCCAATACCACCGCCGACCAGCTCGCCGACATCGTCGGCCGCATCCAGACCGCGGCGCGCAGCATCCACGGCGCCACCACCGAACTGGCCGCCGGCAACGACGACCTGTCGCGCCGCACCGAACAACAGGCGGCCAACCTGGAGGAGACCGCGGCCTCGATGGAGGAGCTGACCTCCACCGTCAAGCAGAACGCCGAGCACGCCCGCCAGGCCAACCAGCTCGCCACCGGCGCCGCCACGGTGGCCTCGCAGGGCGGCCAGGTGGTCGGCCAGGTGGTCACCACCATGAACGGGATCGAGGCTTCGTCGAAGAAGATCGCCGACATCATCGGCGTCATCGACGGCATCGCCTTCCAGACCAACATCCTGGCACTCAATGCCGCGGTGGAAGCCGCCCGCGCCGGCGAACAGGGCCGCGGCTTCGCCGTGGTCGCCACCGAGGTGCGCACCCTCGCCCAGCGCTCGGCCAACGCCGCCAAGGAGATCAAGACGCTGATCGACGAGTCGGTCGGCCGCGTGAACGAAGGTTCTGCCCTGGTCGACCAGGCCGGTCGCACCATGCAGGAGATCGTCGCCTCGGTGCAGCGGGTGACCGACATCATCGGCGAGATCGCCGCGGCCTCGCAGGAGCAGTCGATGGGCATCGAGCAGGTCAGCCGCACCGTGGCGCAGATGGACCAGGCGATCCAGCAGAACGTCGCCGTGGTCGAGGAAGCCAGCGCCTCGGCGCGGGCGCTGGAAGACCAGGGCCGCCGGCTCGGCGAGGCGGCGGCGGTGTTCCGGCTGGACCCGGCGCAGGCCGGCGCGAACGGCGGCGCAGGCCCCACGCCCGCGGCCCCCGCACGCGGTGCGGCGCGGCAGGCGCCGCTGCGGCTGGTGCGCACGGCAGCCCCGACCATCGAGGCCGATTGAGCGGCCATACCGTTGCGATAGAAACAATCACGCACGACACGCCGATTCGCACCACGGCGCGGTTCAAGCTATCGCCGCGCTAGTCGATATCAGGATCACGCTTCGTGGTCCGCGCATGTCACCGCCGGATCACCACCGCGACCGTTCAGGGAGCACGTGATGCCCAGCCGCCGACATCCGCCATCGTCCAACCTCCCGTCGCGGCGCCGCGGCGCCGCACGCGCGCCCCTGTTCGGCATGGGCTCCCGCCCGCCTGCGAGCGCCGCCACTGGCGCGGCGCTGCCCTCGCCGCGCTTCGTCTTCGCCGGCTGACCGCCGGCCGCCCTGCCTTTTTCAACCCGCTGCTGCACATGGAATGCCCATGAACGTACTTGCGCACCTGAAAATCCGCGACAAGCTGATCTTCGCCTTCGCCGTGACCACGCTGCTGACGGTGGTGCTGGGGGGCTTTACCTACTCCCGGACCAACCTGTCCATCGCCGAGCTCAAGCACATCCAGCACGATTGGGTGCCGGCGACCCAGGCCCTGGCCGAGGTGCGCGCGCAACTGGGCGAATTCCGGACCTACGAACTGGCGCAACTGTCGCGCGCCGGCGATTCCCAGGCCCAGGCCGACTACTTCAAGCGCATGCAGAAGGTGCGCACGGAGGTGGCGAAGAACCAGCAGGTCATCGCCGCGATGATGCGCGACCAGAAGCAGGTGCAGATGTACGCCGGCGTGCAGGAGACGCTGAAGGCCTACCTGCAGGCCAACACCGAGATGGGTGCGGCGCTGCGCGCCGGCGACGTGGCGGGCGCACAGAAGATCTCCGACACCCAGTCGCGGACGCTGCGCCGGACCCTGTTCGAGCGCATCGTGGCGCTGACCCAGTACAACGTCGCCGAACTGAACCGGGAGATGGACCGCGCCGACAGCCAGCTGTCCAACACCAAGACCCTGATCGTGACGCTGCTCGGGCTGGCCGTGCTGTTCGCCAGCGTCACCGCCTGGCTGATCGCGCGCGGGATGGCGCGCCAGCTGCACGCGGCCAAGCGCCTGTCGCAGGCGGTGGCGCGCGGCGAACTGGAGGGCGCCACCTATCCGCACGGCAAGGACGAGATCGGCGAGCTGATGGACGACATGCTGATCATGCGCTCGCGCATCCACAGCGTGATCCGCGCGCAGGACGAGATGGCACGGCAGCACGCGTGCGGCACCATCAGCTACCGCATGGACGAGAACGCCTTCCCCGGCGAGTACGGGCAGATGGTCAAGGGCACCAACGAGCTGGTGGCCTCGCACATCGCGGTGAAGATGCGCCTGCTGCAGATCATCCAGCGCTATGCGATCGGCGACCTGTCCGAGGACATGGACCGCCTGCCCGGCGAGAAGGCCGTGCTCACCGAAACCATGGACATGGCCAAGCAGAACCTGACCGCGATGAGCGAGCAGATCAAGCAGCTGGCGGAGGCGGCCGCGGCCGGCGCCTTCGGCACGCGCGGCGACCCGGAACGTTTCCAGTACGGGTTCCGGCTGATGGTGCAGGACCTCAACGCGATGATGGAGGTCAGCGACCGCAACCTGGGCGAGCTGTCCACGCTGCTGCGGGCCATCGCCGCCGGCGACCTGACCGCGCGCATGCACGGCGAGTTCCATGGCGTGTTCGGTCGCATGCGCGACGACGCCAACGCCACCGCCGCACAGCTGGCGGCGATCGTCGGCCGCATCCATGCCGCCGCCGCCAACATCAATGTCGCCTCAACCGAGATCGCCAGCGGCAACGGCGACCTGTCGCGCCGCACCGAGCAGCAGGCGGCCAGCCTGGAGCGCACCGCCGCCTCGATGGAGGAGCTGACCTCCACCGTCAAGCAGAACGCCGAGTACGCACGCCAGGCCAATCAGCTCGCGGCCGGCGCCGCCGCGGTGGCCTCGCAGGGCGGCGACGTGGTCGGCCAGGTGGTCACCACCATGAACGGGATCGAGGCCTCGTCGAAGAAGATCGCCGACATCATCGGCGTGATCGACGGCATCGCCTTCCAGACCAACATCCTGGCGCTCAACGCGGCCGTCGAGGCCGCGCGCGCCGGCGATCAGGGCCGTGGCTTCGCCGTGGTCGCCACCGAGGTGCGCACCCTCGCCCAGCGTTCGGCCAACGCCGCCAAGGAGATCAAGACGCTGATCGACGAGTCGGTCGGCCGCGTCGCCGAAGGCTCGGCCCTGGTCGACCAGGCCGGCCACACCATGAGCGAGATCGTGACCTCGGTGCGCCGCGTCACCGACATCATGGGCGAGATCGCCGCTGCCTCGCAGGAGCAGTCCGCCGGCATCGAGCAGGTCAACCAGACCGTGGTGCAGATGGACGAGAGCACCCAGCAAAACGCCGCCCTGGTGGAAGAAGCCACCGCCGCGGCGCGCTCGATGGAGGAACAGGCCGGCCAGTTGGGCGCGGCCATCGCCGCCTTCAAGCTGGACACCTATCACGGCGCGGCCGCCAACGCGCCGACGGCGCAAGCCGTGCCGGCCCCGGCCCGCGCCAGGCCGCGTGCGGCAGCGCGCCCGCGCCCCGCCAGCGCCGCCGCCAGCGAGGCCCAGTGGCAGGAGTTCTGAGCGCCCACGCCACCGCCGGCGGTCTTTCCTGACTGCCAGCTGTCAATTTCGTCCGTTCCCGGCCGATAACCCGATTGACCGACCATCGCTGCGCATCATGGCCATCCAGACTCCCGCTTCGCCCTCCTCCGGTTCCGACAATCGCGACTTCGACTTCAGCGACCGCGATTTCAAGCGGGTCTGCGACCTGATCTACCAGAAGGCCGGCATCGCCCTGGCCCCGGCCAAGCGCGACATGGTCTACGGCCGGCTGTCGCGGCGGCTGCGCGTGCTGGGCCTGCGCTCGTTCCGCGACTACCTGGACTGGCTGGAGCGCGACGGCGGCGACGAATGGGAGGCGTTCACCAATGCGCTGACCACCAACCTGACCTCGTTCTTCCGCGAGCCGCACCATTTCGAGCGGCTGCGCGAAGAGTTGCAGAAGCACTCCGGCGCGGCACCGCTGAAGATCTGGTCCTGCGCCTCGTCCACCGGCGAAGAGCCCTACTCGCTGGCGATCACCGCCTGCGAGGCGTTCGGCACGCTGACCCCGCCGGTGCGGATCCTGGCCACCGACGTCGACACCCAGGTGCTGGCCACCGCCTCGCGCGGCGTGTACGCGCTGGAACGCGTCGCCAGCCTCGATCCCGCCCTCAAGCGCAAGTATTTCCAGCGCGGCAGCGGCGCCAACGAAGGCCAGTGCCGGGTGCTGCCGGCGCTGCGCGACCTGCTCGAATTCCGCCAGCTCAACCTGCTGGAACCGCGCTACGACGTCGCCGGCCCGTACCTGGCGCTGTTCTGCCGCAACGTGATGATCTATTTCGACAAGCCCACCCAGCGCGGCATCCTGTCGCGGCTGATTCCGCACCTGGACGACGACGGCATGCTCTACACCGGCCATTCGGAAAACTATCTGCATGCGGCCGACCTGATCCAGCCCTGCGGCCGTACGCTGTATCGCCGGGCGCAGAAGGATCGCGCATGAGCGCCGCGGCCATGGCCCTGGACCAGGTGATGCGCTATCACGACACGCGCTTCCAGACGATGGCGGCCAAGCTGTTGCCGACCCAGTACCTGGTGGTGGACGACGACACCGCGCTGACCACCATCCTGGGCTCGTGCGTGGCCGCCTGCATCCGCGACCCGCTGCTGAAGATCGGCGGCATGAACCACTTCATGCTGCCCGACGGCCAGAGCGGCGACGGCGCGCCTGCCCGCTACGGCAGCTATGCGATGGAAGTGCTGATCAACGACCTGCTCAAGCGCGGCGCCGCCCGCAACCGCCTGGAAGCCAAGGTGTTCGGCGGCGGCAACGTGCTCAAGGGCTTCACCAACAATCCGGTCGGCACGCGCAACGCCGACTTCGTGCTGAACTACCTCAAGGCCGAACATATCCCGGTGGTGGCCGAGGATCTGCGCGGCATCCATCCGCGCAAGATCTGGTTCTTCCCCGCTACCGGCCGCGTGGTCGTGCAGCGCCTGCCGCACGCGCACGAGGAAGCCGAAATCGCCGCGGCCGAGTCGGCGGTGCGCGCCCGTCTCGCCAAAGCCCCCGTCACCGGTGCCGTGGAGTTGTTCGAATGAGCCTGGAAGCCCCTTGCCGCGTGCTGATCGTCGACGACTCGGCGGTCGTGCGACAGATCCTTACCGAAATCCTGTCGGGCGCGCCCGGCGTGGAAGTGGTCGGCTCGGCCGCCGACCCGCTGCTGGCGCGCGAGAAGATCAAGCGCCTGAATCCGGACGTGATCACCCTGGACGTGGAAATGCCGCGCATGGACGGGCTGGCGTTCCTGGAAAACCTGATGCGGCTGCGGCCCACGCCGGTGGTGATGATCTCCTCGCTGACCGAGCGCGGCGCCGACACCACCCTGCAGGCGCTGTCGCTGGGCGCGGTCGACTTCGTCTCCAAGCCCAAGCTCGACGTGGCCCGCGGGCTGGAGGAGTACGCCGAAGAGATCATCGCCAAGGTCAAGAATGCGTCCAAGGCCAAGGTCCGCGCCCTGGACCGGCCGGCCGCGCCGAAACCGGCCGGCGCCACCGCCACGCCCGCCGCAGTGTCCTCGCTGAAGTTCCGCACCACCGACCGGCTGATCGCCATCGGCGCCTCCGCCGGCGGCACCGAAGCGCTGCGCGTGGTGCTGGAAGGCATGCCGGCCGACGCGCCTGCGGTGGTCATGACCCAGCACCTGCCGGCCGGCTTCAGCACCGCCTTCGCCGACCGCCTCAACCGGCACTCGGCGATGGCCGTGCGCGAAGCGACCGAAGGCGAAGCGATCCTGCCCGGCCATGCCTACCTGCCGCCCGGCGGCAAACACCTGCAGGTGATCCGCGACGGTGCGCGCTGGCGCTGCAAGATCGACGACGGCCCGCCGGTCAACCGGCACAAGCCGGCGGTGGACGTGCTGTTCCAGTCGGTGGCACGCAATGCCGGCGCCAACGCCATCGGCGCGATCCTCACCGGCATGGGCGACGACGGCGCGCGCGGCCTGCTGGAAATGCTGCAGGCCGGGGCCAGCACCCTGGTCCAGGACGAGGCCACCAGCGTGGTCTGGGGCATGCCCGGCACCGCCTTCCGCCTGGGCGCGGCACAGGAGGTCTTGCCGCTGGACAAGATCGCCGAGCGACTGATCGCCTTGTCCGTGCAGGCGCGCTGACACCATGCCGGGCCGCCGCGTCACAACGTCGAGCGTGCCCAGCGACGTCAGCGTGGAGGCGGCGCGGGTGGCATCGGCGCGTTCCGAACTGGACCTGCTGCTCTGCCTGCAATACGCACCGGAAGGCGTGCTGATCGTCGATCCGCAGGCGCGTGTGGTTGCCTTCAACCACACCGCCGAGGCGCTGTGGAACCGTCCCCGCGCGCAGGTGCTGGGGCGTCCGCTCGGCGAGTTGGCCGATGCCGACGTGCGCGAAGACTTCCTCGCGCAGTGTCTGCGCGACGGCGGCAGCGGCAACTACGAGCTGCTGTTGCACGACTACGATGGCGCAGCACGCTGGCTGGCGGTGAGCGCGGCGCGGGCACCGCAGCACTACAGCCAATTGCAGGTGCTGTTCGTGCGCGACATCAGCGCAGAGCGCGCCCGCGACGCCAGGATGCGGCTGCTGTCGCTGGCGTTGGACTCCAGCGACAACGCCATCGTCGTCTGCGATCCGGAATTGAACACCCTCTATGTCAACGCCGGCTTCAGCCAGGTGTTCGGCTACACCGAAAACGAAGTGCTGGGACACCTGCCCAGCAGCGTATTGAGCGGCCCCGGCACCGACCTGCAGACCGTGCAGCAGACCCGCGAGCGCGTGCGCGCCGGTTTCGGCCACCAGGTCGACATCCTGGCCTATCGCAAGGATGGCACGCCGCTGTGGGCCACCCTGGTGGCCACCCCCATCGCCAGCGAGGACGGCAGCCAACAGCACTACATCCTCTCGTTCACCGACATCACCCAGAGCAAGATGCACGAGGTGCTGCACAAGAACGTGCTGGATGCGCTGGTCCGCGAACAGCCGCTGGTCGAGGTCGCCACGCTGATCTGCAAGGAGGTCGAGCGCATCGCGCCGGAACTGATGGCCGCCATCGTGAGTGTCGACGGCAACGGCTGCCTGCAGCCGCTGGCGGCGCCGAGCATGCCGGCGCGGTTCGGCGAGACCATGAGCAACATGCGCGCCGGACCGCGTGCCGGCGCCCTCGCCACCTCGATCTGGCGCGGCAAGCAGGTGCTCGTGCTCGACCCGCGCACCGACCCGCTGTTCGCCGACTACATGGGGCTGGTGCAGCATGTGGAGTTGGGCACCTGCGTGGCCACCCCGATCAAGTCCAGCAGCGGTCGTGTCCTCGGCAGCTTCGCGCTGTGCTACCGGCAGGTGCGCGAGCCGCTGGCCTGGCACCTGCGCCTGATCGAGCTCTGCGTGCATCTGTGCGCCTTGGCGCTGGAACGCGAGCAGACCAGGGCACGCGTGCACCAGCTCGCCTTCTACGACTCGCTCACCGGCCTGCCCAACCGGGTGATGTTCAGCGCCCGCGCCGAGCAGGCGCTGGCCGCCGCCGAGCATCAGGGCGCACCGGTGGCGATCCTGTTCGTGGACCTCGACCGCTTCAAGCGCGTCAACGAGACCCAGGGCCACGCCTCCGGCGACGGCCTGTTGCGCGACATCGCCCGGCGCATCGGCGACACCCTGGGCCTGACCGATCTGGTCGGTCGCCAGGCCGGCGACGAGTTCGTGCTGATGCTGCCGAACTGCAGCGTCGAGCAGGCCGCCGGCGTCGCCGAACGCCTGCTGCTGGCGCTGGCCGAACCGCTGGTGGTCGGCCAGGTGACCCTGCACCCCAGCGCCAGCATCGGCGTGGCCATGTTCCCCGACGACGGCCGCGACATCGAGACCTTGCTGCGCCATGCCGACCTGGCCATGTTCCGGGCCAAGCGCGAGGGCGGCGACAGCGTGTGCTACTTCAGTTCCGACATGAACCGCATGGCGCAGGAACGCGTGGCGATGGAGACCGCGCTGCGCGACGCCCTGCATCGCGACAAACTGCAACTGCACTATCAGCCGCAACTGGACAGCCAGGCGCCGCACGCGCTGTACGGCGTGGAGGCGCTGCTGCGCTGGGAACATCCCAATCTCGGCGCGATCTCGCCGGCGCGGTTCGTGCCGATGGCCGAAGAATGCGGGCTGATCGACGAACTCGGGCAGTGGGTCTTGCGCGAAGCCTGCCGGCAGATGGCCGACTGGCGTCTGCGCGGCATCGCGGTGCCGCGCGTGGCGGTGAACCTGTCGGCGAACAACTTCGCCGACCCCGAGTTGCCCACGCGGGTGGAAGGCCTGCTCGCCGCGTCCGGCCTGCAACCGGCCGACCTGGCACTGGAAATGACCGAAAGCGTCATGCTCTCCAACACCAGCGCAGTGCTGGCCAACCTGCGCCAGTTGCAGGCCAGCGGCGTGCTGCTGTCGCTGGACGACTTCGGCACCGGCTATTCCAGCCTCAGCCATCTGCACCAGTTGCCGGTCAACGAGCTCAAGCTGGACATGAGCTTCGTCAGCGACCTGGAGCACTGCCAGACCTCGCGGGCGCTGACCACCTCGGTGCTGCGGATCGGCGAGACCCTGGGCATGCACACGGTCGCCGAGGGCGTGGAAACCGAAGCGCAACGCGCGTTCCTGGCGCGGCTGGGCTGCCGCGTGCTGCAGGGCTTCCTGTTCGCGCCGGCGCTGCCGGCGGCGGCGCTGGAACACTGGCTGCAAGGGCGAGCGCCCGCGCCGCCGGCCTAGCGTAGGCAGGCGGCGAACCCAGCGTCGTACGCAGCGCAGGCACCACCAACGAAAAAGCCCGGCAGTGCCGGGCTTCTTCGTTGCGACCGTGCCGCATCGGCGGCACGTCGCGTCAGCGCATCGCCGGGGCGATCAGGCGGCGACCGTGGCGGCCACGTCCTGGTAGTCCTGGATCTGATCGAAGTTCATGTAGCGATAGATCTGCTCGCCACTGGTCTTGATCACGCCCACGTCGGCCATGTACTCGTCCTTGGTCGGGATCCGGCCCAGGCGCGAGCAGATCGCCGCCAGCTCCGCCGAGCCCAGGTACACGTTGGTGTTGCGGCCCAGGCGGTTGGGGAAGTTGCGGGTGGAGGTCGAGAACACCGTGGCGCCCTCGCGCGCCTGCGCCTGGTTGCCCATGCACAGCGAGCAGCCCGGCATTTCCATGCGCGCGCCGGCGGCGCCGAAGGTGCCGTAGTGGCCTTCCTTGGTCAGCTCCGAGGCGTCCATCTTGGTCGGCGGCGCGACCCACAGGCGAGTCGGGATGTCGCGCTTGCCTTCCAGCAGCTTGGCCGCGGCACGGAAGTGGCCGATGTTGGTCATGCACGAGCCGATGAACACTTCGTCGATCGCCGCACCGGCGACGTCGGACAGGGTCTTCACGTCGTCCGGGTCGTTCGGGCAGGCCACGATCGGCTCGTGGATGTCGGCCAGGTCGATCTCGATCACCGCCGCGTACTCGGCGTCGGCATCGGGCTCGAGCAGCTGCGGGTCGGCCAGCCACTCCTCCATCTTCTTGATCCGCCGCGCCAGCGAACGCGCGTCGGCATAGCCTTCGGCGATCATCCACTTCAGCAGGGTGATGTTGCTGGTCAGGTACTCGACGATCGGTTCCTTGTTCAGGCGCACCGTGCAGCCGGCGGCCGACCGCTCGGCGGAGGCGTCGGACAGTTCGAACGCCTGCTCCACCTTCAGCTCCGGCAGGCCTTCGATCTCCAGGATGCGGCCGGAGAAGATGTTCTTCTTGCCCTGCTTGGCCACGGTCAGCAGGCCCTGCTTGATCGCGTACAGCGGGATCGCGTTGACCAGATCGCGCAGGGTCACGCCCGGCTGCATCTGCCCCTTGAAGCGCACCAGCACGCTCTCGGGCATGTCCAGTGGCATGACGCCGGTGGCGGCGGCGAAGGCGACCAGGCCGGAACCGGCCGGGAACGAGATGCCGATCGGGAAGCGGGTGTGCGAGTCGCCGCCGGTGCCGACGGTGTCGGGCAGCAGCATGCGGTTGAGCCAGCTGTGGATCACGCCGTCGCCCGGACGCAGCGACACGCCGCCGCGGGTGGAGATGAACTCCGGCAGGGTGTGGTGGGTCTTGACGTCCACCGGCTTCGGGTACGCCGCGGTGTGGCAGAACGACTGCATCACCAGGTCGGCGGAGAAGCCCAGGCAGGCCAGGTCCTTCAGCTCGTCGCGGGTCATCGGGCCGGTGGTGTCCTGCGAGCCCACCGAGGTCATCTTCGGTTCGCAGTAGGTGCCCGGGCGCATGCCCTGGCCTTCCGGCAGGCCGCAGGCGCGGCCGACCATCTTCTGCGCCAGCGAGAAGCCCTTGCCGGTGTCCGGCGGGTCCATCGGCAGGCGGAACAGGTTGGAGGCCGGCAGGCCCAGGAACTCGCGCGCCTTGGCGGTGAGGCCACGACCGACGATCAGCGGGATGCGGCCGCCGGCACGCACTTCGTCGAACAGCACGTCCGACTTCATCGCGAACTCGGCGATCACCTGCCCGTTCTTCAGCGCCTTGCCCTCGTACGGACGCAGTTCGACCACGTCGCCGTGCTCCATCTGCGACACGTCCAGCTCGATCGGCAGCGCGCCGGCGTCTTCCATGGTGTTGTAGAAGATCGGCGCGATCTTCGAGCCCAGGCACACGCCGCCGAAGCGCTTGTTGGGGATGTACGGGATGTCCTCGCCGGTCCACCACAGCACCGAGTTGGTCGCCGACTTGCGCGAGGAACCGGTACCGACCACGTCGCCGACGTAGGCGACCAGGTGGCCCTTGGCCTTGAGGTCGGCGATGGCCTGGATCGGACCGCGCTTGCCGTCTTCTTCCGGCTCGAACGGCGCGCCGTCGCGCTTGTTCTTCAGCATCGCCAGCGCGTGCAGCGGGATGTCCGGGCGGGTGGTGGCGTCCGGCGCCGGCGACAGGTCGTCGGTGTTGGTCTCGCCCGGCACCTTGAACACGGTGATGGTCAGACTCTGCGGCACTTCCGGCTTGCTGGTGAACCACTCGGCCTCGGCCCAGCTCTGCAGCACCGCCTTGGCGTGCGCATTGCCGGCCTCGGCCTTTTCCTGCACATCGTGGAAGGCGTCGAAGATCAGCAGGGTGTGCTTGAGGCCCTCGGCGGCGACCGCACCCAGCTCGGCGTTGTCCAGCAGCTCGATCAGCGGATGGATGTTGTAGCCGCCGAGCATGGTGCCCAGCAGCTCGGTGGCACGGGTGGGCGAGATCAGCGGGGTCTTCTCGCTGCCGAAGGCGACCGCGGCCAGGTACGAGGCCTTGACCTTGGCAGCGTCGTCGACGCCGGCCGGCACGCGGTGGCTCAGCAGTTCGACCAGGAACTGCTCCTCGCCGGCCGGCGGGTTCTTCAGCAGTTCGATGACCTGCGCGGTCTGCTGCGCGCTCAGCGGCAGCGGCGGGATTCCGAGCGCGGCGCGCTCTGCAACGTGGTGGCGATAGGCTTCCAACATGCGGGTTCTCCGGAAAAATACGGTGGGGATGTGCGGTAGCGGCAGCGCGGCGTCAGCCGGCAGGCTTGGGGACGATGATCTTCAGGCCTTTGAAGTAATCGCGGAAAAAACGGTCGTCGTGGGTGATCAGGCCATCGCATTGCAGCAGCGCATGCGCACCGATCAGGAAATCGGCCACCACCCGCTCGCGCCTTCCGCCACGGGCGCGGAAGCGGCGCTGCATCTCGCCGGCGCGCAAGGCCGACTTGGCCTCCAGCGCGCTGAAGCGGATGCTCATGTCCTCCAGCACCGACAAGGCCTCGGCGCCGTCGCGCAGCGCGCTGCAGACTTCGGCCAGGACGATGTCGCAGACCACCACCGGGCCGGTGCTCAGGCACTGGCGCAGGCAGGCTTCGGTGGCATCGGCCTGTGGGCCGTCGGCCAGCAGGTCCACCAGCACGGACGAGTCGATGGCGATCATGCGCCGGCGTCGGGCTCGGGTTCGAACGGATCGCCCGGGGCGCGGCCGCGGATGGCGCGCATCGCCTCGTCGGTGCTGGCGAAGCCGTCGAGCTTGAAGCGGCCGCGGGCACGCGAGATGGCATCGTCCACGCTCTTGCGCAGGATGATCCGGCCGCCGTCCAGTTCCACCTTCAGGATGGTGCCCTTGCTCAGGCCCAGCGCATCGCGCACTGCCTTCGGCAGGGTGATCTGACCGCGTTCGGCGACAGTGGCTTCCATCGGCGTATGCCCGTTCGGTATGCACGGATTATACATACTTCGACCGTCATACCGCCAGCGGCGGACGCCTGGCCGCGCACGCCGCACAGCGCGCAGTCAGGGGGGCGCCATTCGCTCAGGCAAGAACTGACGCCACCAAACGGCTTGGACCGCACGCAGCTTGTGGACGCACGAGGGACCGTGCGCACGCGTGGGTCGCCCGCTCCCCGCTCAGCCGCTCAGAACGCCACCTGCAGGCGGGTATTGAAGGTGGTGCCCTGGTCCCTGCCCTGCACCGCGCCGCTGCGGTTGTCGGTCTGCCAGCGGATCACGTCGAGCATCAGCCGGCTGACGTCGTTGAGGTACCAATTGGTTCCGAGCGTCCAGGCCTGGCCACGGCCGCCGCTCGGCAACTCGGCGTAGTCCACGTCTTCGTAGCGCAGCTTCAGCTCCCAGGCGCCCGCGCCACCGGCGGTGACCGGATCGGCGACCTTGACCCGGCCCCAGGTTCCGGTCTTGCTGGCGTACGCCGGCCGCGCGCCGGCCAGGAACCAGCCGGCCGACACGGCCCAGGCCTGGTGATCGAGATCGTAGCCGCCGGCCGCGTCGCGCCCGCGCAGGTTGCGCGTCCCCCATTCGCCGCTGGCCCAGGCCGGACCGAAGACCCCGGCCAGCTCCGCACCGTAGGCATCGCTGCGCTGCGCGCCCAGCAGCGTGCCCGGGGCGATCCGGACCTGATCGTTGAAGTGCCCGGCGATCGCCGAGCTGCGCAGCACGCCGCTGGCGCCCGCGGCGATCTCCTCGTGAAAGGCCCAGGCGCCCAGGTGCACGGTCGCGGCCTTGCCGGCCAGCGGATTCCAGTGCGCGCGCGCCGCCCAGGTCAGGCTATCGTTGTCGTCGCCGGCGTTGTTGAGGTCGTTGCCCGCCACCGACAGGCTGGCGTGCCAGTCGCGTCCGTAGACGCGCTCGGTCAGGCCAACGCCGAACAGGCCGCGCTGCGGCAGGATCAGCGTGCCGACCACGTTGCGGTCCTGGAACGGGGTGTTGGAGGTGCTGCTGGCGCCGTCGATGCCGCGATCGTTCAGGCGATTGCCCACGCTCAGCTCGGCCGGCAGGCCGAACAGGCGATGGTCGACGCTGGCGTACACCGATTTCCAGGCGACGGCGTTGTCGGCAAAGTCGCCCTCCACCACCCAGCCGAGCGCGCCGTAGCGGCCTTCGGCGCCCAGTCGCACCGAGCGGATCTCGGTGCCGGACAGGTTGCGCTGGCTGGCGGCGGAACCCTCGGTGCTGGACGCATCGACGAACAGGCGGCCGCGCGGACGGAACACGATATTGCCATCGGCGCTGGCGAACTCCGGCGCGCCCTTCGACCACGACACCTTCGGCGCCTTGGACTGCGCCGATTCGAGCGCGGCGACGCGCCCTTCCAGTGCCGGCGCAGAGGGAGCCGGAGTCGACGCCGCCGGCGCGGCCGGGGCCTGCAGCGCGTCGAGCCGCGCCTGCAATTGCTGGATCTGCTGCGCCTGTTGCCGCACCAGTGCGGTCAGTTCGGCCTGGCTCAGTGTTGTGGGTGCGGTGGAAACGGTCTGCGCGGCGACGTCGCCCAGCAGCAGGCCGAGCGCGAGCGTCAGCGCTGCGCGGGGCAGCACGGGATGTGGATGCATGCGGGGTCTCTCCGGCCAGCCGGGCGCCTGGCCCAGCGCTGGCCCGTTGCGATGGTGCGAAGAAGGAAGCGGTCCTCAGCGCGCCGCCGGCCGGACCGGCGGCGTGCCTGCGCCGGTCAGCTGGCCGCCTGGTTCTGCGCGTTCGGGCGCCAGGTGATCAGGCGGTTCTCGATCACGTCCAGCAGTGCATCGATGAGCAGCACGAAGGCGGCCAGGATGATGATGCCGGCGAACACGCCCACCGCATTGAAGTTGCCCTCGGCCTGCGCGATCAGGTAGCCCAGGCCGGCGGAGGCGCCCAGATATTCGCCGATGATCGCGCCGACCACGGCAAAGCCCACCGAGGTCCGCAACGACGACAGGATCCAGCTTGCCGCGGCCGGGAAGTACACATGGCGCAGCAGGTCGCGACGGTTGGCGCCGAGGATGCGTGCATTCGCCAGCACCACCGGATTGACCTCGCGCACGCCCTGCATGGCGTTGAAGAACGTGGTGAAGAACACCAGGGTCACCGCCAGCGCCACCTTCGACCACAGGCCCAGGCCCAGCCACAGCACGAAGATCGGCGCCAGCACCACGCGCGGGATCGCATTGAAGCCCTTGATGAAGGGATCCAGGATCCGCGCCGAGCGCCGGCTCAGGCCCAGCCACACACCGCCGGCCACGCCCAGGGCGGTGCCGATGACGTAGCCGAGCGCGGTCTCGGTCAGGGTGATGTAGACGTGCTGGTAGAAACCCGTATCGGACAACCAGGCCCAGGCCTGCTGCACGATCGCGGTCGGCGCCGGGAAGAAGAAGGGGTCGATCAGGCCCAGGGCGATGCCGCCCTCCCAGCCGCCGAACACGGCCACGACCAACGCGAGCTGGATGAGTTTGTCAGTCTTGGCGTGCATAGCTCTTCTCCACTTCGCCGCGCAGGCAGGCCCAGATGTCGCGGTACAGGTCGGTAAAATGCGTGTCGAGCTTGATCTCGGCGACGTTGCGCGGACGCGGCAGGTCCACGTCGAAACTGCGCACCACGCGGCTGGCGGGGCCGGACGACAGCACCACCACGCGATCGCCCAGCGCGATCGCCTCTTCCAGGTCGTGGGTGATCAGGATCACCGAGCGGCGCTGCTCCTGCCACAGTCGCAGCAGTTCGTTCTGCATCAGGTGGCGGGTATGGATGTCCAGCGCCGAGAACGGCTCGTCCATCAGGATGACCTTCGGCTCCACGATCAGCGCCTGCGCCATCTGCACGCGCTTGCGCTGGCCGCCGGAGAGCTGGTGCGGATAGCGATGCTCGAACCCGGCCAGGCCGACCTTGGCCAGCCAGGCGTTGGCGCGCTGCTTGCGCTCGGCCTCGGCCACGCCGCGGAAGCGCAGGCCCAGTTCCACGTTCTGGAAGGCGGTCTTCCACGGCAGCAACGCATCCTGCTGGAACAGGTAGCCGACCGCTTCCTGCACGCCGGCGACCGGGCGCCCGTCGATGACCACCTGGCCGGCGGACGGCGACAGCAGGCCGGCCACCGAGTTGAGGATGGTGCTCTTGCCGCAGCCGGTGGGGCCGACGATGGCGAGGAACTCGCCATCGGCGACCTGGATGTCCACGTCGCGCACGGCGGTGAAATCGCCGAAGGACATGGTGACGTTGTTGATCGCGACCATCGTCTGCGCCGGATCGAGGTGCGGCGCGCCGTTGAGGCGCTGCACGGTAGCGTTGCGTGCCATGGTTCCTCCGCTCACGGTTGGGCCGCCTTCCCCGCACCGCTGGCGCGGTCGACGAAGGCGTTGGTGTAGGTCTTGGACAGATCGATGTCCGCGCGCGCCACGTCCTGGTTGAACTCGCGCAGCACGGTCAACGGCGTTTCCAGGTCGGCGGCGACGAAGCGCCCGTCGCGGGTGAAGATGGCACGCGCGTTCTCCACCGCCCGCGCATAGGTGGCGCGGTCGCCGGAGACGTAGGCGTCCGGCAAGGCCGCGACGATCTCCTCGGCGGAGTGGTCGGCGATGAAGCGCAGCGCCATCTGCTCGGCGCGCACGATCTTCTCCGCATCCTGCGGCCGCTGCTCCAGGAAGCTGCGGTTGGCGTACATCACCGAGGTCGGGTACAGCCCGCCGTAGACCTGGCGCGCGCCGGCATCGCTGCGCGCGTCGATCAGGATCCTGCCGATCTTGCGCTCGCTGATCAGGGTCGCCGCCGGGTCGTAGTTGACCAGCAGGTCGATCTTGCCCTGCTCCAGCGCCGCCACTGCGGCCGCACCGGAGCCGACGCCGATCAGCGACACGGCGCTCTCGGCGATGCCGTTGCGCGAGAGGTAATGGCGCACGAAGAAGTCGGACGAGGAGCCCGGCGCGGTGATGCCGACCTTCAGGCCCTTGATGGTCTGCGGCTTGGCCGGATCGAAGGCGGTGTCGTTGCGCCCGGCCAGCACCAGCCCGGAATTGCGCGAGAGCAGCACGAAGGCGACCACGTCCTTGCGCTTGGACTGCATCTGGATGGTGTGATCGTAGAAGCCCACCGCCACGTCGGTGGAATTGGCCACCAGCGCCTGCAGCACCTTGGAGCCGCCCTGGGCGAAGTTCTCGGTCTTGACCTTGACCCCGACCTGGTCGAAGTAGCCGTTGGCGTCGGCGATGAAGAACGGCAGGTTGTTGAGATTGTAGGACCCGACGCTGATGCGCACGGGCGTGGCGTCGGCGGTCGCCGCATCGCCACCGCCCTTGCCGCAGGCGGTGAGGAGCAGCAGGCCGGCCGCGGCGAGCGCCGCGGTGAAGAACGTTCTGGACAACATCGATCCCTCCCAGGATTGAAGCGTGTGCGTTGGCGGTCGCGGAGGCCTGCGTGCATGCAGGCGCCCGGCCGGTTCAGGTCATGTCATGCCGCGGAGATCCATTGGCGGGCCTCGGTGGACAGGGGCGACGTCGCGAAGACCCGCCCCTCGAACAGCCGGCGGGCGGTGCGCACCACGCTGGCGACGATCGGCGCATCGGCCGCGGTGCGGCTCAATCCCACCTCCAGGGCGCCGCTCGGATGTTCCAGGACGATGTGGCGCGGCAGCGCCGCATCGCCGACGAAGGCGTTGGCCAGGGTGCCCGGCGTAGCCGCCGCGGTAGCGATGCCGACCGCGCCGGTGATGGCCAACGCGGTGTGGCACTGCTGCGGCATGAAATAGCGCACCTGCAGGTCGCCACCGTGCTGCGGGGCCGACAGCAACACCGGCTTGGGAATCACCTTGCTGCCGGCATCGGCGATGCCCATGCGCGCGCCGGCCTCGATCCGCAGCGCCTCCAGCCGCGCCAGCAGCGCGGCATCGGCGTTCAACTCGGCAGGCGAGGCATCGCCGCGCACGCCGAGATCGGCGGCGCGCAGCAACATCATCGGCATGGCGCAATCCACCAGACTCGTCGCGACGCCGTCGATGGTGTCCTGCGCCTGCCCGCTCGGCAACAGCTTGCCGGTGCGCGCGCCGGCCGCGTCCAGGAACGAGAGCCAGATCGGCGCCGCCGCGCCGGGCGCCCCGGCGATGCGCGTGTCGCCACGGTACACCACCCGGCCATGCGGGGTTTCCACCGTGGCCACGATCAGCTTGCCGGTGTTGACGTTGTGGATGCGCACCTGGGTGCGCGGATGCTGCGCCTGCACCAGGCCGCGCTCGATCGCGTACGGCGCCACCGCCGCCAGCATGTTGCCGCAGTTGGGCGAGGTGTCCACCACCTGCTGCTCGACCCGCACCTGCGCGAACAGATAGTCCACGTCGGCGTCGGCGCGGCTGGAGCGGTCGACGATGGCGACCTTGCTGGTCAGCGCGTTGCCGCCGCCGATGCCGTCGATCTGCAGCGGATGACCGGCGCCCATCACCTCCAGCAGCAGGCGGTCGCGCCGGGCCGGATCGGCCGGCAGGTCCGGCGCGAAGAAGAACGGCCCCTTGGAGGTGCCGCCGCGCATGAGCACGCAGGGAATGCCGAGCAGATCGTTGGACATGGTGTAGATTGATGCGCCATGAAGATGAATATCTTCGTCTGATTCGATACTGGCATGACCCCATTGATCTGTGAATTGCTAATTTTTCGATGATTGATTACCCATGAGCATCAATTGCGAAATCCTCGACCTGCGGGCCTTCCTGCTGGTGGCCGAGACGCGCAGCTTCCATCGCGCGGCCGAGGCGCTGCACATGTCGCAACCGGCATTGAGCCGGCGCATCCAGAAACTCGAGCAGGCCGTGGGATCGCCGCTGCTGGAGCGGACCACCCGCAGCGTCGCCACCACCGCGATCGGCGAGAACCTGCTGCCGCTGGTGCGGCGCATGATCGAGGAGTTCGACGGCTCGCTGTTCTCGGTGCGCGGCCATGACGATGCGCGCGGCGCCACCGTCACCATCGCCTGCCTGCCGACCGCCGCGTTTTACTTCCTGCCCAGCGTGATGGCGCGCTTCCGCGAGGCGCATCCACACGTGCGCTTCCGCATCCTCGACATTCCCGCCACCGAGGGCCTGCAGGCGGTGGAACGCGGCGAGGTCGAGTTCGGCATCAACTTCATGGGCGCCAACGATCCCAACCTGGATTTCGACGTGCTTGCCGAAGATCCCTTCGTGCTGGCCTGCCGCCGCGACCATCCGTTGGCCAAGAAACGCCGGATCGAATGGGCCGATCTCGCCCAGCACCAGTTGATCACCGTGCACCGCACCAGCGGCAATCGCACCCTGCTCGACGGCGCGCTGGCCCGCGAAAACCTGAAGCTGAGCTGGCACTACGAAGTGACCCACCTGTCTACCTCGCTGGGCATGGTCGAGGCCGGCATCGGCGTGTCGGTGTTGCCGAAAATGGCCACGCCCGACGGCGAGCACCCGATCCTGGTGACCCGGCCGATCGGCAATCCGGTGGTCTCGCGCACCATCGGCATCGTGCGCCGGCGCAGCGCGCTGCTCTCGCCCAGCGCCGAACGTTTCCTGCAGATGCTGATGAGCCAATGGCGCGGCAAACCGTGACACGGGCGCTACATCTGAACGTGTAAGCTTCCGCCCGACGCCTTGGGCCGCCGCGCCTTCCGGCCGCGCCGCCACGCGACGCAGCGCCGGCGACGCAACGGTCCGGCACACGCAAGCAGGCTCGCGACGCGGGCCAGTGCAAGCCACCCGCAATCAGGAGTTCCCCCGCATGAACGACTCGTTCTCCACCCGCAGCCAGCTGCACGTCGGCGGCAAGACCTACGGTTATTTCAGCCTGCCCAAGCTCGGCCAGCGCTTCGACATCTCGCGCCTGCCCTACTCGCTGAAGATCCTGCTGGAGAATCTGCTGCGCCACGAAGATGGCGGCGCGACCGTCGGCAAGGAGCACATCGAAGCGGTGGCGCAATGGCAGCCGACCGCCGAACCGGACACCGAGATCGCGTTCATGCCGGCGCGCGTGGTGCTGCAGGACTTCACCGGCGTGCCCTGCGTGGTCGACCTGGCGGCGATGCGCGATGCGGTGGTCAAGCTCGGCGGGCGCCCGGAACAGATCAACCCGCTGATCCCCTCGGAACTGGTGATCGACCATTCGGTGCAGGTGGACGTGTTCGGCAAACCCGACGCGCTGGACCTCAACGGCAAGATCGAATTCCAGCGCAACAAGGAGCGCTACGGCTTCCTGCGCTGGGGCCAGAAGGCCTTCGACAACTTCAAGGTGGTGCCGCCGAACACCGGCATCGTGCACCAGGTCAACCTCGAGCACCTGGCGCGGGTGGTGATGACTGGCGAGCGCGACGGCGAGGCGCTGGCCTATCCGGATACTGTGTTCGGCACCGACAGCCACACCACCATGATCAACGGCATCGGCGTGCTCGGCTGGGGCGTGGGCGGCATCGAGGCGGAAGCGGCGATGCTCGGCCAGCCTTCGTCGATGCTGATCCCGCAGGTGGTGGGCTTCAAGCTCACCGGCAAGCTGCCCGAAGGGGCCACCGCCACCGACCTGGTGCTGACGGTGACGCAGATGCTGCGCAAGCACGGCGTGGTCGGCAAGTTCGTCGAGTTCTTCGGCGACGGCCTGCAGCACCTGCCGCTGGCCGACCGCGCCACCATCGGCAACATGGCGCCGGAGTACGGCGCCACCTGCGGCATCTTCCCGATCGACGCCGAATCGCTGACCTACCTGCGCCTGTCCGGCCGCAGCGAAGAGCAGATCGCGCTAGTCGAGGCCTACGCCAAGGCGCAGGGCCTGTGGCACGACGCCGACAGCGCGCATGCCAGCTACAGCGCGACGCTGGAACTGGACATGGGCGACGTCAAGCCGTCGCTGGCAGGCCCCAAGCGCCCGCAGGACCGGGTGCTGCTGGAAGACATGCAGCGCAACTTCCGCGACAGCCTGGTGCCGTTCGCCGACGCGCGCGCCAAGCGCCGCAGCGACGCCACGCAGGAAGACCGGCTCAAGAACGAAGGCGGCGGCGGCACCGCGGTCGGCGCCCAGGCGGCGCACGCGCAGGACGCCGAGGCCAGCGGCGCCGGCTGGCGCCTGCGCGACGGCGCGGTGGTGATCGCGGCGATCACCTCCTGCACCAACACCTCCAACCCGGCGGTCATGCTCGGCGCCGGCCTGCTCGCGCGCAACGCCGTGGCCAAGGGCCTGAAGGCGCAGCCCTGGGTCAAGACCTCGCTCGGGCCGGGCTCGCTGGTGGTCACCGACTACCTGAAGAAGGCCGGGGTGATGGGCGACCTGGAACAACTCGGTTTCTACGTGGTCGGCTACGGCTGCACCACCTGCATCGGCAACTCCGGCCCGCTGCCGGAGGACGTGTCCGCGGCGATCGCGCAGGACGACCTGGTGGTGGCCTCGGTGCTGTCGGGCAACCGCAACTTCGAAGGCCGCGTGCATCCGGAAGTGAAGATGAACTACCTGGCGTCGCCGCCGCTGGTGGTCGCCTACGCCATCGCCGGCACCACCGACATCGACCTGACCCGCGAGCCGCTGGGCACCGGCAGCGACGGCCAGCCGGTGTACCTGCGCGACATCTGGCCGAGCAACAAGGAGATCGGCGACACCATCGCCGCCACGGTCGGCCCGGAAATGTTCAAGCAGAACTACGCCGACGTGTTCAAGGGCGACAGCCGTTGGAACACCATCGCCTCGCCCGACGGCGAGCTGTACGCCTGGGACGGCGCCTCCACCTACATCAAGAACCCGCCCTACTTCGACGGCATGACCATGCAGGTCGGCCGCATCGAGGACGTGCATGGCGCGCGCGTGCTGGGCCTGTTCGGCGATTCGATCACCACCGACCACATCTCCCCGGCCGGCAACATCAAGAAGGACTCGCCGGCGGGCCGCTTCCTGCAGGAACGCGGCGTGCAACCGGCCGACTTCAACAGCTACGGCAGCCGCCGCGGCAACGACGACGTCATGGTCCGCGGCACCTTCGCCAACATCCGCATCAAGAACCTGATGTTCGGCGGCGAGGAAGGCGGCAACACCCTGTACCACCCGCCCGGTGGCGGCCAGCCGGAAAAGCTGGCGATCTACGACGCGGCGATGAAGTACAAGGCCGACGGCGTGCCGCTGGTGGTGATCGGCGGCAAGGAATACGGCACCGGCTCCTCGCGCGACTGGGCGGCCAAGGGCACCAACCTGCTCGGGGTCAAGGCGGTGATCGCCGAAAGCTTCGAACGCATCCACCGCTCCAACCTGGTCGGCATGGGCGTGCTGCCGCTGCAGTTCCTCGATGGCCAGAACGCGCACAGCCTGGGCCTGGACGGCTCGGAAGTGTTCGAGATCACCGGCCTGCAGGACGGCGCCAGCAAGCGCGCCAAGGTCGTCGCCACCAAGGCCGACGGCAGTGCGCAGTCCTTCGAGGTGGCAGTGATGCTGCTGACCCCGAAGGAAGTGGAGTACTTCCGCCACGGCGGCCTGCTGCAGTACGTGCTGCGGCAGTTGGCCGCGCGCTGATCGACCCGGCGGTTTCCAACAGCGGAAGCCCGGCCCCCGCGCCAGCGCGGGGGCGCTGCGCCCGCACGCGAACCAATGGTTCGCAAGCGTGCCGGCTCGCCCACCACGGCGGCCTGCTGCAGTACGTGCTGCGGCAATTGGCTGCGCGCTGATACCTGCACGGGTTTCCGGCGCCAGTCCCCGCCCCCAGCGCCTAGCGCGCGGGGGCGCTTCGCAAACGCGCGAACCACTGATTCGTAAGCGCGCCGCTCTGCGGGCACGGTGGCCTGCGGCAGTACGCACCGCATCCGTTGGCCGCACACCAATCCACCTTCGGCTTCCAACGACGAAGAAACGGTCCAAGCGCGGACACCTTGCATCTAGCAACGCCGACGGCGAAGTGACCATGTTCCAATGATGATCAGCGACCTAACAGCCGCTGTTGCTGTTGCCGTTGCTCTGCATTTGCTCTTGCTGTTGGGTTTGCTCCTGCTCTTCCGGGTTCCCTTCCGAAGCGGCGGCCAGCCCGGGGAAAAACCCCGAAGGGGCGGCGCACATGGACGTGCGCCGTCCGCGGCAGGGGCAGGATGCCCCTTCCGCGGATCCCCGGGATGGACGCGGACCCGGAGCGCGCAGCGCGGAGGGCGCGTAGGCAGGGTGTGCTTTCTTTTGGTTACTTTTCTTTGCACAAGCAAAGAAAAGTGACTCGCCGCCAGGCGAAAGCTTTGCGTTGCAATTCCACGGTGCCAGCACTTATCGGAGCGTTCCAAACGCTCAGCCTGCAGCGCGCCACGCCAGGAAAATCAACGGTCCGCAGCCACCACCACCCCACCCCTGTTCGCCTTTTCCCTACGGAACGGTATGCTGCCGTTGCCGGTTCTAGCGGATACTGTCCGTACAGAGCCCAACAATACGTTTCCTGGAGGGGGAATATGAGTCTGGATCGTCCGTGGTTGCAGAGTTATCCGGCCGGCGTTGGCGCCGACATCAATGTCGACGAGTACCGCTCCGTCGCCTCGGTGTTCGAAAGCTCCGTGGCCAAGTTCGGAGACCGCCCCGCCTACTGCAACTTCGGCAAGACCCTGACCTACCGCGAGGCGGGCGAACTGGCCCGGCAATTCGCCGGCTACCTGCTGGGCGAACTGCAGCTCAAGAAAGGCGACCGCGTCGCCCTGATGATGCCCAACTGCCTGCAGTACCCCATCGCCACCTTCGGCGTGCTGCTGGCCGGCATGACCGTGGTCAACGTCAATCCGCTGTACACCCCGCGCGAACTGCGCCACCAGCTGATCGACTCCGGCGCCAGCGCCCTGGTGGTGATCGACAACTTCGGCACCACCGTGCAGGACGTGCTCGCCGATACCCCCGTCAAGCAGGTCATCACCACCGGCCTGGGCGACATGCTGGGCTTCCCCAAGGGCCCGCTGGTCAACTTCGTGCTGAAGTACGTCAAGAAGCTGGTGCCGGACTACGACATCCCCAACGCAATCCGCTTCCGCGACGCGCTGACCCTGGGCCGCCTGCACACGCTGCCTCAGATCGACATCGAACCGGACGACATCGCCTTCCTGCAGTACACCGGCGGCACCACCGGCGTGGCCAAGGGCGCCATGCTGACCCACCGCAACTTGGTCGCCAACATGCTGCAGGCCGGCGCCTGGATCTCGGCGACCGGCAAGCTGGAGGAAGGCAAGGAAGTCATCATCACCGCGCTGCCGCTGTACCACATCTTCGCGCTGACCGCGAACGGGCTGGTCTTCATGAAGCTCGGCGGGCTCAACCACCTGATCAGCAATCCGCGCGACATGCCGGGCTTCGTCAAGGAGCTGCAGAAGACCCGCTTCACCGCCTTCACCGGCGTCAACACCCTGTTCAACGGCCTGCTCAACACCCCCGGCTTCGACAAGGTGGATTTCTCCTCGCTGAAGTTCACCCTCGGCGGCGGCATGGCGGTGCAACGCGCGGTGGCCGAGCGCTGGAAGCAGGTCACCGGGGTCACCCTGGTCGAAGCCTACGGCCTCACCGAGACCTCGCCTGCGGCCTGCATCAACCCGCTGACCCTGACCGAATACAACGGCGCGATCGGCCTGCCGATCCCCTCCACCGACGCCTGCGTCAAGGACGACCAGGGCCAGATCCTCGCCCATGGCGAGGTCGGCGAGCTGTGCATCCGCGGGCCGCAGGTGATGAAGGGCTACTGGCGCCGTCCGGAGGAAACCGCCAGCGCCATCGATGCCGACGGCTGGCTGCACACCGGCGACATGGCGCGGATGGATCCGCAGGGCTTCTTCTACATCGTGGACCGCAAGAAGGACATGATCCTGGTGTCCGGCTTCAACGTGTATCCGAACGAGGTCGAGGACGTCATCGCGATGATGCCCGGCGTGCTGGAAGTGGCCGCGGTCGGCGTGCCGGACGAAAAATCCGGCGAGGCGGTCAAGGTGGTTATCGTGAAGAAGGACCCCAACCTGACCGCCGACGAGGTGAAGGCGCACGCCCGCGCCAACCTCACCGGCTACAAGCACCCGCGCATCGTCGAGTTCCGCAAGGAGCTGCCCAAGACCAACGTCGGCAAGATCCTGCGGCGCGAACTGCGCGACGCGCCGCCGCCGCAATAAGCAGGTCCGACGGGCGCCCACGCGGCGCCCATGCAGGCGCTGGCGGGGCGAGTTCCGGCCGCGGCACCCGGGTGTAGCATCCGCCGGGTGGAAACGCACTCGCCCGCTGCGCCACGCCATCTCCGCGGGCGTCTTTCCGAGAGCCCGCCATGAGCACGATCGACACGCTGCCCCGTACCCGCGCCTACTCCAGCATCCGCATCGATGCGGACGGCGACGACGATAGCCATTGGCTGTACATGCATGCAGGCAGCGCCGCGAAGCAGCGGCCCTGCTTCCATCCCACCTTGATGCGCGAGATGCACAGCTACCTCGCCTCGATCAGCCAGCCTGGCAGCCTGGCGTCGGCGAGATTGGGCAGTTTGGTGCTGGCGTCCGATGGCAGCGCGTTCAACCTTGGCGGGGATCTGGAACTGTTCGGCCATTACATCCGCCGCCGCGATCGCGCCGGCCTGATGGCCTACGCGACAAGCTGCATCGATGGCGTACACCGTTTTCACGAAGGGCTCGGCGGCAATTTCCGCACCATCGCCCTGTTGCAGGGTGATGCGCTCGGCGGTGGACTGGAAATGGCGTTGTCGTGCCATGTGATCGTGGCCGAAGAGGATGTCGGCATGGGCCTGCCGGAAATCATGTTCGGCCTGTTTCCCGGCATGGGCGCGTATTCGTTCCTCAGCCGTCGCATCGCGCCGCATGCCGCGGAGAAGCTCATCCTGGGAGGCCATGTCTTCAGCAGCCAGGAGATGCATGCCATGGGCATCGTCGACGTGCTGGTCCCCAAGGGCCAGGGCAAGGACGCGGTGCACGATCTGATCCAGCAACAGCGGCGCGCGCCCCTGGCGCATCTGGCGATGAACGCGATGCGCAACGTGGTGCAGCCGGTGCGCCGCGAAGAGCTGCTGGCGGTGACGGAGATCTGGGTAGATGCGGCGCTGGCCCTTGGCGAAAAGTCGCTGCGGATCATGGATCGGCTGGTACGCGCCCAGGTCCGGCGCGCCCAAGCCGGCGTGGTCGCCGCCTGAGCGCGGCATGCTGCCGGCAATGAGGGATGACCCGGCCCAGCGCCGGGCTTTCCTCAGCGCAGTTCGCCGTCCTGTACGGCGCTCTGCCGGGCGCGCAGTTCCAGGGCTTCGCGGCCTTCGGTCAGGCTGGCGTTGAGCGCCATCAAGCGCGGACGCCACTCGCTGCGCACCTGCCATTCCGGCATCTGCATCAGTTCCCCACCGAGACTGGCGAGCCGGATCAGCCCGAGATTGCTGGCAACACCCTTGATCGCATGCGCGTGTTCGCGCAGGCGTTCCCAATGCTCGGCCTCACCGGCGATCTGCATGCCGCCAAGGCAGCCCTCGGCATCGTTGAGGCATTGCGAGATGAATTCGCGCTCGAAGCCGTCGCCCATGCCAAGCCCGGCGAGTTCGTCCAGGACCGACGAATCCAGCACGCCCTCGCTCGACACCGCGCTCTGCCGCACGGTGCTCGTCTCGCTGCCGACGCGCAAGCGCCCCTCCATCGCGATGTCGGAGAGCGTGTCCAGCAGGCGATTGGCCACCACCGGCTTGGCCAGAAACGTCCGGGCACCGGCTTGCTCGCAGCGCTGGATCGACTCGGGAGTGACGTCGGCGCTGAGCACCACGACGGGGGTGCGCGGCCCGCCGGCCTGCATCACCCGCAATTGCCGCAACATGTCCAGCCCGCTCATGCCGGGCATGTGCAGGTCGACGATCACCGCATCGAATTCGCTTTCGGCCAATGCATCCAGCACCGCCTCGGCGCCGTCCACGCAAATGGCGCGATGGCCGGCCTTCTGCAGCATGCGCTGCAGCACCATGCGATTGGCGGCGTGGTCGTCGGCGACCAGGATACGCATGCCGCGCACCCGCGCGCGGTGGCGCAGGAACGGATCGGAGAACGCGATGACGTTGCCGCTGGTATCGATCTCCTCGGCGACCGCCGGCACGCTGGCCGCCGGCGCCCCGAGGTCCGTCGACGCCGGTACCGCCGCGGCCACGAACGGCAGTTCGAACCAAAAATGGCTGCCGCGCGGTGCGTTCTCCTGATAGCCGATACTGCCCCCCATCGCTTCGACCAGGCCCTTGGCGATCGTGGTGCCCAGGCCACTGCCTTCGTAGCGGCGCGCGAGGCCGACGTCGGCCTGTTCGAACGCCTCGAACAGGCGCGGCCGCATCTCCGGCGTCACCCCGATCCCGGTATCGACGATGTCGAAACTCAGGCGTTTCGGCTGTCCCTGCTCGTTCTTGTGCAGGCGAACCCGGATATCGACCCGGCCGGTCTCGGTGAACTTGATCGCGTTGCCGGCCAGGTTCAGCAGCACCTGGCGCAGATGACCCGGATCGCCGGAAAGATAGTCCGGCACGTCCGGCGCGACATCCACCTGGTAGGCCAGGCGCTTGGCCCGTGCCTGCGGCTGCAGGATCAGGCTGATCCCCTCCAGGGTTTCGCGCAGCGAGAAATCGCGCTTGTCGAGCCGGAGCTTGCCGGCCTCGATCGCGGAGATATCCAGCACTTCCTCGACCAGCGACAGCAGGCTGCGCGCGGAAGCCTGGATGGTATTGACGCACTCGCGCTGCTCGGCGTCCAGCCGCGTGGTCGCCAGCACCTCGGTCATCCCCGACAGCCCATTCAACGGAGTGCGGAACTCATGGCTCATGTTGGCCAGGAAGCGACTCTTGGCCTCGCTGGCGCGGCGCGCCTCGGCGGTGGTACTGGTCAATTGTCGCAACAGCCCGGACAGGTATAGCGGAATGGCGGCGAGACCGACCAGCAAGCCGATGCCCAGGCCGCGATTGGCGATCCAGTAGTCGCTGGTCATCAGCGTGATGCTGAAACTGGCCACCGCCATGGCCACGGCCAGGTACAGATAACGGTTCCCGTAGCGCAGGCCGTTGCCGATGGTGACCCACATGATGACCACGTAGATGCAGGCCATCGGTTCGCCGATCGCACTCATCGCCATTGACATGAGTCCGTAGTCGGCGACCATGCCGATGATCCGGCGCACGTCCGAGCGCTGCGGCCGGGCCAGGATCCAGCTCATCAAGGCCAGAGCCACGGCCTGCGAGATCAGGGTCAGGCCGATGACATAGGCGCGCTGCCGCGGGGCGATGTCCCAACCGTGCGAAAACGACAGTTCGTACGCCAGGATCAGCGCGACCATGCAGATGCGGACGAACGCCTGGCCGTGCTCGGTATCCTTGCGCTCCGCGAACCGTTGCCGCACCCACGTGATCGCCGAGGTCATGTCAGACTCCTGGTCGCGCCGAGGCGGTGGAGAATTTCTCGCAGATCACCTGCAGCTGCTCGCGGCCGCGGAACAGCGCGTCCACGCAGCGCGGGTCGAACAGGCGGCCACGTTGGGCGTAGAGATAGGCCAGCGTCGCATCCATGGTCCAGGCTTCCTTGTAGGGGCGCGGCGAAATCAGCGCGTCGAACACGTCGGCGACCGCCACGATCCGCGCTTCCAGCGGGATCGCCTCGCCGACCAGGCCGTCCGGGTAGCCGCTGCCGTCGTAGCGCTCATGGTGGCGCAGGGCGATCAGCGCGCCGACCTGGATGAAGCGGTTCTGGCTGCCGCTGAGCAGTTCGTAGCCGATGCGCGGGTGCATGCGCATCACCGCCATCTCGTCCTCGTTGAGCTTGCCCGGCTTGAGCAGCACCGCGTCGGGAATGGCGATCTTGCCCATGTCGTGCAGGCTCGCGGCCATCTCGATGACCCGCACCTCGTCCTCGGACAGGCCCAGTTGCTCGGCGATCAGCCCGGCCACGTGGGCCATGCGTTCCAGGTAGGCGCTGGTGCCGACGTCGCGGTACTCGATGGCCCGCGCCAGCCGCGACAGGGTCTCGCGCTCGCGTTCCTCGACCTCGCGCATGCTGGCCAGCAGGCGCTGCTCCAGCGACATCGCGCGCTGCTTGATGTTCTCGCTCTGCAGCCGCAGCTGCAGCAGGTTGTGGCAACGCGCGCGCAGCTCGCGCGGGCGGATCGGCTTGACCAGGAAGTCGATCACCCCCGCTTCCAGCGCCGCCTGGCGGATCGGTTCGTCGCCGACCACGGTGATCAGGATGATCGGGATGTCGCGGTGCTTGGGCAGCCGGCGCAGGCGCCGCGCGAACTCCAGCCCGTCCATGCCCGGCATGCGGTAGTCGAGCAGCAACAGGTCGACCTTGCCGGCCTCGCACCAGGCCAGCGCGGCCTGCGAGTCGCCGAAGTCGCGCACGGTCAGTTCCGGGGCGATGTCCTCGATGACATGCCGCAGCATCGTGCGCGCGGAGGTCTGATCGTCGACGATGACGATGTTCAAACGATTGTCGCTTCCGTCCGCCCAGTGGAGACGGTCCCCGTTCGAGGACGCGCCGGAGAGGCTCATGCTGGCATCATGCATCTGCAATCCTCCGCCCGTCGCATCTGCGCGGGCTGCTGAGACGACAACGGGAACGCGCCAGCGCTGACTCACCCCGGCCCGTCCACCTCACTTCCTTTTGCGTGCAACGCCTGGTGCAAGAACCGCGCCACCTCGTCCGCGGCTAGGTTAAGCCTCCGGACGCATGTACGGAAACAGCAGCACGTCACGGATCGAGCTGCTGCCGGTAAGCAACATTACCAGTCGGTCGATGCCGATGCCCAGGCCGCCGGTCGGCGGCAGCCCGACTTCCAGCGCCCGGATGTAGTCGGCGTCGAAGTGCATGGCCTCGTCGTCCCCCCCGTCCTTCGCCGCCACCTGTGCCTGGAACCGCGCCGCCTGGTCTTCCGGGTCGTTGAGTTCGGAGAAGCCGTTGGCGATTTCCTTGCCGTTGATGAACAGTTCGAAGCGGTCGGTATAGCCCGGCTCGGTGTCGCTGGAACGGGCCAGCGGCGACACCTCGACCGGGTGGTCGGTGATGAAGGTCGGCTGGATCAGGGTGTGCTCGACCGTGGCCTCGAAGATCTCCAGCAGCAGCTTGCCCCAGCCATAGGACGGCTTGGTGCGGATCTTCAGCCGCTCGCAATGGCGCAGCAGGGCCTCGCGGTCGGTGCAGTCGGCGGCGCTGATCTCCGGGTTGTGGTGGCGCACCGCCTCGTCCATGCGCCAGCGGCGGAACGCCGGCGCCAGGTCGATGTCGGCGCCGTCCCAGTGGACCTGGGTGGTGCCCAGCACCTCGCGGGCGACGTCGCGGATGACGTTCTCGGTCAGGTCCATCACCTCGTGGTACGTGGCGTAGGCCTCGTACAGCTCCATCATGGTGAATTCCGGATTGTGCCGGGTGCTGACGCCTTCGTTGCGGAAATTGCGGTTGATTTCGTAGACCCGTTCCAGGCCGCCGACCACCAGGCGCTTCAGGTACAGCTCCGGGGCCACCCGCAGGTACAGGTCCAGGTCCAGGGCGTTGTGGTGGGTGGTGAACGGCTTGGCCGTGGCGCCGCCGGGGATGTAATGCATCATCGGCGTCTCCACTTCCAGGAAGCGGCGCGCGTCCAGCCAGGCGCGCATGGCGCGGATGATCTTGGAGCGCTTGACGAACACCTCGCGCGCCTCCGGCGACACGATCAGGTCGACGTAGCGCTGGCGGTAGCGCTGCTCCACGTCGGACAGGCCGTGCCACTTGTCCGGCAGCGGCCGCAGCGCCTTGGTCAGCAGCCGCAGGCCGGTGGCCTTGACCGACAGCTCGCCGGTCTTGGTGCGGGTCAGCCCGCCTTCCACGCCGATGATGTCGCCGATGTCCCAGCCCTTGAAGGCGTCGTAGGCCTCGCCCAAGGCGTTGGCCTGCAGGAACAGCTGGATGCGCCCGGACTCGTCCTGCAGCTGCACGAAGCTGGCCTTGCCCATCACCCGCTTGGCCAGCAGGCGCCCGGCCAGGCGCAGGCTGCGGCCCTGGGCCTCCAGCGCTTCGGCGGTCCAGCGCTCGGTGTCGGCGAACTCGGCCTGCAGATCGCCGGCGAAGTCGCTGCGGCGGAAATCGTTCGGATAGGCCACGCCCTGCGCGCGCAGCGCGGCGAGTTTGGCGCGCCGTTCGGCGATGAGGCTGTTCTCGTCGACGGGAAGGGACGGCGCGGGGGTCTGCTCGGTCATGGGATGGGGGATGCGTGAGGAAGGGAAAGAATGCACCAGTCGGCGGGCCGTGTGCCGCCGCACGGCCTCCGTCGCCAGGACGGAGGCCGCCGGTTCAGGCGTCGCTGCGTTTCGCGCCGGCTTCCAGGCCGGACTTGAGGCTGGCCTCGACGAACTCGTCCAGGTCGCCGTCGAGCACCTTCTGGGTGTCCGAGCGCTCCACGCCGGTGCGCAGGTCCTTGATCCGGCTCTGGTCGAGCACGTAGTTGCGGATCTGGCTGCCCCAGCCGATGTCGGACTTGGTCGCCTCCACCGCATCGCGCTCGGCGTTGCGCTTCTGGATCTCCAGCTCGTAGAGCTTGGCGGCGAGCATCTTCATCGCGTTGTCGCGGTTCTGGTGCTGGCTGCGCCCGGTCTGGCAGGCCACCACGATGCCGGTGGGCACGTGGGTGATGCGCACCGCCGACTCGGTCTTGTTGACGTGCTGGCCGCCCGCGCCGGAGGACCGGTACACGTCGGTCTTCAGATCGGCCGGATTGATGTCGATGTCGATGTTGTCGTCCACTTCCGGCGACACGAACACCGAGGTGAAGCTGGTATGGCGGCGGTTGTCCGAGTCGAACGGCGACTTGCGCACCAGCCGGTGCACGCCGGTCTCGGTCTTCAGCCAGCCGTAGGCGAAGTCGCCTTCCACGCGCAGCGTGGCGGACTTGATCCCCGCCACTTCGCCGCCGGAGACTTCCATCAGCTCGGTCTTCCAGCCGCGCGACTCGCACCAGCGCAGGTACATGCGCAGCAGGATCTCGGCCCAGTCCTGGGCCTCGGTGCCGCCGGCGCCGGCCTGGATGTCGACGAAGGCGTTGCTGGCGTCCATCTGCCCGGAGAACATGCGCTGGAATTCCAGCTTCTCCACCTGCGCCTGGAAGCGGTCGACGTCGGCCAGCACCGCCTGCGCGGTGGCCTCGTCGTTCTCGCTCTCGGCCAGTTCCAGGAATTCCAGGGATTCGTTCAGGCCATCGAGCACGCTGGCGATGCCGCCGACGGTCTTCTCCAGGCTTGCGCGTTCACGGCCCAGGCCCTGGGCGCGCTCGGGGTCGTTCCAGACGTCGGGGCTTTCCAGCTCCCGGGTGACTTCCTCTAGACGCTCCTTCTTGGCGTCGTAGTCAAAGAAACCCCCGTAGCGACAGCACCCGATCGGACAGATCGGCGATGCGGTGGCGAATCGGATTGAGTTCGATCATTGCGGCGTTTCCGGCAGACAAGAGCGCGATTCTAGCAATTCCGGCCGCCGCGCCACAGCGCCGCCGGCCTACTCGATGGTCGCCGCCTCGCCCTCCCCGGCCGCCACGCGCAGCGCGGCGCGATAGCGTCGGCTGCACGGCACCTGGCTGCCGTCGCGCAGGTGCACCCGCGCCTCGCCCGCCTCCAACGGCTCGATCGAGACCACGCTGGCCAGGTTGACGATGTAGCTGCGGTGGATGCGCACGAACCGCGCCGGGTCCAGCCGCGCCTCGATCGCGGCCATGGTGCTGCGCAGCGGGTAGTCGTGGCCGCGCACGCGCAGGTTGACGTAGTTGCCGGCGGCCTGCAGCCACTCGATGTCGGCCGCGGCGACCAGGAAGTCGCGGCCCAGCTTGCGCACCAGGAAGCGCTCCGGCCGTTCCAGCGAGCCCACCGGCGGGCCGGCGTCGGGCGCGCCGAGCAGCGCCGCCTCGCCCTGCCAGCGCCGCAACAGGAACCGGTACATCTGCACGCACAGCGCGATCGAAGCCAGGCTGCGCACGTCCTTGAGATATTCGTAGGCCAGGCCCTGCGGCCAAGGACCGAAGTCGTACTGCTGGCCCTGCAGGCGGTAGACCAGGCTGCGCAGGGCGACCATCCCCACCACGTGCAGCACCGACAACGCGACGCTGCCCAGCAGGTAGCCCGGCAGCCGGCGCCGCCAGGTGTCCCAGTGCAGCGGGTAGCGCCGGGTCAGCAGCACCACCAACGGCACGATCAGCAGGAACATCAGTTGGCTGGACCACTCCCAGACCACCGGCTCCCATGCGGCGAAATGCAGCCCGGTGTTGCGGATGTCGATCAGCACCGTGGCGCTGTTGGCAATGGCGTTTATCAGGGTGAGCGCGACCCAGAAGCCGATTTCGAAGCTGCGGCGCCAGGGCTGGAAACGGGAATAGGCGCTGGCGCCGGACGGATCGGACATGGTCGAAGTGTAGCGCGCCGGCATGACCGCGCCGGCGCGCCATGGGCGGATCAGCGCACGTCGAACTCGCCGACCAGCACCGTCTCCTTGCGCTCGGTCAGGCGCAGCGTCACCTGCTGGTCGCGCTGCGCGGCCGTGCCCCAGCCCGTGCTCAGTTGCAGGTGCAAGGTGGTGGCACCGGTGACCAGCGGCTGGCGCTCGCCGAAGAAGTTCGCTTCCACCTTGTACTTGCCGGGTTTGGCGCTGCGCAGCGAGAACTCCTCCGGCCCGTAGCCGCCGGTGAAGTCCGGCGACAGCTGGCCGCCCTGGTAGGTCGCGCGATTGCCGTAGTAGCAGCGCTCGCCATTGGGGTCGGTCACCCACAGGTCCATGTCGCTGTTGTCGCTGTCCCAGTTCAGCACCACGCGCAGGTCCAGCGGCAGGTTGCGCAGCAGCCGTGGATCGACGAAGCCGGTGTCCAGCGGCCGCGGCGCCCGCGCCACGATCGCGTTCAGTTCGTTGAGCGCGATCATGCTCACCCCGTCGAAGCGCGTGTCCCAGTCGCGCACCACCACCTGGTACAGCTGCGCGATCGCCGCCTGCGCGTCGCCGCGCGCGGCATAGGCCAGGCCCAGGTCGCGGAAACTCTGCGGCTCCTCCTCGCCCAGCCGCAGCACCTGCTCGAACACCGGCACCGCCAGGTCGGCGCGACCGGCCTGCAGCAGCCGGTAGCCGAGCACGCGCAGCACGTGGCGATTTTCCAGTTGCAGCTCGGCCAGGTTGGACAGCACCCGCAGGGCCAGGTCGCGCTGGCCGCGCTCGAACAGCACATCGGCCACATCCAGGTAGAACGCCACGCTGTCGGCGTGCGCCGCGCGTTCGCTCAGATACAACGGATACACCGCGTCCGCCGCGGCCGTACGCAGGCGCCGCGCATACGGCGAATCCGGCTGCCAGGGCTGCACGGCCAGGGAGATCGTGGCCGGAGCCGCCACACGCTCGCGCGCAGTCGCCGACGCGGCCGCCTCGCTGGGCGCGCCGGACGAACCGCCGACGATGTCCAGCTCCAGTGGCGCGAGTGCAGACGAGGCAGCAGGCATCGGCGCAGGCGCTGCGAGGGCCATGGACCGTTGCGGGCCCGACGGGGCCTGCATGCGCTGCTCGGCAGTGTCAGCGGCGGCGATCGCCACTGGCGGCGCGTCCTTGGGAAAGCGCCGCTGCCACCAGGCGACACGCTGCGCGAACGCGTCGGCGATCGCGTCGATGCGTCGCTTGCGCGTGTCGTCCTGCAGCTTCTGCTGCCGCACCTGCGCACCCGCCACCGCCGCACGCAGCGCCGGGGGTGCCGGGATGCCATAGCGGGCGTAGTCGTCGGCGTTCTCCAGCACCAGCAACGAGGTGTCGGCGCTGACCAGCCCGAAGCGCGTCGCCAGCGCCTGGCGGCGCGCGGCCGATTCCTGCGGATCGGCGGACAGACTGCGCAGCATGGCCCGCGCCCATGCGCCCGGCACCAGGTCGCCTGGAACGTCCTGCGCCTCGCGCAACGGCAGGCGCAGGCGTCGGGTGCTAGCGGCGGTGGCGATCTCCAGGTGCAGCGTTGCATCCGCGCCGAGCAGGCGCCCGGCGATGCGCAGGTAACCATCGTCGGCGTCGCGCGAATCGGCGACCAGATCGGCGACCTGGCTGCCGTCCAGCGCGACCAGTTCGCCGCCACGCTGCAACAGCCGCTCGCTGGCGAGCTGCACGCCCGGCAGGCCCTGCAACGCGATCGCGCGTCCGCCGCGCGCTTCCGCGATCGCCGCCAGATGCGCGGCATCGGCGTGCACGCCGGCCGAGTCGATCGCATACAGGCGCTGTCCCGGCGCCAGCGTCGGCATGGTCTGCGCGCCGTAGTTGCCCAGGCCATCGCTGAACAGCAGATACTCCTGCACCTGCGCCGCCGGTTGCCAGGCGCCCAGCGCACTGGCGCCGTCGGGCTGCTCGGCCTGCAACGCCGCCTTCAAGGCGCTCCAGTCGCCGTTGCGCACCTGGAACCTGCGCGGCGCCGCGGCACGGTCGCGCAGCACGATCAGATCGACCTGGGCGGTGCCGACCGCAGCGAAATAGCGCTGCAGCAAGGCGAGTTCGGCCGGAATGTCGCGCTGCCGTGCCGAACCGGACGCATCCCAGAGCAGGCCGATACGCTGCGGCAGCGGGCGCGGGCCGTGCAGGTCGGCGATCGGCACCAGCGCCTGGAAGTAGCGCTGGCCATCGTGGAGGCCGGTCGCCACGCGCGGCGTGGCGCTCGCGCGCAGCGACAGCACCAGCTCCGGCGGCAACTGCGCCGGGCTGCCGGACCAGGACGCGGCGTAGCCGCCGTCCGCCGTCGGCAGCAGCCGCATGCTGGGGGTCGCCGCGCGTTCATCAGGCGCGGCCTGGCTACTTAGCGCTACCTGCAGCGACCGCGCGCCGACCGCATACGTCAGCGGCAAGCGCCACTGCCAGCCGGCGGCGGTGCGCTGTAGCGATTCGCGATAGACCAGGCGCACATGGCGGCTGCCATGCGCCGGCAGCGGGTAGACGCGCAGCCGGAACTGGTTGCCGGCGGTCTGCTCGAGCAAGCCCGGATCCACGCCGCGCCGCTCGACCGCTTCGAACACCTGGCGCCCGCGCGCCTTGGGCACCGGCACCGCGTCGCGCATCTGCCCGTCGACGTCCAGGGCGAAACCGCTGAGTTGCTGCCCCTCGCGCAGCGGGAACGTCAGCTGCCCCTCCAGCACGCGTGCGTTGGGATTGAAGAACTCCAGCTCCACCGTGGTTTCGGCCAGGCCTGCGGCGGCATGCGCACGCACGGTCGCCGAGCGCAGCTCGACCGGACGTTCGCCAGCGTCGGTGTGCAGCAACGGCGCGACCAATTGCCGCTGCGGCGCGGACTGCGCCCCTGCCGGCACCGCGGCGAGTAACGACAACGAAAGCAACAACACGCACACGTTGCTGCGCATGGTGGACGGCATGGATCGCTCCTTGCTGGGACGGTATGGCTTGAACGTCCGCTGTGACGCGATGGGGTTGCTTGTGTGCGTCCAGGCTCAGGCGACGCGCAAGCCCCTCCCACCGGGAGAGGGGTTGGGGTGAGGGTGCGGCGCAAGGCGCGGCGCTTTGGCGATGCGAGGCTGCGCCCGTACCCTCATCCGCCCCTGCGGGGCACCTTCTCCCGAGGGGAGAAGGGAAAGCGAAGCCCCTCTCCCTCCGGGAGAGGGGTTTGGGGTGAGGGTCCGGCACAGGCGCGATGCAACAGACGACGCGAGGCTGCGCCCTACCCTCATCCGGCCCTGCGGGCCACCTTCTCCCGGTGGGAGAAGGGAACGCGAAGCCTCTCTGCCTACGGGAGAGGGGTTGGGGTGAGGGTGCGGCGCAAGGCGCGATGCAACAGACGACGCGAGGCTGCGCCCTACCCTCATCCGGCCCTGCGGGCCACCTTCTCCCGGGGGAGAAGGGAAAGCGAAGCCCCTCTCCCTCCGGGAGAGGGGTTGGGGTGAGGGTGCGGCACCAAGCGTAGTGTCAGACCGCCAACTGCTCAGCCATCCAACGGCAGACAGTGCTCCACCACCAGTTGCACCGCATCGCCGCCGCGGTAGTCGTCGGTGACCAACCGATAGGCGATGTGCACACGGCGGCCCGGTTCGCGACCGTGCCAGCCGTTGAAATGGATCGCGTTCAAGGGTTCGGCACGACCGGGGCAACGCAGGCTCAGCTTGAGGTGGCGCTCCTTCAGCACGCGCCACTGCAGCACCTCGAATTCGCCATCGAACAGCGGCTCGGGAAACCCCTGCCCCCATGGCCCACCCCGGCGCAGCGCCTCGGCATGGCGATGGTCGAGCTCGTGCGGGTCCAGCGCGCCGTCGCTGAGCAGCTCGGCCTGCAGCAGTTCCGCGTCCAGGCTGGCCAGCGCATGCGCGCGGAACACCTCTTCGAACTCGGCCAGCGCGCCCTGCGGCAGGCTCAGGCCCGCGGCCATGGCGTGGCCGCCGAACTTCTCCATCAGGCCCGGCCGCTGCGCCTCCACCGCCGCCATCGCGTCGCGGATGTGGAAGCCGGGAATCGAACGCGCCGAGCCGCGCAACTGGGTGCTGCCCGGCTCGGCCGGGGCGAAGGCGATCACCGGCCGATGCAGGCGGTCCTTCATCTTCGACGCGACCAGGCCGATCACGCCGGGATGCCACTGCGCATCGAACAGGCACACCGCCACCGGCGGCTGCTCGGGCGCGGCCAGCAGCGCCTGCGCCACCACCGCCTCGGCCTCGTCGGTCATCTGCTGCTGCACGGCACGGCGCTCGGCGTTGATCTCCTCCAGCGTCGCGGCGATCGTGCGCGCCTGTTGCGGGTCCTCGCACAGCAGCAACTCGATGCCCAGGGCCATGTCCTCGAGCCGGCCGGCGGCATTGAGCCGCGGCGCCAGCGCGAAGCCGATGTCGCTGGCGCTGAGCCGCGCCGGGTCGCGGCCGCTGGCTTCGATCAAGGCGCGCAGGCCGATGCAGCCCTCGCCGCGTTGCAGACGGCGCAGGCCGGCCGAGACCAGCGCACGGTTGTTCGGGTCCAGCGGCACCAGGTCGGCGACGGTGCCGACCGCGACCAGGTCGAGCAGCACGCTCAGGTCCGGCGGCGGCGCCGCCGCGAACGTGCCGCGCACACGCAGGTGCCGGCGCAAGGCCAGCAGCACGTAGAAGATCACCCCGACGCCGGCCAGCATCTTGCTCGGGAAGGCGTCGCCGGCCAGGTTCGGATCGACGATGGCATCGGCCGGCGGCAGCGCCGGACCCGGCAGGTGGTGGTCGGTGACCAGCACCTGCCAGCCCAGCGCCTTGGCCGCGGCGACGCCGGCATGACAGGCGATGCCGTGGTCCACCGTGACCAGCAGGTCCGGCTGCAACGGCGCCAGTTCCGCCACCAGCGCCGGCGACAGCCCGTAGCCATGGACCATGCGGTTGGGCACCGCGTGCAGCACCTGCGCGGCACCGAGCAGGCGCAATCCACGCACCGCCACCGCGCAGGCGGTGGCGCCGTCGCAATCGAAATCGCCGACCACCAGGATGCGCTTGCCCGCGGCGATCGCCTGGGCGAGCAAGGCCACGGCGGCGTCGATACCGCTCAGCGCATCCGGCAGCAGCAGTTGCGCCAGCTTGGGCTGCGCCAGGCCGCTGTCGTGCGCGCCGCGCGCGGCGTAGATACGCCGCAGCAACGGTAACGTCGCCTCATGCCACGGGCCGGCCGCAGCCGCCGCGGGCCGCCGCACGATGCGCGCGATGGAGCTCATGCGTCCAGGCGCGACAGCGGCCGCCGCCACAGGCGCCAGCGTTGCGCAGGGGCGATACGGAAACAGGTGCCGTCCTCGAAATCCAGCTGCAGTTGCTGCAGCTCGCCATCGCGCAGCGCGTGCAGCAGCGGCTGCACCACCTCGCCGACGAACTGCTCGGGCGCGCGCAACTGCCGCAGGTCGACCAGCGCGTCAACCCGCGGCGCCTGCGCATCGGCGACGCCGGCGGCCTGGGCCAACGCGCGCAACAGCGGATCGCGGCTGCGCACCTGCGCATGCGCAGTGCCGACCGTGGCCGGCAAGCGGCCGCCGCCCCAGAACCACAGCGAGTTGATCGCCGGCTGGCCGCGGGCGACGCGTTCGCGGTTCCAGGGATGCTGGTGCAGCACGATCTGCACTTCGGTCAGCAGGGCACGCCAGCGGCGCGCGTCCTCGCCCTGCGGCAGATGATCGAACAGGTCCGCCCCGAGCACCTGCGCCGGCGCCGCGAATACCGGCAGCACGCTGTCGGCCGGCAGCCGCAGATACCAGCGCGTGGGATCGGGCGCGTCCAGGGTCAGCCCGCTCTCGGCGAACACGCCCTGCACCGCCGGCAACAGCGCGTCCAGGTCCACCGCGTCGAGCGGCAGCATGTCGCCATGCGCCATCAACCGCGCGCCCTGCATGTCCGGCACCACGTAGGCGGGATCGGCGCGCAGCCACAGGCCGTCGCCGGCATCGCCGGCGTCCAGTTGGCGGGTCAGCGCCGCGGCCGGCAGCGATGCTTCCGCCAGCACGAAATGGCGGCGCAACTGCGCCTCGCCGCCGGGCGCGGCCTGCGTGCGGTCGGCGCGGCCGAACGCGCGCGCCACCTCGCCGGCCAGCACGGCGCCGGCCAGGCGGACCCGCTCCGGCAACAGCAAGGTGGCGACCGCCATCGGATCAGCCGACGTAGGCGACGCTGACGATCTCGTACTCGCGGCGTCCGGCCGGGGCGTCGATGCTGACGCTGTCGCCTTCCATCTTGCCGATCAGCGCACGCGCCAGCGGGGAAGAGATCGCGATCAGGCCCAGCTTGATGTCCGCTTCGAGGTCGCCGACCAGCTGGTAGCGCTTCTCTTCGTCGGTCTCCACATCGGCCAGGGTCACGGTGGCGCCGAACACCACCTTGCTGCCGACCGCCAGCTTGCTGACGTCGATGACCTCGGCGTGCGACAGCTCGCTCTCCAGCTGCTTGATGCGGCCTTCGATGAAACCCTGCTGCTCGCGCGCGGCGTGGTACTCGGCGTTCTCCTTGAGGTCGCCGTGTGCGCGCGCCTCGGCGATCGCGGTGATGACCTCGGGACGCTTGACCGACTTCAGGTGATCCAGTTCCTCGCGCAACCGCTGCGCGCCTTGCATGGTGATCGGGGCTCTCACGCTTCCAGCTCCTTGTGCAGTTCCTGCAGCGCCCAGACCGGACCGGTGCCGCGGAATTCCAATGAATGCACCAGCGCACGCGCGCCGGCGACCGTGGTCGAATAGGTGACGCGATGCTGCAGGGCTTCGCGGCGGATCGAGAACGAGTCGGAGATCGCCGCCCGGCCCTCGGTGGTGTTGACGATATACACGATTTCGCCGTTCTTGATCAGATCGACGATATGCGGGCGACCCTCGGCGACCTTGTTCACCTGCTCGCACTGCAGGCCGTGCTGCTGCAGCCAGGCGCAGGTACCGCGGGTGGCGACCAGGGTGTAGCCGCGCTCGACCAGCGCCTGCGCCACCGGCAGCACGCGCTGCTTGTCCGGATCGCGCACCGACACGAAGGCCTTGCCCAGCGGCGGCGCCTTGATGCCGCCGGCTTCCTGCGCACGCGCGAACGCCGCGCCGAAGCTGCGGCCCACGCCCATCACCTCACCGGTGGAACGCATCTCCGGGCCGAGAATCGGATCGACGCCCTGGAACTTGGCGAACGGGAAGATCGCCTCCTTCACCGAGTAGTAGTCGGGCACGATCTCCTTCAGCGCGCCCTGCTCGGCCAGGGTCTTGCCGGCCATGCAGCGTGCGGCGATCTTGGCCAGCGGCACGCCGATCGCCTTGGACACGAACGGCACGGTACGCGAGGCGCGCGGGTTCACTTCGAGCAGGTAGACGATGTCGTCGCCGGCGTCGTTCACCTGCACCGCGAACTGGGTGTTCATCAGCCCGACCACGTTCAGCGCCTTGGCCAGCTCGACCACCTGGCGGCGCAACTCGGTCTGGGTCGCCGGCGACAGCGAGTACGGCGGCAGCGAGCAGGACGAATCGCCCGAATGCACGCCGGCTTCCTCGATGTGCTCCATGACGCCGCCGATCAGCACCTGCCCGTCCTGGTCGGCAATGATGTCCACGTCCACTTCCACCGCGTTGTCGAGGAAGCGGTCCAGCAGCACCGGCGAATCGTTGGAGACCTTGACCGCGTCGCGCACGTAGCGCGCCAGGTCGGATTCGCCGTAGACGATTTCCATGGCGCGGCCGCCGAGCACGTAGCTCGGGCGCACCACCAGCGGATAGCCGATCTCGCGCGCCAGCACCAGCGCCTCGTCGGCGTTGCGGGCGATGCGGTTCGGCGGCTGCTTCAGGCCGAGCTTGTCGACCAGTTGCTGGAAGCGCTCGCGGTCCTCGGCCAGGTCGATGGAATCCGGCGAGGTGCCGATCACCGGCACGCCGTTGGCCTCCAGCGCGCGCGCCAGCTTCAGCGGGGTCTGCCCGCCGTACTGCACGATCACGCCCTTGGGCTGCTCCAGCTCGACGATCTCCAGCACGTCTTCCAGGGTCAGCGGCTCGAAGTACAGGCGATCGGAGGTGTCGTAGTCGGTGGACACGGTCTCCGGATTGCAGTTGACCATGATGGTCTCGTAGCCGTCCTCGCGCAGCGCCAGCGCCGCGTGCACGCAGCAGTAGTCGAACTCGATGCCCTGGCCGATGCGGTTGGGGCCGCCGCCCAGGATCATGATCTTGTCGCGGTCGCTCGGCGCGGCCTCGCACTCGTCCTCGTAGGTCGAGTACAGGTAGGCGGTGCTGGTGGCGAACTCCGCCGCGCACGAGTCCACGCGCTTGTATACCGGGCGCACCTTGTGCGCGCGGCGCAGCGCGCGCACCGCGGCCTCGTTGGTGCCGCACAGTTCGGCCAGGCGCGCATCGGAGAAACCGGCGCGCTTGAGCGTGCGTAGGCGCTTGGCGTCCAGCGCACCGAGGCCGTCGGCGGCCAGTTGCGCTTCCTGCGCGATCAGGTCTTCCATCTGGTCGAGGAACCAGGGGTCGATGAACGACAGCGCGTGCACCTGCTCCACGCTCATGCCGGCGCGGAACGCATCGGCGACATAGAACAGCCGCTCCGGACCGGGCGCCTTCAGCTCGCGCTTGAGCGTGGCCAGGTCGTCTTCGCTGCTCAGGTCCAGGCCGGTCGGATCCAGCCCGATCTTGCCGGTCTCCAGACCGCGCAGCGCCTTCTGCAGCGATTCGGAGAAGGTGCGGCCCATCGCCATCACCTCGCCCACCGACTTCATCTGCGTGGTCAGGCGCGCGTCGGCCTGCGGGAACTTCTCGAAGGCGAAGCGCGGGATCTTGGTGACCACGTAGTCGATCGACGGCTCGAACGAGGCCGGGGTCAGCCCGCCGGTGATCTCGTTCTTGAGTTCGTCCAAGGTGTAGCCCACCGCCAGCTTGGCCGCGACCTTGGCGATCGGGAAGCCGGTGGCCTTGGAGGCCAGCGCCGAGGAGCGCGACACGCGCGGGTTCATCTCGATCACCACCACGCGGCCGGTCTGCGCGTTGATGCCGAACTGCACGTTGGAGCCGCCGGTGTCCACGCCGATCTTGCGCAGCACGGCGATGGAGGCGTCGCGCAGGCGCTGGTATTCCTTGTCGGTGAGGGTCTGCGCCGGGGCCACGGTGATCGAGTCGCCGGTGTGCACGCCCATCGGGTCGAGGTTCTCGATCGAGCAGACGATGATGCAGTTGTCCGCGGTGTCGCGGACCACTTCCATCTCGAACTCCTTCCAGCCCAGCACCGACTCCTCGACCAGCACTTCGCTGGTCGGCGACAGTTCCAGGCCGCGGCCGACGATCTCGATCAGTTCTTCGCGGTTGTAGGCGATGCCGCCGCCGCTGCCGCCCAGGGTGAAGCTGGGGCGGATGATGGTCGGGTAGCCGACCGTGGCCTGGATCTCCAGCGCCTCCTCCAGCGTGTGCGCCACCGCCGCCTTCGGGCACTCCAGGCCGATCTCGCCCATCGCCACGCGGAACAGCTCGCGGTCCTCGGCCATGCGGATGGCCTCGCGCTTGGCGCCGATCAGCTCGACGCCGTACTTCTCCAGCACGCCGTGGTCGGCCAGGTCCAGCGCGCAGTTCAGCGCGGTCTGCCCGCCCATGGTCGGCAGCAGCGCGTCGGGCTTTTCCTTGGCGATGATCTTCTCGACCGTCTGCCAGTTGATCGGCTCGATGTACACGGCGTCGGCCATGTTCGGGTCGGTCATGATCGTGGCCGGGTTGCTGTTGACCAGCACCACGCGGTAGCCCTCGTCGCGCAGCGCCTTGCACGCCTGCGCGCCGGAGTAGTCGAACTCGCAGGCCTGGCCGATGACGATCGGGCCGGCGCCGATGATGAGGATGGTTTGGAGGTCGGTGCGACGTGGCATGGTTCAGTAATCCTCGACGTTCTCGGAAATGCGGGACCCGGGACCCGGGGCCCGGGACCCGGATTCAAGCCGACGCTGCAATGATTGTTGCAATCTGGAAAGCATTTGGCTGACGCGCTCGCAGAGCTGCAGCACAACGCTAAGTTCTTCGTGTTCGCCCATCCCAAGCCGCTCGACCAGCAGCAACTGCGTTTGTAGCTCGGCGCACGATCCTGTTGCGATCGCTACAAAACGCGCATAGTCCCGTGTGGCGCCGCGTGCGTTGCCTTCAGCGATGTTTGAAGGAATCGATACCGCGGAACGCTGCAACTGCGAAGTCAATCCGTAACGCTCGACGTGCGGCAATGACGCTGTGAACGAATAGACTGCTTCGGCGAGCTGCATGGACAGTTGCCAGACTTCGAGATCCCGGAAATGGGAGACCGCCATTACGCGGCCTTTTCCGATCCCCGGGTCCCGGGTCCCGGGTCCCGCATCAGTGACACGAACTGATCGAACAGCGGCGCCACGTCGCGCGGACCCGGCGAAGCTTCCGGGTGCCCCTGGAAGCTGAAGGCCGGTGCGTCGGTGAGCGCGATGCCCTGGTTGCTGCCGTCGAACAGCGAGCGATGGGTGACGCGCACGTTGGCCGGCAAGGTCGCCTCGTCCACCGCGAAGCCGTGGTTCTGCGAGGTGATCATCACCCGGCCGCTGTCCAGGTCCTGCACCGGATGGTTGGCGCCGTGGTGGCCGTGGCCCATCTTCAGGGTCTGCGCGCCGGCGGCCAGCGCCAGCAGCTGGTGGCCCAGGCAGATGCCGAAGGTCGGGATCTTGCGCGCCAGCAGTTCCTTGATCGCGGCGATCGCGTAGTCGCACGGCGCCGGGTCGCCGGGGCCGTTGGACAGGAACACGCCGTGCGGGTTCATCGCCAGCACCTCGGCGACCGGCGTCTGCGCCGGCACCACGGTCACCTCGCAGCCGCGCTCGGCGAGCATGCGCAGGATGTTGTGCTTGACCCCGTAGTCGTAGGCGACGACCTTGAACTTGGGCTCGGCCGTGACGAAGACGTTGCTGTCCAGGTCGAGCTGGCCATCGCGCCAGGGATAGGCGGTGTCGGTGGAGACCACCTTGGCCAGGTCCATGCCCTTCAGCCCCGGGAACTTGCGCGCCGCTTCCAGCGCGGTGTCCACATTGACCTCGCCGGCCATCAGCGCGCCGTTCTGCGAGCCCTTCTCGCGCAGGATGCGGGTCAGCTTGCGGGTGTCGATGCCGGCGATGGCGACCACGCCGCGCTGGATCAGCCAGTCCGGCAGCGCCACCTGGTTACGCCAGTTGCTGGGGCGGCGCGGCACGTCGCGCACGATCAGGCCGGCCGACCAGACCTGGGCGGCCTCGTCGTCCTGGTCGGTGCAGCCGGTGTTGCCGATATGCGGATACGTCAGCGTGACCAGTTGGCGGGCGTAGGAGGGATCGGTGAGGATCTCCTGGTAGCCGGTCATGGCGGTGTTGAACACCACTTCGCCGACGGACAGGCCGGCAGCGCCTACGGATTCGCCCTCGAACACGGTGCCGTCTTCAAGGACAAGGATTGCGGGTTGAGTCACGGGGTTCGCCTTGGGGAGAGAGGAACCCTGCCCCACCAACTTGCAGGCTGCAAGAAACCGCGAACTCGGCGCTTCTCCGGGTCCGTGGCGATGGGTAACAGGCGAGCGAGAATTGTACCGGCGCGGGGCGGTCCGCGCCAGCCGTTTATGTGAAAACCGCGTTCAGCCGAGCAGGTCGCGCAGCCGGTAGGCCCCGGGCGCACGCCCCGGCAGGCGCGCGGCCGCATGCAGCGCGCCGCGGGCGAAGATGTCGCGGTTGCTGGCGCGGTGCACCAGTTCGACCCGCTCGCCGAGTCCGGCGAACTGCACCAGATGCTCGCCGACGATGTCGCCGGCACGCAGGCTGGCGTAGCGCGGAGTAGCGCCGCCGTGCGCGGCCGCGTCGCCCAGGGTCAGCGCAGTGCCGGAGGGTGCGTCCTGCTTGTGCACGTGGTGGGATTCGACGATGTCGCAGTCCCAGCCCGGCAGCGCCGCGGCGGCGCGCTCGACCAGATCGTGCAGCACCGCCACCCCCAGGCTGAAGTTCGAGGCCCAGATCAGCGGAATGCGCTCGGCGGCAGCGGCCAGCGCCTGCCGCTGCGCGTCCTCCAGCCCCGTGGTGCCGGACACCAGCGCCGCACCGCGTGCGGTGCACAGGGCCAGCACCGGGTCGAAGCCCTGCGGCAGGCTGAAATCGATCGCCACGTCGAAGGCCGGCACCCCGCCCAACTCGGCGGCGGCGAAGTACGGCACGCCGTCGATCACCCGCTGCGCCGGCGCGCGCCGCACCACCGCGGCCACCACCTGCAGCGCCGGGTCCTGCGCGGCCAGCCGCAACAACGCCTGGCCCATCCGGCCGGACGCACCATGGATCAACACACGCAGCGGAGAAGTCGTCATCGACACAAGGCTAGCGGTTTGCGCGCGGGTGCGACAGGGGGCGGGTGCGTGAGAGACGCAAGCGCCCGACGCGCCACCAGTGCGCCGCTCCGGACGTGGCGATGCTTCACGCGTCGCGGCTGGAGCCGCTCCCACAAGGGCATGACGGCCCTTGAAGCGACCGAAAGGTTGGCGGGCGAGGCACTCAGCACCTGGAACCTAGCACTTGGCACTTGGCACTTGGCGCCGATAGCAAGAGACATCGCAGCCGATCGGGCACCCCTGTGGGAGGGGCTTCAGCCCCGACGCCGTACCGCCCGATCTCGCGCGGCGCCCTGCTGCCGTTGCGCGACCGACGCTGCACCCGCCTCGCTTTGCACGGAGCATGTTCGATGCGGGCGGCACCCTGCTTTGGATACAACGAGGCCTTGTTCGTCGCGGCTGAAGCCGCTCCTACGGAGGATCAACGACGTCGCTGAGCAGGCATTGTAGGAGGGGCTTCAGCCCCGACGCATTGCACCCACCCAATCGGGCATGCACCTGTCGACGCCACCGCTCCCGCCAAGAGGGGAGCACACTCGCCGGATCGATCAACCGCCCTACTCGGCTACCGCCTGCCCCAGCAAGCGCTTGTCCCAATCCTCCACCGCACGCTGCGCCAGGCGCCGCTCGAACAGGGTGCGCCAGTTCGGCACCAGCGGCAGCGCCAGCACCTCCTGCAGTTGCGCCGGGTCGATCTCGCGCCGGTACAGCAGGCCGACCAGGCGTGCCAGCGACCATTGCGGATACGGACGCTCCAGCAACACCAGACTGTCGCCGGCGGCGACCTCGCCGGGCTGCAGCACGCGGTAGTACCAGCCGGTGCGGCCGCTGTCCTGCACGCGCCGCGCCAGCGCGGCCACGCCGAACCGATCGGACAGCTTCCAGCACGGCTGCCGCGACTGCGACACCTCGACCACGGCCGTGCCCAGGCGCAGCCTGTCGCCCAGGCACAGGTCGGCTTCGGTCACGCCGCTACTGCTGAGGTTCTCGCCGAACGCACCGGGCGCGTCCAGCAAGGCATGCGCGCCCAATTCCTCGCGCCAGGCCGGGTAATGGTCGCGCGGATAATGGTGCAAGGCCTTGTCGGGGCCGCCATGCACACGGCGGTCGCCCTGCTCGTCCAGTTCCAGCCCCTCCAGGCCGATGCGCAGCCGCCCGGCCTGCGGCCGCTTGTCGATCGCGCTGCGGCTGCCTGGGCGGGTGAACGCCTGCGCGCGGCCGACCAGGACTGCGTCGATGGTCCAGGACCCGACGGTGGAATCGGACGACGTCATCGACGGACGCGACACACGGACTCAGGCCGTCGCGCGTCGGTGCGCGGCGACCTCGTCCTGCAGCAGCGCACCGAGGATGCGCACGCCGGTCTCGATGCGCTCGGCCGGCACGGTCACGAACGACAGCCGCAGCGTATTGCGCTGCGGCGCGACCGCGAAGAACGGCGCGCCCGGCACGAAGGCCACGTTGCGCTCGATCGCCTTGCTCAGCAGCGCGCCGCCGTCCATGCCCTCCGGCAGTTCGACCCAGATGAACATGCCGCCGGCCGGGCGGTTCCAGCGCACCTGCGCCGGGAAATACTTGGCCAGGGCGGCCAGCATCTGCTCGCAACGGCTGGCGTACAGCGCGCGGATGCCGGGGATATGCGCATCCAGGAAACCGTCCTGCACCGCCTCGTAGACGATGCGCTGACTGAACGAGGGCGTGTGCAGATCCGCCGCCTGCTTGGCCTGCACCAGCTTGGCGTGCACCGCCTCCGGCGCGACCAGGTAGCCCAGGCGAAGGCCGGGCGCGAACACCTTCGAGAACGAGCCCATGTAGATGGCGCCGTCCGGGTTCATCGACAGCAGGCTCGGCAGCGTGTCGCCGCTGTAGCACAGCTCGCCGTAGGGATCGTCCTCGACGATGGGCACGCCGGCCGCGGCCGCACGCGCCACCAGCGCCTGGCGCCGGTGCAGCGGCAGGCGCCGCCCGGTCGGATTCTGGAAGTTCGGCAGCACGTACATGAAGCGCGCGCCGGCCAGTTGCGCATCGTCCAGCGCGTCCACCACCACGCCGTCGTCGTCCGACTGCATCGCCGCGAACGCCGGCTGGAACAGCGAGAACGCCTGCAGCGCGCCGAGATAGCTGGGCGTTTCCACCAACACCTTGCTGCCTTCGTCGATGAACACCTTGCCGAGCAGGTCCAGGCCCTGCTGCGAACCAGTGGTGATCAGCACCTGGCTGGGACGGATGTGGGCGCCGTCGCGACTCAGCCGCGCCGCGACCCATTCGCGCAGCAACAGATAGCCTTCGGTCGGGCCGTACTGCAGTGCCGCCTGCGGTGCGTCGCGCAGCACCTTGTCGCAGGCCTCGCGCATGCGCTCGACCGGGAAGGTATCCGGCGACGGCAGGCCGCCGGCGAAGGAGATCACTTCCGGGCGTTCGGTGACCTTGAGGATTTCGCGGATCGCCGAACTGGTCAGCGCCTGCGCACGGCGGGAGAACTGGAATGGGCTGGTCATCGGCATAGGATAGTCGCCGCCATCGCGGCGCGCATGTGCGGCGCACAAGCGGTGCGCCGGCCGGCAACGGGCGCCGCGGCTCAGTGCCGCCGCGGCGGCGTCGGCCCGCAGCTGTCGCAACCGCCGCAGGCGCCCGCGCCCGCGGTAGGCGCAGGCGCGATACGGCGACCGAGGGCCTGCAGCCACGCCGCGCGGCCCGGTTTGAGCAGGCGCACGGCGATGCCGCTGCACAGCTTGCGCGCGGTGCCGGGGAACTGCTTCTTCAGCACCACCCAGGCACTGACCAGCACCGCCAGCGCGATCACCAGGTACTGCAGCAGCAGCGAGGCGCTCATCTCAGCCGGCTCCCAGCGCCACCGCGACCTGGTAGGTGACCAGCGAGGCCAGATACGCCAGCGCGAACAGGTAGAACGCGGCGAAGCTCATCTGCTTCCACGAGTTGGTCTCGCGCTTGATCGTGGCCAGGGTGGAAATGCACATCGGCGCGTAGATGTACCAGACCAGCAGCGACAGCGCGGTGGCCAGCGACCAGCCGTCGTGGATCAGCGGCGACAGCGCCTGCGCGGCGGCATCGTCGTCGGCCGCCGACAGCGCGTACACCGTCGCCAGCGACGACACCGCCACTTCGCGCGCGGCCAGGCCGGGGATCAGCGCGATGCAGATCTGCCAGTTGAAGCCCAGCGGCGAAAACACCGTGGTCATGGCGTGGCCGATGCGGCCGGCGAAGCTGTAGTCGATCGCCGGCAGGGTGGCATCGGCCGGCGGCGCCGGAAAGTTCAGCAGGAACCACAGCAGGATGGTCAGCGCCAGGATGATGCCGCCGACGCGCTTGAGGAAGATCGCCGCGCGCTCCCACAGCCCCAGCGCCAGATCGCGCAGGTGCGGCACGCGGTAGGACGGCAGCTCCAGCAGCAGCGGATGCTCGCCCTTGTCGCGGCGCCACTTCTTCATCGTCCACGACACCGCCAACCCACTGACGATCGCCGCCACGTACAGGCCGAACAACACCAGGCCCTGCTGATTGAGCACGCCCCACACCTGCTTCTGCGGCACAAACGCGGCGATCAGCAAGGTATACACCGGCAGGCGCGCCGAACAGGTCATCAGCGGCGCCACCAGGATGGTCGCCAGGCGGTCGCGCGGGTCCTGGATGCTGCGCGTGGACATGATCCCAGGCACGGCGCAGGCGAAGCTGGACAGCAGCGGGATGAACGAGCGCCCGGACAGACCGGCGGCGGCCATCATGCGGTCGAGCAGGAAGGCCGCGCGCGGCAGATAGCCGGATTCCTCCAACGCCAGGATGAAGGCGAACAGGATCAGGATCTGCGGCAGGAACACCACCACCCCGCCGAGGCCGGCGATGATGCCGTCCACCAGCAGGCTGCTCAACGGTCCCTCCGGCAGGGTTCCGCCGACCCAGGCGCCCAGCGCCTTGGTCCCACCGTCGATCAGGTCCATCACAGGCTGCGCCCAGGCGAAAACCGCCTGGAAGATCAGGAACATCACCAGCACCAGGGTCAGCAGGCCGGCAACCGGGTGCAGCAACCAACGGTCCAGTGCGTCGTCGACGCGCGAGGTGCGGGTCGGCATCGACACCGCCGCCGCCAGGATCGCGCGCACCTGCTGGTGGTAGTCGCCCTGCCCCTCGCTCGGCGCCACCGCCGGCGGCAATGCCGGCGCCAGCGCATCCAGCCGCTCGACCAGAGCGCGGGCGCCGTTGCGGCGCACCGCCACGGTTTCGATCACCGGCACGCCCAGCGCCTGTTCCAGCGCCTGGCGGTCGATCTGGATGCCGCGGCGCTGCGCCGCGTCGACCATGTTCAAGGCCACCAGCATCGGCTTGCCCAGCTCGCGCAGTTCCAGCGCGAAGCGCAGGTGCAGGCGCAGGTTGGTGGCGTCGACCACGCAGACCAGCACGTCCGGCGCCGGCTCGCCCGGGTAGAAGCCGCGGCACAGGTCGCGGGTGATCGCCTCGTCCAGGCTGGCCGGCTGCAGGCTGTAGGCGCCTGGCAGATCCAGCACCGCGAACTCGCGCCCGGACGGCGCGCGGAAGCGGCCCTCCTTGCGCTCGACGGTGACGCCGGCGTAGTTCGCGACCTTCTGCTTGCTGCCGGTCAACTGGTTGAACAGCGCGGTCTTGCCGCAGTTCGGGTTGCCGACCAGGGCCAGGCGCAGCGGTGCGGCCACCGCGCTCACGAGCGCACCTCGTCCAGTGCGCTCACCTGCACCCGCGCCGCCTCGCTGCGCCGCAGCGCGAAGCGCGTATAGCCCACCTGCACCAGCAGCGGTTCGCCACCGATCGGCCCGCTGGCCAGCACCTGCACCTGTTCGCCGGCGACGAAGCCCAGCTCGCGCAGACGCCGCGCAATGGCGTCGTTGGCCTGGCGGTCGTGCACGGATTCCACGAGGGCGCTGCTGCGCAACGGCATGTCGGACAACGTCACAGCACGTTCCGTCGATAAGAATGGTTATCAATTGTAGCATCGCCGCGGCGCGTCATGGCGGCGCGGGCACGGCCGGCTATGATCGCCGTATGGCTGCCGTTTCCCCTTTGTACGAGCGTGTTCGATGAGCGATGCCCTGTTGTTGCAACGATCCGGCAAGGTCCTGACCCTGCAGTTGAACCGACCCGAGGTCCGCAACGCCTTCGACGCCGCGCTGATCGCCCAGCTCAGCGACGCCCTGCTGCAGATCGGCGCCGATCCGCAGGTGCAGGTGCTGGTCCTGGCCGGTGCGGGCGCGGCGTTCTCGGCCGGCGCCGACCTGCAGTGGATGCGCTCGATGGCCGGCGCCGGCGAACAGGAGAACCTGGACGATGCGCTGGCCCTGGCGCGGCTGATGCGCCTGCTGGACGAACTGCCCAAGCCCACGGTGGCGCGGGTGCAGGGTGCCGCGTTCGGCGGCGCGGTGGGCCTGGTCGCCTGCTGCGATATCGCCGTGGCCGCCACCGATGCGCGCTTCGCGCTCAGCGAAAGCCGGCTGGGCCTGCTGCCGGCGGTGATCTCGCCATACGTGATCGCGGCGATCGGCGCGCGCCAGGCGCGGCGCTGGTTCGCCAGTGCGGAAACCTTCGACGCCGCCACCGCGGCGCAGATCGGCCTGGTCCACCAGGCGGTGGCGCCGGAGGCGCTGGACGCGGCGGTGCAACGCCAGGTCGCCCTGCTCTGCCAGGCCGGGCCGCTGGCCGCCGCCGGCGCCAAGGCGCTGGTGCGGCGGGTCGCCGCCGGCGGCGAGCGCGATGCGCTGGACCAGGCCAACGCCGCCCTGATCGCGCAGTTGCGGGTCTCGGCCGAAGGCCAGGAAGGGCTGAATGCGTTTCTGGAGAAACGCGAACCGGCCTGGAGGGCCAGCCCATGAACCCGATCGACCATCTCGGCCTGCGCTGCAGCGACCTCGACCGCAGCCTGACCTTCTACCGTGCCGCCCTGGCCGCGCTGGAGCTGGACGTGGTGATGCAGGTGAGCGCCGAGGAAAGCGGCGGCCAGCGCCATGTCGGTTTCGGTCGCGACGGCAAGCCCAGCTTCTGGATCGCCGACGGCGGCCGCGACGCCGGCGACAATGGCGTGCACGTGGCCTTCGTCGCCGCCAGCCGCGCGCAGGTGGACGCGTTCCATCGTGCCGGCCTGGCCGCCGGCGGCCGCGAGCACGGCGCACCGGGCCTGCGCCCGCACTATCACCCCGACTACTACGGCGCCTTCCTGCTGGATCCGGACGGCCACAACATCGAAGCGGTCTGCCACCGCCCAGCAGCGGGCTGATCCGCGCTGCCCCGGCGCACCTGGCGCCGACCCTGCCTGCGGCTGTTTCACCGCCTCTCTTCATCAGGAATCCCATGACCCTCTTTGCTTCCCGCTTCGTGCGCAGCGCCCGGCCAACAGCGCAGGAATCCCGCGAATGAGCGACCGCGTGCGCATCGTCGAAGTCGGCCCGCGCGACGGCCTGCAGAACGAGAAGGCCTGGGTCGCCACGGAAGACAAGATCGAGCTGATCGCGCGACTGGGGCGCACCGGCCTGCGCAGCATCGAGGCGACCAGCTTCGTCAGCCCGAAATGGGTCCCGCAGCTGGCCGATGCGGCCGAGGTCTACGCCGGCATCGCGCAGGTGCCGGGCGTGGACTATCCGGTACTGGTGCCGAACCTGCAGGGCTACGAGCGCGCGGCCGCGGTCGGCGTGCGCGAGGTGGCCGTGTTCACCGCCGCCTCGGAGACCTTCAACCGCACCAATACCAATGCCGGCATCGACGAATCGCTGGCGCGCTTCGCGCCGGTGCTGGAGCGCGCGGCGGCGGATGGGGTCAAGGTGCGTGGCTACGTGTCCACCGTGCTCGGCTGTCCCTACCAGGGCGACGTCCCCCTGGCCGACGTGGTGCGGGTAGCGCAGCGGCTGCATGCGATGGGCTGCTACGAGATCTCGCTGGGCGACACCATCGGCGTGGGCACGCCGGGCAAGGCGCGGGCGATGCTGCGCGCGGTCGCCGCGGCGGTGCCGATGGCGGCGCTGGCGGTGCACTTCCACGACACCTACGGCCAGGCCCTGGCCAACATCGCCGCCTGCCTGGAAGAAGGCGTGCGCGTGGTCGATGCCGCGGTGTCCGGCGCCGGCGGCTGCCCGTATGCCAAGGGTGCCAGCGGCAACGTGGCCAGCGAGGACGTGGTCTACCTGCTGCACGGCAATGGGGTGGAGACCGGCATCGACCTGCCCGCGCTGGCCGCGACCGGCCGCTGGCTGGCACAGAAACTGGGCCGGCCGACCGGCAGCAAGGTCGGCCAGGCGCTGGCCGCCGAGGCCTGAGCCGCAGCAGTTACTCACCCGGCGACAGACCTGCGCGCCGCGGCCCGTCGCCGATCTCGCCGCGATGGGGCGGCAGCCTCTAAACTGGGCGTTTTCCTGGGAGGGAACATCCATGCAGCTTGCCGATCTGAAAGCGGTGGTCACCGGCGGCGTGTCCGGCCTCGGCCTGGCGGTGGCGCAACGCATCGTGGCCGAAGGCGGCAAGGTCGCGCTGTTCGATCTGAACGACGACAAGGGCGCGGCCGCGGTCGCCGCCCTGGGCGCGGACCGGGCCTGCTACCTACGCACCGACGTCAGCGACGAGGCCCAGGTGGCCGCGCAGCTCGGCGCAGCGCAGGGCTTCCTCGGCGGCCTCAATGCCGCGATCAACTGCGCGGGCATCCTCGGCGCCGGCCGCGTGCTGGGCAAGGAGGCGCCGATGCCGCTGGCCACCTTCCAGGGCACGGTGATGGTCAACCTGGTCGGCAGCTTCAACGTCGCCAAGGCCGCCGCCGACCTGATGCAGCACAACGCCACGGGCGAGGACGACGAGCGCGGCGTCATCGTCAACACCGCCAGCGTCGCCGCCTACGAAGGCCAGATCGGCCAGGCCGCCTACGCCGCGTCCAAGGGCGGCGTGGTGGCGATGACCCTGCCGATGGCCCGCGAACTGGCGCGCTTCGGCATCCGCGTCAACACCATCGCCCCGGGCATCTTCTGGACCCCGATGGTCGACGGCATGCCCGAGGCCGTGCAGCAGTCGCTGGCCGCCTCGATCCCGTATCCTTCGCGTCTCGGCCGCCCGGACGAATTCGCCGACACGGTGATGTTCCTGCTGCGCAACCGCTACCTCAACGGCGAAACCATCCGCCTGGACGGCGCGGTGCGGTTGGCGCCGAAGTAGCCGGGATTGGGGATTCGGCATTGGGGATTCGCAAGCGCTCCCCGTCCCGCGTCCCTGCCCGGCGCTTTCCAATCCCCAATCTCTAATCCCCAATCCCGGCCCCACACCCATGAAAGCCAACGAAATCAAGAAAGGCAACGTCGTCGAGTACAACAACGGCGTGTACCAGATCCGCGACATCGAGCGCAGCTCGCCGCAGGGCCGCGGCGGCAACGTGCGCTTCCGCTTCGTGATGTACAGCGTGCCGGGCGGCAACAAGCTCGATGCCAGCTTCGACGGCGACGACGACCTGCGCGAAGTCGAGCTGATGCGCCGCCAGTCCACCTTCTCGTACAAGGACGGCGAGGCCTTCGTGTTCCTGGACGACGAGGACTACACCCCCTACACCCTGGACGCCGATGCGATCGGCACCGATGCGGGTTACATCACCGACGGCCTCAGCGGCATCTACGTGCAGGTCATCGACGACCAGCCGGTGGCGATCCAGTTGCCGCAGAGCGTGACCCTGGAAGTGATCGAAACCCCGCCGGAGCTCAAGGGCGGCACCGCCACCAAGCGCCCGAAGCCGGCCAAGCTCAACACCGGGATCGAGATCATGGTGCCGGAGTACATCGGCAACGGCGAGCGCGTGCTGGTCAACACCACCACCGGCGAGTTCGCCGGTCGCGCCGACTGAGCCCATGCGCGGGCGCCGTGTCACCCACGTCTCCCGCACAGGCAGCGCCGCGCATGCGCCACGGCGCGCCTGCCTCGGCCTGCTGGCCTTGCCGGTGCTGGCGCTCGCCGCGCCGGTGACGCCGGCCGCGGCGACCAAGGCGGCCGCGGCCAAGCCCGCATGCACGATTCCGGACGCGGTCGATCCCGAGCACCACGACGGTTTCTGCACGCTGCCCGAGCCGATCCGCGCCTTCGTTGCGCGCCAGGACACCTGCAACCACTTCGCCGGCGAAGAGGCCTACGACGCGGCGCGACGGCGCGAACTGGAAAAGGCAATGGCCAAGTACTGCGACGGCAATGAACAGACCTGGGCGAAGCTGCGCGCGCAGTACCGCCAGGACCCACCACGCGACGCCTGGCTGCGCCGCTACGGCAAGGATGTCGGCCTCGAGCTGCCGTGATGGCGGTTTGCCGGCGGGTAGGTTGGGTGGTGCCCTTGCGAGGATGGGCGTCGGCCCTGACGGCCGTCGACATCTGCCGGCTTCGCGCCTTCGTTCGTCGCGGCTGAAGCCGATCCTACATGATTGGGTTGAGAGCGGCGCCGCGTTTCTGTGGGAGGGACTTCAGTCCCGACGCATGGAGCTATAGGTCTTCTTTCACTCTGACACGGCTGTGCCTGCGGCAAACAGGTGCTGCGGACTCGCCGCGAGCAGCGGCCGTAGGAGCGGCTTCAGCCGCGACCGCGCCGCCGTCTACCGCACGTGCGATACATGGGAGCGGCGCCGCGTTTCTGTGGGAAGGACTTCAGTCCCGACGCATGGAGCTATCGGTCTTGCTTCACGCCGACACGGCTGCGCCTGCGGCAAACAGGTGCTGCGGACTCACCCCGCGAGCAGCGCCGTAGGAGCGGCTTCAGCCGCGACCGCGCCGCCGTCTACCGCACGCGCGATACATCTGCCTTCGATAGCTTCGCCTAGCAAACCCGCATGCCGCACTACGGCTGCTCACCACGCGGCTGCAACACAGAAGGCGACCGCAACTGCAACCCACCGCCTTCGCGATTGAGCGTACGCAGACGTGCGCCTAGCGTCGCCAGGTTGGCATCGATCTGCGCCAGGTCCGCCTGCAGCGACGCCGGCAGCAACCCGCGCAGGCGCGTCTGCAGCGCAGCGCCGTCGTCGTGCAGCGCCGCGATCCGTGCCTGTCCCTGCACCTGCAGCCAGGCGCGCTCCTGCGCCTGCGGCAGGCCATAGCCCGGCTGCCCCTGCAGCAGGCTCGCCGGTTGGCTCAGTAGCCCTTGCTCGGCCAGCACCGCACGCACAGCGCTGGCAGCATCGCGCGTATCGGCACCCGCATCGCGCTCGCTCGCACCCGCCATCGCGGACGGCAACGGCTTGCCCAGATAGCGCCGCTTCAAGGCTTCGCGCCCACGCTGCTCGGCGCGGCGGCGGGCGGCGTTCTCCAGCAGCAGCAAGGCGGCACTGGCACGCAGGTCGCCACGCTGCAGCCACGGCGCACGCTGTGCGGCCGGCAGGTCCAGCCACGCGTCGGCATTGCGGGCAGGCAGCGCCAAGGAACCGCGTGCCACCGCGAACATCTCCTCAAAATGCGCGCTCGCCGCCGGGAAGAAGTAGCCATTGCGCACCGCCGCATCGGCGTCGTCGAACACCGACGCATCGGCGATGCCGGCCCGTACCAGGCGCCGGCGCAGGCCGGTCGGGCTGATCCCGGACAGATGCGCGGCCGCCAGCCGCGGCACGCCGTCGTGCAGCAAGGCGTAGGTCTCCACCGCGCAGTTGTTGCTGAGGAAGTAGTAGCGGCCGTCGTAGCTCCAGTGCAGTTGCGCGGCGCGCTCCAGCAGCGCGGCGATCTCTTCGCGCGACAGCCGCAGCGGCAGCGACTGCAGGCCGCGCAACTGCACCTGAGTGTAGTCGTCCACCACCTGGCGCAGCGGCAGCACGAACAACCGCGACGGGTAGGAGCCGGTGAGCCCGCGCAGGTTGGAAATCTGCACGTCGTCGACGAAGGCGCGGAACGACAGCACCCGGTGCTCGGCCAGATCCAGTCGGCATGCCGGCCCCAGCGGCCGCCCCGGCGCGCAGATCACCAGGCGCAGCATGCTGTGGCCCCAGTGGCTCATCGGCTGCGCATTGCCTTCGGCCAGCAGGTAGTCCACCGCGTAGATCCGCGCCGGATCCACCTGCAGCAAGGCGGCGGCGTCGGCCAGCGGATCCTGCACGAAGACCTGGCCGGGCGCGCATGCGTTCGACGGCGGCGTCCATGCCAGACGTGCGGCGAAGTAGCGGGCCAGCGCCGGCCGCCGGCAGGTGTAGTCCGGATCGAGCAGGAAGTGCTCGAGATTCACCGCCACGAACTCGGCCGGCGACTGCAATTCGTAGGGATCCGGGCTGCGCTCGGTGAACCGGTTCTGGCCGCGACGCAGGCCCAGGCGCATCGGGCTGACCTGCCAGCCGGCCAGATCCAGCAGCCGCGGATCGGACGAGAGATGCCCGGCCGTGGAGCGGTCGTAGAAGTGCGCCAGTTCGTGCAGCAAGGCGGCCAGTGCCGGGCGCCGTGCCGGGTCGGCGACCGGATCGGTGTCGCTGCCTGGCGCCGCCATCCAGTCGCGCAGCAAGCGCTTGTTCAACAGCAGGCGCCTGGCCTGCGCGCGCCCGTGCACCTGCGTGGGGAGATCGTCGCGCCACTGCAGCGGCAGCCCTGCGGGCAGCGCCGCGGTCCAGGCCGGCGGCAGTCGCGCCTGCGCTACGCTCAGCACGGCCTCGCTGGCCGTACGCTCGGCGGGGCTCAGCCCTGTCTCATCGACAGCGAGCGGCGCGGCCGCTGCGTGCACCGCAGCGGCCAGCGCCAGCAACGCCAGCCACCGCGCGCGCAGGCGCCGTGGCCGGCGCGGGATCACAGCGCCAGGATCGCCTGCGCCAGTTCCAGATCACTGGCCTGTTGCGCCTGCGGGTTGCGCTCGCGCAGCACGCGCAGCGCCGCTTCCAGTTGCACGCCGCGGATGCGGCCGGCGCTGGCGACGAAGCCGGCCGCGTCGTCGCGCGCCTGCAGCACCACCTTGTCGTTGTTGGAACTGCTGTCCGAGGACGCCGAGCTGCCGGCCGAGCCGGCCGAGGCCGAACCGGCGGAGCTGCCGGCGAAGCTGGACGCCTGCGCGAACGCGGGCAGGATCAGGGCGAACAGCAGGGCGCAGCGCGCGGTCACTCGGGTCATTGCAATCGTTCCAAACGGGATCGTGAAAAAGGGGACGGCCAGCGCCGCGCCGCATAGCCTAGCGGTCCGCCCCGCGCAGCGCCTGAACGGGCCGCGCGGCAGCGGTGCACGGCCGCGCTCAGGGATCGAACAGCTTGCCCGGATTGAGCAACCCGGACGGATCGAACACGCGCTTGACCGCGCGCATCAGCGCGATCTCCTCGGCGCTGCGGGTGCTGTCCAGATACGGCTTCTTGACCAGGCCGATGCCGTGCTCGGCGGAGATGCTGCCGCCGTGCTCGGCCAGCACCTGCGCCAGCAGCTTGGTCACCTGCTCGCAGGCGGCGATGAAATCTGCCGGTGTGGTGGCGTCGGGCTTGAGCACGTTGATGTGCAGGTTGCCGTCGCCGATGTGGCCGAACCACACCACCTCGAACTGCGGGTAGGCCTCGCCGAGCAGCGCCTGGGTCCGCGCCAGGAACGCCGGCATCGCCGAGATCCGCACCGACACGTCGTTCTTGTAGGGGGTGTAGCGCGCCACCGCTTCGGTGATGCCTTCGCGCAGGCGCCACAACTGCGCGGCCTGCGCCTCGCTCTGGCTGATCACCCCGTCCAGCACCCAGCCCTGCTCCATGCAGGCCTCGAATGCGGCCAGCGCCGCGGCCTCCTGCGCCTCGTTGCCGCTGGCGTACTCGGTGACCACGTAGTACGGATACACCGTGTCGAACGGAGCCTGCGCGCCATGCGCGAGCACGTGCTGCAGCGCGCGGTCGGTGAAGAACTCGAACGCCTCCAGCTGCAGCCGGCTGCGGAACGCGGCGAACACCTGCATCAGCACCTCGAACGAGGGCAGCGCCAGCAACATCACGTTGCTCGGCGGCGGCGGGTCGGTGAGCCGCAGGGTGGCTTCGACCACGATGCCGAGGGTGCCTTCGGAGCCGATCAGCAGTTGGCGGAAATCGTAGCCACTGGAATTCTTGATCAGCCCGCGGTTGAGCTCGAGCAGCTCGCCGCTGCCGGTGACCACCTTCAATCCGGCAATCCACTCGCGGGTGTTGCCATAACGGATCACGCGGATGCCGCCGGCATTGGTGGCGATGTTGCCGCCGATCGAGCACGACCCGCGCGCGGCGAAGTCCACCGGATACAGCAGACCTTGCTCGCGCGCCGCGTTGTGCACCGCTTCCAGCGGCATGCCGGCCTGCACGGTGAGGGTGCGGTCGACCGGATCGAAGGCCAGCGCCTTGTTCATCCGCTCCAGGCTCAGCACCAGTTCGCCGTGCGCGGCCACCGCGCCGCCGGACAAGCCGGTGCGACCGCCGGAGGGCACCACCGCCACCGCGTGGTCGTTGGCCCAGCGCAGCACCGCCTGCACCTCCTCCACCGTCGCCGGCAGCGCGATCGCCAGCGGCGCCGGGGTCCAGCGCCGGGTCCAGTCGCGACCGTAGTGCTCCAGGTCGGCGGGATCGGTCTTCAGGCGCAGGCCGGGAACGGCAAGGGCCAGGGCATCCAGGCGCGGGTCGGTCATAAGTGGAGAGGTCGAAGCGTAGACAATCGTTCAAGCGTGCCAGCGTTGTGCAACGGCGTCCAGTTCGCTGCCAGCAGGCCGCTGCTTTCGCGAATCCCCACTCCCCACTCCCGAATCCACCACCGGCCGCCGCCAATCGATGCAGCTGAAACCGTCCATCGGCGTTGCATCCACGGTCTCCCGGCATCCTATTGCGGCGCACCAAAGCGCGAAGCCATCTGGCATAGTGACCGGCCCGTTGGCCATCGCTCCCTCGCCGCAATGTCGCCCAAGAAGACCTCGTTTCCGAAGCAGGATATCCGCGTGCTGCTGCTCGAAGGCATCAGCCAGACCGCCGTCGACGTGTTTCGCGCGGCCGGCTACTCGCAGATCGAACTGCACGCCAAATCGCTGCCGGAAGACGAGCTCAAGCAGCGCATCGCCGAGGCGCACATCGTCGGCATCCGCTCGCGCACCCAGCTCAGCGCCGAGGTGCTGGCCCACGCCAAGCGCCTGATCGCGGTCGGCTGCTTCTGCATCGGCACCAACCAGGTCGACCTGGACGCCGCCGAACTGGCCGGCATTCCGGTGTTCAATGCGCCCTACTCCAACACCCGCAGCGTCGCCGAGCTGGTGATCGCCGAGGCCATCCTGCTGTTGCGCGGCATTCCGCAGAAGAACGCCGAATGCCATCGCGGCGGCTGGTCGAAGTCGGCCGCCGGCAGCCACGAGACGCGCGGCAAGGTGCTGGGCATCGTCGGCTACGGCCACATCGGCACCCAGGTCGGCGTGCTGGCCGAGTCGCTGGGCATGCAGGTGATCTTCCACGACATCGAGACCAAGCTGTCGCTGGGCAACGCCCGCACCGCCACCGACCTGGACGACCTGCTGGCGCGCGCCGACGTGGTCACCCTGCACGTGCCGGAAACTGCGGCCACCCGCAACATGATCGGCGCCACGCAACTGGCGCAGATGAAGCCGGGCGCGCACCTGATCAACGCCTCGCGCGGCACGGTGATCGACATCGACGCCCTGGACGCGGCGCTGCGCAGCGGCCACATCGGCGGTGCCGCGGTGGACGTGTTCCCGATCGAACCAAAGGGCAACGGCGACCTGTTCGAATCGCCGCTGGCCGCGCACGACAACGTGATCCTGACCCCGCACGTCGGCGGCAGCACGCTGGAGGCGCAGGACAACATCGGCGTGGAAGTGGCGGCCAAGCTGGTGCGCTACAGCGACAACGGCAGCACCCTGTCGGCGGTGAACTTCCCCGAAGTCACCCTGCCCGAGCATGCCGAGAGCCTGCGCCTGCTGCACATCCACCGCAACGTGCCGGGCGTGCTGTCGCAGATCAACGAACTGTTCTCGCGCCACAACGTCAACATCGACGGCCAGTTCCTGCGCACCGACCCCAAGGTCGGCTACGTGGTGATCGACGTCGCCGCCAGCGAGGAACTGGCCGCGGTGCTGAAGGACGAACTGGCGCAGGTGGCGGGGACGTTGCGGACGCGCATTCTTTACTAGCGGGGATTGGGGATTGGGGATTCGTGGGGGCGCTGCGCGCCCGGACCCTCACCCCAACCCCTCTCCCGGGGGGAGAGGGGCTAAGCCATCCAGCCGGAGCCGGCTTTTCTTTCTCCCCTCGGGAGAAGGTGCCCCGAAGGGGCGGATGAGGGTTCGGGCGCAGCCTCGTGCAGCTGAAACATCGCATGCGCTGCGCGCCCGCACCCTCACCCCAACCCCTCTCCCGGGGGGAGAGGGGCTGATGCGCTGCGCTTCAACCACTTCTGCGCCATGCGCCGCAGCGACGGATCCAGATCCGCTTCGTCCAGCAATTCGGCGATCGGGCGCCAGGCCAGGGCCAGCGACTCGGCGCTGATCGCGAAGGCTTCATCGGCGCCGGCGCGGACCACGTAGCGTGCGTCGTAATGCCAGTGCCCCGGCACCTCGCCGCGGGCGGGAATCCAGTGCCGGTCCAGGTCGAAGATCGCGCCATCCTCCAGCGCCAGGCCGGGCAGCCCCGATTCTTCCTCGGCCTCCTTCAACGCCACCCGCGCCAGATCGCGGTCGCCGTCGGCGTGGCCGCCCAGTTGCAGCCAGCGCTGCAGCTTGCGGTGATGGGTCAGCAAGGTGCGCGTGCCGTCGGCGCTGACCAGCCAGGCCGAGCCGGTGAAATGGCCGTCCAGGCGGGCGCGCACGAAGGGATCGGCGGCATCGTCGAGCAAGGCCAGGAACTGCGCGGCGACCTCGGCCTGGTCCGGGCACTGCCCGGCATGGGCCTGCAACTGCTGGCGTAGGGACGACTCCGGCATCGGCGTTCTCGCATTCGGGGGTGGCCATTATCGCCGTCCACGGTGCAGCGCGGCTTGTGGCGGCCGGCCGGCTTTGGCATGGTACGACGCTTGCGTCGCCCGCTGCGGGCCCGGCGCTTCGCCATTGCCGGGGCCACTTGCCCCGTACCGCCACCTGGGGATGCACCGAATGCTCAAGTCTCTGCTGAGGGTCAAGCCGATCGAACCGGCCGGTCACGTCGATGCCGGCGAACCGTTCGAAGGCAGTCTGGAGGGCGAAGCCACCCTCAAACGCACCCTCACCGCCAGACACCTGATCCTGCTCGGCATCGGCGCGGTGATCGGCGCCGGCATCTTCGTGCTCACCGGCCAGGCCGCGGCCAATCATGCCGGCCCGGCGGTGATGCTGTCGTTCGTGTTCGCCGGCCTGGCCTGCGCCTTCGCCGGCCTGTGCTACGCCGAATTCGCGGCGATGCTGCCGGTCTCCGGCAGCGCCTACTCGTACTCCTACGCCACGCTCGGCGAAGGCGTGGCCTGGTTCATCGGCTGGTGCCTGGTGCTGGAATACCTGTTCGCCGGCTCCAGCGTCGCGGTGGGCTGGTCGGCCTACCTGATCAGCTTCGTCACCGGCACCCTGGGCCTGCCCTTCCCCGCGGAACTGGCCAGCGCGCCGCTGACCTGGACCGGCCACGCCTTCGTCGCCTCCGGCAACATCGTCAATCTGCCGGCGGTGCTGATCGTGGCCGCGGTCAGCACGCTGTGCTACGTCGGCGTCACCCAGTCGGCCTTCGTCAACGCCATCGTGGTGGCGATCAAGGTGCTGGTGATCTGCCTGTTCGTCGGCGTCGGCATCTTCTACATCAACCCGGACAACTGGCACCCGTTCATCCCGGAAAACACCGGCCCGGGCGAATTCGGCTGGAGCGGCATCTTCCGCGCCGCCTCCATCGTGTTCTTCTCCTACATCGGCTTCGATGCGGTCTCCACCTCCGCCGGCGAAACCAAGGACCCGCAGAAGAACATGCCGATCGGCATCCTGGTGTCGCTGGCCATCTGCACCGTCATCTACATCATCGTCTGCGCGGTGCTGACCGGCCTGCTGCCCTACACCCAGCTCGGCACCGCCAAGCCGGTGGCCACCGCGCTGGAGCACTACCCGCAGCTGGCCTGGCTGAAGACCTTCGTCGAGATCGGCGCCATCGCCGGCCTGTCCTCGGTGGTGCTGGTGATGCTGATGGCGCAGCCGCGCATCTTCTACACCATGGCGCGCGACGGCCTGCTGCCGAAGCTGTTCGGCAAGGTCCATCGCCGCTTCCACACGCCCTACGTCGGCACCGTGGTGGTCGGCGTGCTGGCCGCGCTGCTGGCCGGCTTGATCCCGCTGGACGTGCTCGGCGAACTGGTGTCGATGGGCACCCTGCTGGCCTTCGCCACGGTGTGCGTCGGCGTGATGGTGCTGCGCTTCACCCGTCCCGATCTGCCGCGTCCGTTCCGGGTGCCGCTGTTCTGGGCGGTGTGCCCGCTGGGCGCGCTGTTCTGCGTGGGCCTGTTCTTCCAGGCATTCCAGGAACACTGGAAGGTGTTCGTCGGCTGGACCCTGATCGGCCTGTGCATCTACTTCTTCTACGGCATCCGCAACAGCCGCCTGGCCGCCAAGGCCTGATCCGTCCCCCAGAAGACCGGCGTCCGCGCCGGTCTTCGCGTTCGTCCCCTCTTCCTCGCACGCCGCGCCCGGCTGGAACCGCTCGATGCTCAAACAACTCTTGGCCACTAAACACCCCCATGCCAGCCACGAGGACGCCGGCGGGCTGGGCCTGCAACGTGCGCTCGGCCCCTGGGGCCTGACCGCGCTCGGCATCGGCGCGGTGATCGGCGGCGGCATCTTCGTCATCACCGGGCAGGCGGCGGCCAACCACGCCGGACCGGCGATCATGCTCTCGTTCGTGCTGGCCGCGGTGTGCTGTGCGTTCTGCGCGCTGGCCTACGCCGAGTTCGCGGCGATGGTGCCGGTCTCCGGCAGCGCCTACACCTACACCTACGCCACCTTCGGCGAGCTGGCGGCCTGGTTCATCGGCTGGATGCTGGTGCTGGAGTACGGCGTGTCGGCCTCCGCGGTGGCGGTGAGCTGGACCGGCTATTTCCTCAGCCTGCTCGACCACTTCGACATCCATCTGCCCGCGGCCCTGGTCAACGCGCCACTGGACGGCAAGCTGCAGCCGACCGGCGCGATCGCCAACCTGCCTGCCGCCGGCATCGTGCTGCTGCTGACCTGGCTGTGCTACGTCGGCATCCGCAAGTCCTCGGCGATGAACATGGCGATGGTGGTGCTGAAGAGCGGCCTGATCGTCCTGGTCATCGCCGCCGGCTGGAAGTACGTGGACCCGGCCAACTGGCACCCGTTCATCCCCGCCAACGAAGGCCCGGGCAAGTACGGCCTGGACGGCGTGCTGCGCGGCGCGGCGATGGTGTTCTTCGCCTATATCGGCTTCGAGGCGGTGTCGGTGGCGGCGCAGGAATCGCACCGACCGCAGCGCGACCTGCCGATCGGCATGATCCTGTCGCTGGTGATCTGCACCGTGCTGTACATCGCCATGGCCGCGGTGATGACCGGGCTGCTGCCGTACACCCAACTGGGCACCGACGAGCCGGTGGTGACCGCGGTGGCGGCGCATCCGCAGCTGGCCTGGCTGCGCGTGGTGGTGGAGATCGGCGCGCTGATCGGCCTGTCCTCGGTGGTGCTGGTGATGATCATCGGCCAGCCACGCATCTTCATGATCATCGCCCGCGACGGCCTGCTGCCGCCGGTGTTCACCAAGATCCACCCGACCTACCGCACCCCGCACGTCAACACCGTGATCACCGGCATCGGCATCGCCCTGCTGGCGGCGCTGTTCCCGCTGGACGTGCTCGGCGAACTGACCTCGATGGGCACCCTGATCGCCTTCGCCGCGGTCTGCGCCGGCGTGCTGATCCTGCGTCGCACCCAGCCGGACCTGCCGCGCCCGTTCCGCATCCCGTTCGCCTGGCCGATCTGCATCGCCGGCGTGCTCAGCTGCCTGGCGCTGCTGTCGGCGATGACCGCGCACAACTGGATGCTGATGGCCGGCTGGACGGTGATCGGCCTGGGGATCTACTTCGGCTACGGCTACCGCCACAGCCGCCTGCGCCGCAGCCAAGGCTGAGCCTTAGAGCCCCTCTCCCGCCGGGAGGGGGTTGGGGTGGGGGTACGGAGCGCGAAGCGCTGCACCCATCTGGCAACACGAGGCTGCGCCCGGACCCTCATCCGCCCCTGCGGGGCACCTTCTCCCGGCGGGAGAAGGGAACAGCCAAAGCCCCTCTCCCTCCGGGAGAGGGGTTGGGGTGAGGGTCCGACCGCTCGTGATCCGTCTGGAGAGAGGTTTGTGTGAGGCTACGGCATGAGGAGATGCTCCTGGGTGCAGCCACCTGTCATCCCAATCCAACCCCCAAGCCCTACACTACGCGCATGAACGCACTGCCCTACGATTCCGAGCGCCTGCGCACGCTGGCGCACCTGCTGATCGACAACATCCGCGAGCTCTCGCAGGCCGGCTGGACGCCTGCCACCAGCAGCAACTTCTCGCACCGCCTGGACGATCGCCATGCCGCGATCACCGTGTCCGGTCGCGACAAGGGCCGGCTGGTGGAGGACGACATCATGGTGGTGGACTTCGACGGCCAGGCCGTCGGCCGGCCGCTGCGCCCGTCCGCCGAAACCCTGCTGCACACCCAGCTGTACCGGCGCTTCCCCGAGGTCGGCTGCATTCTGCACACGCACTCGCCGGTGCAGACCATCGCCTCGCGCCTGTATGCGCCGCAGGGCCATATCCGCCTGGAAGGCTACGAGCTGCTGAAGGCGCTGCACGGCAACCAGACCCACGAGACCGCGGTGGACCTGCCGGTGTTCGCCAACACCCAGGACATGACCGTGCTGGCGGCGCAGGTCGACGCCCTGCTCGACCGCACGCCGCTGTGGGGCTACCTGATCGACGGCCACGGCCTGTACGCCTGGGGCCGCGACATGGCCGAGGCGCGCCGCCACCTGGAGGCCTTCGAGTTCCTGCTGCACTGCGAGCTGGAGCTGCGCAAGCTGCGCGCCGCCGGCTGACCGGTCCCGGCGCGACAGCGTTCCAGCGCCGCAACGGCCGCCGGCCGCGCACCTGCTACCCTTTTCGTCCCCCTGACGCTTTCGCCCGCCGCCATGAGCCGACTCCGCATCTTCGCCGACACCACTCCCGACACGCCGCTGTTCGACAGCCGCGATGGCGACGCGATCGCCGCCGAACTGCGCAAGATCGGCGTCACCTTCGAGCGCTGGCAGGCCAACCAGCCGATCGAGCCCGGCGCCTCGCCGGACGCGGTCATGGCCGCCTACAAGGCCGACATCGACCGCCTGGTCGCCGCCAACGGCTTCAAGACCGTGGACGTGGTCAGCATCGCCCCGGACAACCCGCAGCGCGAGGAGATGCGCAGGAAGTTCCTCGACGAGCACTTCCACAAGGAAGACGAGGTGCGCTTCTTCGTCGCCGGCTCCGGCCTGTTCACCCTGCACGTGGACGGCAAGGTCTACGAGATCGAATGCGTGCAGGACGACCTGATCGCCGTGCCCGACGGCACCCACCACTGGTTCGACATGGGGCCGGAGCCGCGCTTCGTCGCGATCCGCTTCTTCACCGAGCCGGACGGCTGGGTCGGCCACTTCACCGGCACCGACATCGCCCAGCGCTTCCCGCGCTACGAGGCGAAGCTGCGCGGCGAGGCGCACTGAGCGATGACCGATCCGCGCGTCGTACTCACCGACATCGAAGGCACCACCAGCAGCATCTCCTTCGTCAAGGACGTGCTGTTCCCCTATGCGCGCCGCGCCCTGCCCGGCTTCGTGCGCGAGCACGGCCAGCAGCCGCAGGTGCGGCAGTGGCTGGATGCGGTCGCCAGCGAATGCGGCGGCATCTGCACCGATGCGGTGATCGTGGAGACCCTGCAGGGCTGGATCGACGAGGACCGCAAGCACACCGCGCTGAAGGCGCTGCAGGGCATGATCTGGGAAGCCGGCTACCGCGATGCCGACTTCACCGCACACATCTATCCCGATGCCGCGCCGGCGCTGCGCCGCTGGCATGCCGACGGCCGGGCACTGTACGTGTACTCGTCCGGCTCGGTGCCGGCGCAGAAACTGTTCTTCGGCCACAGCGACGCCGGCGACCTGCGCGGCCTGTTCTCCGGCTGGTTCGATACCGAGATCGGCGGCAAGCGCGAGCAACCCAGCTACGCGCGCATCGCCGAGGCGATCGGCATGGCGCCGGCGCAGATCGTGTTCCTGTCCGACGTGGTGGCCGAACTGGATGCGGCCCGCGCCGCCGGCCTGGACACGGTGCTGATCGACCGCCGCGACGATTACCCGCAACCGCGCCAGGGCGAGGCCTGCAACGGCCACCGCCGCGCGGAGAGCTTCGCCGACCTGGGCTTCTGAGTCCCCGCGCATGCGCAGGCCTGTCGCTGCCTTGATGGCCGCCCTGGCGGCGATGCGGCGCCCGCTTGCCGTGGTGCGCGGCCGACTGCTGCCCGCCGCGCTGCTGGCGCTGGCGCTGCCCGCCTGCCATTCCGATGCCGGCGCCATGCCGGCCGGCGCGGCCGACACCGCGCAGGACGAGGCGGCGCAGGATCCGGTCGACCAGGCGCAGCTGCGCCAGGCGCTGGGGTCGCTGCAGGCGCAGCGCCCGGGCATCCCCGACCTGTACGTGGTGGGCTTCGCCGGCGACGCCAGCGAGGACGTCTTCCGCAACGAAGTGCTGTACCTGCGGCAGATGTTCGCGCAGCGCTTCGGCGCGGCCGGGCGCATCGCCATCCTGATCAACCACGGCGACAATCTCGGCGCGCACGCCTACGCGCCGCAGGCCTCGTACGACAACCTGGCCGATACGCTGGACCGCATCGGCAAGCTGATGGACAAGCGCGAGGACGCGCTGCTGCTGTTCCTGACCAGCCACGGCACCGACCAGCACGAGCTGTATCTGCAGTTCGGCCCCGGCGAGGATGCCGAGTACGACACCATCACGCCGCAGGAACTGCGCCGCCTGCTCGACGACACCGGAATCCGCAACCGCATCATCGTGATCTCCGCCTGCTACTCGGGCGGCTTCGTGCCCGCACTGAAGACCGCCGACACCCTGGTGATCACCGCCGCGCGTCGCGACCGGCCATCGTTCGGCTGCGGCAACACCGCCAGCGCCACCTATTTCGGCCGCGCCTGGCTGATCGACGCGCTGGCGCGCACCACCGACCTGGTCGACAGCTATCGCCTGGCCAGCGCCGAGATCAGCGCACGCGAGCAGGCCGAAGGCGAGGCGCCGTCGTACCCGCAGCTGTACGTGGGTGCGCGCATCGGCGCGTGGCTGCAGCACTGGCGTGCGCAGTTGCCGAACGCCGCCGCACCGGTCTATCCGTATCCGGAACCCGATGCGGACGACGCAGTGACTGCGACCGATGGCGAACCGGACCACGCGCCCGGGACCACGCAAACCACTGTTCCCCCGACGCCCGCAAAACGGGCGCTACCGCCATCGACTGCCACTCCCACGCAGTGAGCCGCCCTGCTCCGTCGAGCAATGCGCGTAAGACCCCACACTCGGTGCGCCTGGGGCCTGGAGCAGGAATTCGCAGCAACCCCATAGATGAGAGTAATTCGCATTCGATCGCCAATCGCATGCAGCCGTTACACTCCGTCCCGCAGCAAGCCCGCCAGCCTTTCGCCAGCCAGCTGCGCACCGATCCGCCCGCCCGCCAGCCTTCGCTCGCCAGCCAGGATCCTCGCGTTTTATAGGCCTCCTTCATGGAGGTTTTTTTGTTTCATGCCGACTCCAGACCGGTAGTACGCCGGACCGCGCCGCGGCGATGGTCCACAACCGTCGGCTATCGTAGGCGATGAAGCCACCACGCCTCTATCCAACCGACGTATCCGATGAAGAATGGGCCTTCGCCGCACCCGACTTGATACTGACGGATCCGCAGGCACGGCAGCGCAGATACGAGCGGCAAACAATGGAAACAACGTCTATGTCATTGAGCAAGCGAGTTGCCGCTCTTCTACTTTGCCTTTTTGGCTGGAGTACCGTGCTCGCCGCGCCTTCAGTCTGCCCCATTCGACAGGATCAGCCACTTCGCTCCATCGATGCATTCGATGGAGAACCACAGGATCTCGCAACTCTTGAGCCCGACGTGGCAAAGGAGCGATACGGCCACTGGGTTCTGGGCTACATCTACGATGAGGGCCGATTCGTTACCGTACGCTGCAGGTACGCGGACAAGCAAACGCATGACGTCAAACTGGCGAACCGTGTGGAGCAGTGCAGTTATTCAATCAATGCAAAGCATGTCCTTCAAGTAACTTGCAGATGAAAGCTGGCACGGCTCCTGGGACGGCGCGCCGAACTGGACAAACGGCGGCACATTCGCCAATGCCGGCGCCGATCGGCTCATCGGCGTCATCGCCAACGACAACAGCCGGTTCTACTTCGCCCAGCGCGTGCGCCGGGCACAGCCCAGGCGGCGATCAAAAGAACCTAGATCGCGACTGACCTGGCGTCGCCGAGACGCGACGCCAGCGTCGCAACCGCGGCGCGATCAGGGAGAGGCGTCCTGCAATCGATAGCTGCCGCTGGCGTGCTGCTCGCCGCGCCAGCGGTCGAACGCGCGGACCTCGATGCGGTGCGCGCCCACGCTCAGATCGGTCGGCAAGGCGCCGCGCCACAGGTGTTGCGACGGAATCGCTTCCGGCGACCGATCGTAGCCGCGCAACGCGTCGGCGGCATCGTCGCGCGCGTTCTCGGCGAGCAGGGTCGGATCCGGCTGTTCGACCCGCTGCATCGGCTTCCAGGCGCCGTCGTCCACGCGGTACTCGACGCGCGTGTCGTCCTCGCCCATGTACACGTTCGCGTACACGCCCCAGGCCGGATAGGCACCGCGGCGCAACACCTTCGGCGCATGCAGGCCGATCTGGGTGTCGTCGGCGGCACGCGCGGCGTGGTAGGCCAGCGCATAGCCGCCGTCGCGGCGCACGGTCAACAGTGCATAGCCGTTCGGGGTGCCGTCGGCCATGGTCGCGGCGGGAATGCCCTCGGCATCCTTGACCCCGGACCAGAACGCGCCGCAGGCCGCGCCGACGTTGTATTCGTGCAGCGGCTGCGCACCGTGCCAGCCCTCGTCGGCACCGTGGTAATAGTGGCGTTGGGTGTGGCTGTGGCCGCTGAGCACCAGCACATGCGGGAACGCCTGCAGCAGCGCGAACAGCCGCGCGCGATCGGCATGGCGGAAGGTCTCCTTGCCCGGCGCCGCATCGAACAGCGGGATGTGCAGGCCCAACACCACCAGTCGATCCTTGGGCACGCTGGCCAGGTAGGCCTGCAGGAACGCGAACTGGTCCGCGCGCAGGCCGCCGATGTATTTGGGCTGTTGCGTCGGCTGGTAGACCACGTCGTCCAGGAACACGAAGCTGGCGCCGCCCTCTTCCACCGCGTAGGTGTCGGGACCGTAGACCGCACGCCAGCTCGACAGCGAATCGACGTCGTCGGTCGCGTCGAAGTTGAGGTCGTGGTTGCCCGGCACATGGAACCACGGCACACCAAGCTTTGCGGTTTCCGCATTCAGCGCCGGATACAGCGACAGGTCGTCGCTGACCACGTCGCCCAGGGTGGTGCCGATGCGCGCATGGGTCTTGCCGCGCAAGGGCGCGACGATATCGCGGGCGTAGTAGCCGACATCGGTCATCGACGCGGTCTGGGTATCGGCGAACACCAGCACCTCGGTGCTGTCGGCCTTGGGCTGCGCGCGCAACGCGAAGTCCCAGTGGTCGGTGGCGCCGCGGGTGGGCGCGATGCCCGGATACTTGAGCTTGGGCGAGCCGGCGGGCGCGTAATGCCGCCAGTAGTCCGGCAGGCCGTTGCCGGCGCTGGCGAAGCTGTAGCCGTCGGGCTTGATCACGAACACCGTGCGGCCGGGTTCCACGTCCAAGCGGTAGCGACCCTGCGCGTCGGTGCGGACGATGTGCACACCGTCGGACACCTGCACGCCGGCGATGCCGGCATCGCCCGGGCCGCGGCCCAGGGCGTTGTCGCGTTCCTGGTAGACGCTGCCGCTGATCGTCGCGGTCTGCGCCACGGCGGGAGCGGCGGTGGCCAACAGGCAGGCAAGGACGACGGTGCGCAGCATGCGGAACATCCGGAGAAGCCGAGGGCCCCCGATTGTATCCAACGACATCGACGCGACGATGACCGCGCCGGACAGGCTCAGCGGTGTCGCGCTTCCAGCACCGCCACCGCGTCGGCCAGGCCCAGGCCGCGTGCGCGCAGCAGCACGGTCAGGTGGTAGAGCAGATCGGCGGACTCACCGAGCAACTCCTCGTCGCCCTGGGCGACACCGGCCAGCGCGGTCTCCACGCCCTCCTCGCCCACCTTCTGCGCGATGCGCCGCGTGCCTTTCTCGAACAGCTGGGTGGTGTAGCTGCCCGCAGGCCGTTCGCGCTCGCGCTGCGCGACCAGCCGGTCGAGCGCGCCCAGGAACTGGCCCGGCGCCTGCGGGAAGCAGCTGTCGCGGCCGAGGTGGCAGGTCGGCCCGCGCGGATGCGCCAGCACCAGCAGGGTGTCGCGATCGCAATCGGTGTCGATCGCCACCACGTCCAGCACGTTGCCGGAGCTTTCGCCCTTGGTCCACAGGCGCTGCTTGCTGCGGCTGTAGAAGGTGACCTGGCCGCTGCGGCGCGTCTGCGCCAGCGCCTCCTGGTTCATGTAGCCCAGCATCAGCACGCGCAGGGTCGCGGCGTCCTGCACCACCACCGGCAGCAGGCCGTCGCCCTTGCCCCAGTCCAGCGCCGCGTCGGCGGCATCCGCGTCGTGGGAGTGTTCATGCGCCATCGCGCACCTCGATCTGTTGTTGGCGCAGGAAGCGCTTGAGTTCGGGAATGGCGATCGCGCCGCTGTGGAAGACGCTGGCGGCCAGCGCGCCGTCCACGTCGGCACGCTCGAACACGTCGGCGAAGTGCTGCATCTCGCCAGCGCCACCGGACGCCACCAGCGGCACCTTGCACAGGGCGCGCACCTCATGCAGTTGCGCGATGTCGTAGCCACGGCGCACGCCATCGCTGTCCATGCAGTTGAGCACGATCTCGCCGGCACCCAGGCGCTGCGCCTCCACCACCCAGTCCAGGGTGCGCATGCGCAGCGCCTGGGTCTTGCTGGGGTCGCCGGTGAAGCGGCGCACGCGCCACTGCCCGTCGTCCTCGCGGATCGAATCGATGCCGACCACCACGCACTGCACGCCGAACGCCTCGGCCAGCTCGGCGATCAGCGCCGGCCGCTCCAGCGCCGGCGAATTTATCGAGATCTTGTCGGCACCAGCGTGAAGCACCGCGCGCGCGGTGGCGACGTCGCGGATGCCGCCGGCCACGCAGAACGGGATGTCCAGCAACCGCGCCACCTTCTCGACCCAGGCGTAGTCCACCGAGCGTCCTTCCGGGCTGGCGCCGATGTCGTAGAACACCAGTTCGTCGGCACCCTGGTCGCGGTAGCGCAGCGCCAGCTCGGCGATGTCGCCCATGTCCACGTGGTCGCGGAACTTGACGCCCTTGACCACGCGCCCCTCGCGCACGTCCAGGCACGGAATGATGCGCCGGCTCAGCATGCCATCGCCTCGTCCAGGCGCAGCCGCCCTTCCAGCAAGGCCTTGCCGAGCACGGCACCGGCGCAGCCGGCCTCGCGCGCACCGCGCACGTCGGCGGCGTTGCGGATGCCGCCGGAGGCCTGCACCGCCAACGCCGGCGCGAGCTGGCGCAGGTGCGCGTACAGCGCCAGGTTCGGCCCGGACAGCATGCCGTCGCGGGCGATGTCGGTGCACAGCAGGTGGATCAGCCCGGCCGCGGCGTATTCGCCGGCGAGCGCGTCCAGGCTCAGCGACGAGGTTTCGGTCCAGCCATGCACGGGCAAGCGCCAGACGCCGTGCGCGTCCTGGCGGCTGTCCAGCGCCACGGTGATGCGGTCGGGACCGAACTCGGCCAGCCACTCCAGCACCGACTCACGATCGCGCACCGCCAGCGAACCGATCACCACGCGGCTGGCGCCGGCATCGAGCAGGCGCTGCACGTCGGCGCGCGAGCGCACGCCGCCGCCGGTCTGCACCTGCAGCCCGGTCTCGTTGCGGATCCGCTGCAGCAGCGGCGCCAGGGTATAGCCGCCGGCGCGGGCCGCATCCAGGTCGACCAGGTGCATCCACTGCGCACCGGCCTCGGCGAAGGCCTGCGCGCGGCGCAGCGGATCGTCGCCGTAGTGGGTCTCGCGGGCGTAGTCGCCCTGCGCCAGTCGCACCACGCGGCCGTCGCGGATGTCCAGGGCGGGATAGACGACGAAGCTCATGGGAAGTCGGTCTCGAGGAAGTTGCGCAGGATGCGCGCGCCGGTGTCCGCCGAGCGCTCGGGATGAAATTGGGCGCCGCAGCGGCGGCCACGCTGCACCACCGCGGTGAACAGGCCGCCATGATCGCAGGCGGCGACGGTGTCGGCGGTGACCGGCGCGGCATACCCGTGCACGAAATAGGCGCTGGCGCCATCCGGCACGCCCGCCAGCAGCGACGACGGCCGCAGCGGCAGCAGCCGGTTCCAGCCCATGTGCGGCACGCGGATGCCCAGCGCCGCCGGCATGCGCCGGACCACGCCGGTCAGCAGGCCCAGGCAGTCGACATCGCCTTCCTCGGAATGCTCGAACAGCAATTGCATGCCCAGGCAGATGCCGATCAGCGGCACCTGTAGCGCGCGCAGTGGCTCGAGCAGGCCCTGCTCGCGCAGCCGCGCCATCGCATTTGGCGCCGCCCCCACGCCCGGCAGGATCACCCGCTCCGCGCCCTGCAGACCGGCCGCGTCGCGCACCAGCCGCGGCTCCACGCCGAGCCGCTGCAGCGCATAGCGCACCGAACCGAGGTTGGCGCCGCCGGCGTCGATCAAGGCCACCGTGCTCATCGCAGCCTCCGCGTATCCACGACGCGCCGCTTCACAGCACGCCCTTGGTCGAGGGCAGCGCCGCACCCTCGCGCTTCAGCGCCTGGCGCAAGGCGCGGGCCAGCGCCTTGAAGCAGGCCTCGACCTTGTGGTGGTCGTTGTCGCCGCGCACGCTCAGGTGCAGGTTCAGCCCGGCCGCATCGCACAACGAGCGGAAGAAGTGCGGCACCAGTTCGGTGGGCATGTCGCCGACCCGCTCGCGCTTGAACTCGCCTTCGAACACGAAGTACGGGCGCCCGCTGAAGTCCAGCGCGGCGCTGGCCAGGGTCTCGTCCATCGGCAGGGTGAAGCCGTAGCGGCCGATGCCGCGCTTGTCGCCCAGCGCATGACGCAACGCCTGGCCCAAGGCCAGGCCGGTGTCCTCGATGGTGTGGTGTTCGTCGATGTGCAGGTCGCCCTCGGCGCGCACGTCCAGGGCGAAACCGCCGTGCTTGCCGATCTGCTCGAGCATGTGGTCGAAGAACGGCAGGCCGGTGGCGCAGTGCGGGTCGCGCGCCAGGTCCAGGTCGAGCTCCACCGCGATGCGGGTTTCCTTGGTGTCGCGCTGCACCCGCGCGCGCCGCGGCGCATCGGCCAGTTCGTGGGCGATGCCGGCCCAGTCCCACTCGCCGCCGAACTGCGCGGTGCGCAACTGGAAGCTGCGGATGCGCAGGTTCTCGGCGAACTGGATGTCGGTGACGCGGTCGCCGACCATCGCCGAGCGCGCCCAGTCGATGCTCCGGTCCTGCAGGTACGGCAGCATCAGGCCGATGCCGGGCTTGCGCGTGGGCGCGTTGTCGGCCGGCCAGCTGCGGTCGACCAGCACCTCGCGGAACACGATGCCCTGGCTGGCGAAGATCTGCAGCATCAGGTCGTTGGGGCCGTCGAAGGCGGCCTGCGGGTAGGCCTCGCTGCCGAGGCCGTCCTGGTTGGTGACGATGACGAACTGGTAGCCGGCGTCGCGCAGCTTGAGCATCGCCGGGATCACGCCCTGCACGAAGCGCAGCTTCTCGTAGGCATCGATCTGGAAATCGGCCGGCTCTTCGATCAAGGTGCCGTCGCGGTCCACGAACAGGATCGGGGTCATGCCGCCGCCCTCCACGCCTGCAAGGCGCCGAGCACGCGCTGGTTCTGCGCCGGCGTGCCCAGGGTGATGCGCAGCGCATCGCCCAGGCCCGGCGCGGCGCGCTGGTCGCGCACCACCACCCCGGCGGCCAGCAGCGCCTGGAACGCGCCCTCGGCGTCGTCGAAGCGCAGCAGCAGGAAATTGCCCTGCGACGGATATACCTGGCGCACGCCCGGCAACGCCGCCAGCGCCGCCTGCATGCGCGCACGCTCTGCCCGCACCTCCTGCACCCGCGCCGCGGTCTGCCGCAGCGGTTCGGGCTGCAGCGCGGCCAGCGCCAGTTGCGTGCACGGCGCCGGAATCGGATACGGCGCCTGGCAGCGGCGCAGCACCGCGATCAGCGCCGGATCGGCGATCACGCAGCCGATCCGCGCCGCCGCCAGCGCATGCGCCTTGGACAGCGTGCGCAGCACCGCCAGGTTGGCGTGGCGCGCGAGCAAGCTGGTGGCCGAGGCTTCGTCGGAAAACTCGCCATAGGCTTCGTCCACCACCAGCACCGCACGTCCCTGCAGGCGCTCGGCAGCGCGAGCGATGTCGGCCAGGGCGATCGACGCACCGCCTGGGTTGCCCGGCGAACATAGGAACACCAGCTTGGCCATCTGGCTCAATGCGGCGTCCACCACCGCGTCCACGTCGGTCAGCAGGCCGTCGGTCGTATCGCGCAGCGGCACCTCGACCACGCGCGCGTTCTGCAGCCGCGCGCACACCGCGTACATGCCGAACACCGGTGGGGTGATGACGATGGCGTCGCGGCCCGGCTCGCACAGGGCGCGCAGCAGCAGGTCGATGGCCTCGTCGCTGCCACGGCCGAGCAGCAGTTGTTCCGGGGCGCAGGCATACAGCTGCGCCAGTGCGGCGCGCAACGCCGGCGGCTGCGGATCGGGATAGCGGCGGTTGCCGGCGTCGCCGTCGGCGGCGTTGGCCCAGGCCGATTCGTTGGCATTGAGCCAGATCTCGCCCTGCAGCGCGCTGCTGCGCGCGGACGAATAGCCGGCGAACTCGCGCAGGTCCGGGCGGACCAGCGCCAGCACGGCGCGTGCGTCTGGAGTCTGGCTCATGCGGCCTTCTCCATGCGCAGCGCCACCGCGTTGGCGTGCGCGTCCAGGCCCTCGGCGCGCGCCATCAACACCGCACAACCGCCGATCGCGGCGATGCCGGCCGCGCTGGCGCTCTGCACGCTGACGAAGTTCTGGAAGCTGGCCACGCTCACGCCGCTGTAGGCACGCGCGGCACCGCTGGTCGGCAGCACGTGGTTGGTGCCGCTGCAATAGTCGCCCAGCGCCTCGGGCGTGTAGTCGCCGAGGAATACCGAACCGGCGGCCTCGACCCGGTCCAGCCAGTCGCGCGGCGCACGCAGCGCCAGGATCAGGTGTTCCGGGGCGTAGCGGTTGCTGATGGCGAAGGCGTCCTCCAGGCTATCGACGCGGATCAGCCGCGACGCGGCCAGCGCCTGCCGGGCGATCGCCGCGCGCGGCAGCGTCGCCAGCTGCCGCTCCAGTTCGTTCTCGACCGCCTCGATCAGCGCAACGCTGTCGGACAGCAGCAATACCTGCGAGTCGGGACCGTGCTCGGCCTGCGACAGCAGGTCGGCGGCGACGAAGGCCGCATCGGCACCGGCGTCGGCGATCACCAAGACTTCGGACGGACCGGCCGGCATGTCGATCGCCGCCGCACCGGCCTGGGCGACCTGTTGCTTGGCCTCGGTGACGTAGCTGTTGCCGGGGCCGAACAGCTTGTCGCAGGACGGCACGGTCTCGGTGCCGAAGCCCATCGCCGCGATCGCCTGGGCGCCGCCGAGCTTGAACACCCGGTCCACCCCGCACAACGTCGCCGCGACCAGCACCGCCGGATCCGCCGAGCCGTCGGCGCGCGGCGGCGTGCACAGCACCACCTCGCGGCAGCCGGCCAGCGCCGCCGGCACGCACAGCATCAGCGCGGTCGACGGCAGCGGTGCGCTGCCCGCCGGCACGTACAGGCCGACCCGGCCGATCGGCCGGACCACGCGCTCGCAGACCACGCCCGGCGCGGTCTCGACCGCATACGGCTGCGCCATGCCAGCGCGGTGGAAGGTGTCGATCCGCGCCGCCGCCTCGGCCATCGCCGCGCGCAGCGGCGCCGGCACGGCAGCCTCAGCGGCGGCGAACTCGGCGGCGCTCACTTCGAAGGTCTCCAGCACCACGCCATCGAAACGCGCGGTGAGCTCGCGCAGCGCGACGTCGCCGCGGCTACGTACGTCATTGAGCACCTGCGCCACCGCGTTGCGGGTCTGCTCGGCCACGCGCTGCACCGGCCGGGTCAGCGCCAGGCTGCGCTCCTGCGCGTCGAGCGCGCTCCATTCCAATCGATTCATGCCAGCGACCGCTCCACCGTCAACACCATCAAGCCCTGCGCGCCCGCGCGCTCCAGTTCCTCCATGCGCTGCCAGGTGATCGCACCGTGGCACATGGTCTGCAATTGCAGCGGGCCATCGGCATCGCCGGGCAGTTGCACCAGCGGTTCGGCGTCGGGCAGCAAGCGCGCCAGGTCGGCGACGCGCTCGCGCGCGGCGCGGAACATCAGCAGCTTGCTGTCGCGCAGCTTGAGCACGCCGTCGAGCCGGCGCAGCAGCATCGCCGCCAGGCCGGCGCGGGCGTCGGCCGGTTCACGCACCGGACCGGCCAGCACCGCCTCGCTCTCCAGCAGCGTCTCCACCGGCTTGAGCTGGTTGGCGGCCAGGGTGGCGCCACTGGAGACCAGATCGCAGATCAGGTCGGCGGTGCCCAGGCGCGGCGCGATCTCCACCGAGCCGGACAGCTCCACCACCTGCGCAGCGATGCCACGCGCGTCCAGCCAGTCGGCCAGCACCGCCGGGTAGCTGGTGGCGATGCGCAATCCCTGCACCTGCTGCGGGCCGCTCCACTCCCAACTGTCCGGCACCGCCAGCATCAGCCGGCACTGTCCGAAGTTGAGCCCGCGCAGGGCGCGATAGGCCTCGGGCAGGCCATTGCGGCGGCGCTCGCCGGCCTGCTCTTCGAGTTCGTTGCGGCCGACGATGCCGAAATCGCACACGCCGTCGGCGATCAGCCCGGGAATATCGTCGTCGCGCACCAGCAGCAGGTCGACCGGCAACGATTCGCCGTAGCAGAACAGCTTGTCGCGGCTCTCGCGCCAGCTCAGCCCGCAGGCGGCCAGCACCGCGCGGGCCGGCTCGGCCAGGCGGCCACTCTTCTGGATCGCGATACGCAGCCGGTCGCGGGCCGGTGCTGCCAGGGAAGCACTCATCAGGACATCTCAGTGGGAATCGGAGGGGCGCGCCGTCTGCCGGCGCAGCGCCGCGGCATAGCCGCCGGCGCCGTATTCCAGGGTCCGTGCGACACGGCCGATGGTGGTGACGCTGACCTGGGTCAGGTCGTGGATCTCGCGGTACGGCACGCCCTTGAGCAGCAGCGGCACCACGCGCCAGCGGTCCGCCATCGCCTCCAGCTCGGCCGGCGTGCACAGGTCCTGCAGGAACGCCGCCACTTCCTGCGGTTTGCCGAGCTGGGCCAGGGTACGCGCCAACGCCTTGAACGAGGCGTCGCTGTCGCGGTCTTCTGCAGGGACGGGACGTTGTTTCATTGCGCTAATGTAATAGCACGCTATTACAAGGTCAAGCTTGTGCAGGTTGCGCTGGTCCGCGGTTCAGCCATTCGGCGTCCGCGCTGGATGCCCACGCTGCCCAGGCGCCCCAGTCGCGACCCCATCGCGGAAGATGGCGGCTTCAGCCTTTGGCAGCGCCGTCCGATGACCGCTAGCATCGGCTCACCCGCCGCCGCAGGAGCGCCGCATGCGTTACGCATGTTTTGCCAGTGTTGCCCTGTGCCTGGCGACGCATGCGCTGGCGCAGCCTCCGTCTCCGACACCACCTGCCCAGGTGGCCGCAAGTGGCGACACCGTTGCTGCGGCAGGCCTGCCGATCCGCTCCAGCGCCCAGCTCGCCGCCTACCTGCGCGCCCACGCCGGCCAACGCACGCCGCTGGACGCGCTCACGCCCGGCGCCCACGAACGCTTCCTCGACGGCCTGGTGTTCGGCCGCAATGGCCTGGGTGGATTCGATACGCAGGACCTGCCGCAGCTGACCCGCACGCAGGGCCGGGCGCTGCTGGCGCTGTTCGGGGTCGAGCGCTACGCGGAAAGCTTGCCGCACTGGGCGACGCAACCGCGCGTCAGCGATCCCGCCGCCCCGATCGGCGACCTCGAGCGCCGCTACAACCGCTACAACCGGGATCCGCGCGGCGCACGCCACACGCAGGGCGACCCGTGGCCGGTATTGCGCAGCGCCTTGCCCGAAGCCTTCGACCCCACCGCCATCACCCACCTGGACGCTGCTGCGCTGGAACTGCTGTATCGGGCCGTGGCCGCCGCCTACGCGCTGCGCCCGATCCCGGCCGGACTGGACGCGCAACTGCAACTGCTGGCACAGCTGCGCCTGCGCGGCCAGGCCACTGCCACGCAACTGGAGGCTGCCGGCAACGCACTGCTGCTGGCGCACCGCGTCGAGGATGCCAGGGCGCTCGTTGCCGCGGGCGGCAGTGCGGATTGGCCCCACTGGCTGCGCATCGACGACCGCCTGGACACGGGCGCGCAAGGACCGACGCTATGGTCGCTGGACACCGATGGCCGCACCCTGCGCCGCCAGCGGATCGATCTGCGGCCGACCCAACTCCTGGTCACCGCCGGCTGCCATTTCGCCGCCGACGCCGCAGCCGCCATCGCCGCCGATCCCGAGCTTGGGCCGGTGTTCCGCCGCCATGCCCTATGGCTGAGCCTGCCGCCCGGCAGCGAGAACCTGGACGCACTGCGCGCCTGGAACCGCACGCATCCGCAGACGCCGCTGCATCCGCTCTACGATGTGGAAGAGTGGCCGCTGCTGCCGCGCGAGTGGCGCATGCCGACGTTCTTCCTGGTGCGCGACGGCAAGGTCGTCGCGCAAGTGCAGGGCTGGCCGGCGGACGATGGCGCGCAGCGGCGTGCGCTCAAGGCGATGCTGCAGGGTGCGGGCCTGCTGTAAGTTTGCGTTTTTGGGATCAGCCGTGGCCGGGGTTACCGGCCATGCCGGTCGCGGCTGAAGCCGCTCCTACCAAGATCTCGCACAGCGCGGCGGCCGTCGCCGGCCGCCGCCACCAGACTCAGGCCATCACCTTGGCCTGCTCCAGTTCCACCTGCAGCGTGCTGGCCAGTTCGTCGCGGGCGATCTCGAACTGCTGCTCGCGCAGCAGGTCCTTGACCGCGACCACGCCACGCGCCAGTTCGTCGTCGCCGGCCAGCACCACGAAGCGGATGCCGGCACGGGCCGCGTACTGGAACTGCTTGCCGATCTTCTTCGGCTCCATCTGCACTTCGGTGTTGATGCCGCCGGCGCGCAGGCGCCGCGCGATGTCCAGCGCGTCGTCCAGCTTGGCCTCGTCCATCAGCGCCACCATCGCCTGCACGCTGCTGGAGGCGATGCCATCGATCAGCCCGGCCTCGCGCAACTGCCAGAACAGCCGGGTCAGGCCGATGGAAATGCCCACGCCGGGCAGCTTGGACTTGCTGTAGTGGCTGGCCAGGTCCTCGTAGCGGCCGCCCGAGCAGATCGAGCCGATCTGCGGGTAGTCGGTCAGCAAGGTCTCGTAGACGGTGCCGGTGTAGTAGTCCAGGCCGCGGGCGATGGAGAAATTGAGGCAGTAGGCGGTTTCCGGCACGCCCAGCGCCTTGACCAGGGCCAGCACCTCGCGCAGTTCGGCCACGCCCTCGCGCAGGGTCGCACTGGACGCCGCATCGGCCTCCAGCGCCTGCAGTCGCGCCAGCGCGTCGTCGTGGCCGCTGGAGCGCACCGCGACGAAGTCGAGGATGCGCTGCACCTGCTCGGCGGGAATGCCGAAGCCCTCGCCGGCCAGCGTCTCGCGCACATAGTCGGCGCCGCGCTTGTCCAGCTTGTCGACCTCGCGCAGCACCGCGAGCTGGCGCTCGCCCTCGGCCACGCCCAGGCTCTCGAAGAAACCGCGCATCAGCTTGCGGTTGTTCAACTGCACCGCGAAATCGCCGATGCCCAGCTCGGCGAACACCGCGTGGATCACCGCCAGCACCTCGGCGTCGTAGCGGATGCTCAGCGCATCCTTGCCGATCACGTCGATGTCGCACTGGTAGAACTCGCGGAAGCGGCCGCGCTGGGCGCGTTCGCCGCGGTACACGCGCTGCATCTGGTAGCGCCGGAACGGGAAGCTCAGCTCGTGTTCGTGCTCGGCCACGTAGCGGGCCAGCGGCACGGTCAGGTCGAAGCGCAGCGCCAGCTCCGGCAGCCCGCCCTCGCCGCCCTCGGCCGCGGCATTGGCCAGCGCGCCGGTGGATTGCACGAAGTACACCTGGCGCTCGGTCTCGCCGCCGGACTTGGTCAGCAGCACGTCGGACAGCTCGAACACCGGCGTCTCCACCGGCAGGAACCCGAACCGCTCGTAATTGCGGCGGATGACGTCCAGCATGCGCTGGAACGCGATCTGCTCGCGTGGCAGCAATTCCATGATGCCGGGCGGCGTACGGGGCTTGATCACGTGCGGAACTCCTGCGATTCGGGGGCGAGCGGGACGCCAATTCTAGCCGCACCGGCCACGCGCGGCCGCATCGGCGTATCATTCGCCGGTGCCGAAGCCGCTGCCACGCCCATGAACAGGCCTCCTTCCGGATTCGCCCTGCCCTACGCCGACGCGTCCGCCCCGCGCGAACCGCGCGGCAACGAGTGCCTGCGTTGCGCGGTCCGCCACCTGGCGATCTGCTCGGCGCTGGCCTGCGACGAGGTGCAGGCGCTGGAACGGGCCACGACCTCGCTGCACTACGCCGCCGGCGCCACCCTGGCGCGCACCGGCGAGGCGCGGCAGGCGGTCTACACCGTCACCGCCGGCGCGCTGCGCCTGGTCCGCACCCTCGCCGACGGACGCCGCCAGGTGGCCGGTTTCGTCCTGCCCGGCGATTACGTCGGCCTGAGCGAATCGGCCAGGCACCGCCACGATATCGAAGCCATCGCCGACAGCCGGGTGTGCCGGGTGCCGGTGGCGCAGATGCAGCAGTTGCGCACGCAGTTCCCGCACCTGGAGCGCAAGCTGCTGCAACGCGCCTGCCTGGAGCTGGATGCGGCGCAGGACGCGGCGCTGTCGCTGGCGCGGCTGCAGCCGGCCGAGAAACTGGCCGATTTCCTGCTCAAGCTGGCGGCCCGCGCGGCGCGCCAGGGCGATGCCGGCAACAAGGTGGTGCTGCCGATGGGCCGCGGCGACATCGCCGACCATCTCGGCCTGACCATGGAGACGGTCAGCCGCACCTTCACCAAGCTGCGCCAGCAGGGCCTGATCGCCTTGCCGCAACTGCACGTGGTGGAGATCCGCGACTTCGCCGCGCTGCACCGGCTGGCGTCGGACGAAGACTGAGCGGACCGGCGTGGCGATTTTTTCGCCATGCCGCTCCAGGCACTGACGCCATGCGGTGCCCGGCCACTTATCCACAGGATTCCAGAGCAACGCTCCACATCGCGTGTGGACAACCGTGCAGCGACCGCTGGCAGCCAACCGATCACCGGTTTACTGCCGCGTGCAGCACTGCCGCACCGCCAGCTCTGAACGCTTCAGCAGGCCATCGCGGCGGCGACGCCCGACCGGCATAGACTGAGTGCGCAACACACCTGCGGCGCCGCCGCGGTGCCGGTGGGGGGGACCACTCGGAGGGCCAACATGGCCGTCGCCATCGAGATGCAACACGCCTCGCGCGCCTGCGTGATGCTGGACCGCGAGCGCGAACTGGAGTTCTGGAAGGCGCATTACGCACACAGCAGCTTCCATCAGCCCGGTTACGCGTTCCACGACTACGAGCCGGCGCTGAAGCTGGCCTACGACGCCTACCTCAAGTACCACGGCCAGCGCGTGGAAGAGGTGGTCGCGCAATTGCGCGACGTGTTCCTGCGCGACCATCCGCGCTCGCGCCTGGACTGGCTGCAGGTACGCGGCATCGTCCTGGCCGCCTGGCAGCGGCTGCAGCCGTCCGACTGAGCCGTCGGACGCGCTCGCGCGCGCCCCGGCCCGTGCCGCTCAGCCGGCCAGCAGCCGCGCGCGCAGCGCCGCGTAGTCCGGCGCGATCGGCTCGGCCTGCGCCGGCCGCTGCAGCAGCGCCGCCAAGGCCGGTGGCACCGCCACCGCTTGCCCGATCAGCGGCTCCACCACCCCTTCGAACTTGGCCGGATGCGCGGTGGCCGCCACCGCCCAGTCGCCGGCGTCGGCCTCCGCGCCCTCGGCGCGCAGTTGCTGCAGCACGTGCAGCGCGGTGGCAGTGTGCGGGCAATGCACCTCGCCGTAGCGGCGGAACCGCTCGCCGATGGTCTGGCGGATCTGCGCATCGTCCACCGAGTACGCCTGGAACTGGGTGCGCAGCGTGGCATCGTCGCCCTGGTACAGCCAGCGCAGGCGCTCGACATTGCTCGGCGCGCCGACGTCCATCGCATTGGCCAGGGTCGCCACGCTGGGCTGCGGCACGTAATCGGCGCCGGCGAAGAAGTCCGGCAGCACGCGGTTGGCGTTGGTCGCCAGCACGATCTGGCCCAGCGGCACGCCCAGCGCACGCGCCAGGATCGCGGCCAGCGCATTGCCCAGGTTGCCGGTGGGCACCACCAGGTTTAGCGGCTGCGCATGCGCGGCATGGTGCTGCAGGGCTGCATGCGCGTAGTAGCTCATCTGCGGCAGCAAGCGCCCCAGGCTGATGCTGTTGGCCGAACTCAACGGCGCCTGCGCCTGCAGGTCGGCGTCGTTCAGCGCCTGCTTGACCAGCGCCTGGCAATCGTCGAACGAGCCGGCCACGCGCAGGGCGTGGATGTTGTCGCCGAAGCAGCCGAGTTGGTGCGCCTGCCGCGGCGACACGCGCCCGTCCGGATACAGCACCACCACGCGCAGCCCGGGCTGGCGATGGAACGCGGCCGCGACCGCGGCACCGGTGTCGCCGGAGGTGGCGACGAGGATGGTCAACGGCGTTTGCGCCCCCCGCCGCAGCCGGGTCAGGCAGGCAGCCAGGAAGCGGGCGCCGAAGTCCTTGAACGCGGCGGTCGGGCCATGGAACAGCTCCAATGCATGATCGCCAGGCGTGGCCAGCGGCTGCAGCGGCGCGGCGAAGTCGAAGGCTTCGCCGCAGATGGCCGGCAGTTCCTCAGCCAGATCGTCGCCATCGAAGAACGGCGCCAGCAGGTCCGCGGAGGTCTCGGCGAGGCTGGCGCCGGCGCGCAGGTCGCGGGCGGCGGGCAGGCGCTCGGGGACGTACAGGCCGCCATCGGGGGCGAGCCCGGCGGCGATGGCCTGGCTGAGCGACACGGCGGGAGCGGCGTTACGGGTGGAGATGAAGTTCATGGTGGTTCCGTTAACAGGGGGAATTCGATCGCACTGTCGTTCTTAGCTGTTGCTGTTGCTGTTGCTTTGGCTGTTGCTTTGGCTGTTGCTTTGGCTTTGGCTTTGGCTTTGGCTTTGGCTTTGGCTTTGGCTGTGGCTGTGGCTGTGGCTGTGGCTTTTGCTTTGGCTGTTTTGCTTCACCCGGGGTCCCCTCGGCGCGGCAGCCACGGCGGGCGAATACCCGAAGGGCGACGCGCAGGATGCGCGTCGTTTTTCGCCGGCACATGGATGTGCCGTCGAAAAATGCCCGTCGTG
>NZ_JAQJCQ010000037.1:0-645 GCF_038442435.1 Xanthomonas protegens | reverse complement strand
GCGATGGTGGAAACGCTGCTCGGCGTGCTGAAAGCAGGCGCGGCCTATGTGCCGATGGCACCGGATCTGCCGTGGGCGCGTGTGGCGTTCATGCTGGAGGACGCGCAGCCGGCGCTGTTGATCGCGGATGCCAGCGCGCAGGTGCCGGATGCGCCGGGCGTGCCGCTGGCGCGCCTGGAGACAATGGCCGAGGCGCTGTCGGCGCATGCCGATCACGCTCCGGCGCTGGCGGGGATGGAGGCCACGCAGCTGGCGTACGTGATCTACACCTCCGGTACGACCGGCACGCCCAAGGGCGTGCAGGTCTCGCACCGCAACGTGGTGAACTTCTGCTGCTGGTGCCGCGATGCCGGCTTGCTCGCGGCGGGCGTGCGCATGACCCAGTTCGCGCCGTACACCTTCGACGCATCGGCAGGCGAGATCTTCGCCGGCCTGCTCGGCGGCGCCGAGCTGCACCTGCTGGACGAGGAGACGATTCAAAGCCCGCAGCGCCTGCAGGCGTATCTGCTGGAACAGCAGATCGGCTTCGCGGCCTTGCCGCCGGCCTATCTGCAACAGCTGGATCCGGCGCTGGCACCGGCCGGCATGAAGCTGCTGACCGCCGGTTCGGCACCGACGCCGGAGCTGGTGCGGCGTTGGGCCGGT
>NZ_JAQJCQ010000036.1:0-1248 GCF_038442435.1 Xanthomonas protegens | reverse complement strand
GTAGATACCGTCTTACCCCCTAGCAGGCAAGGCCTCTTTTCGGGTCGAACGCAGTGCCCGATTTGAGAACGCCGTAGGCCAGATGCAGGAGCTTGCGCATGGCGGCGCACACGATCTGCTTGCCGGCTTTGCCACGTTCGCTCAGCCGCTGTTTCAGCGCCCGGATGATCGGGTTATGGGTCATGGCCACCAGGGCCGGCATGAACAGGCCTGCGCGCAGGCGGGGCGAACCGGTGCGCGAGATGCAGACGTGGCCTTTGCGCTCGCCCGACTCCTGCAGGCACGGATTCAGGCCCGCGAAGGCGGTGACCGCCGAGGCATCGGAGAAGCGCCTCACATCGCCAAGCTCGGCCAGCATCAAGGCCGCGCTGGTGTCGGCAATGCCCTGGATGCTCACCAGCAGCTCGCGCTGCCCACGCAAGGTCGGATCCTGGTCGATATGGTCATCGATGGCCTGCTCGATCTGGGCGATGTGGTGTTGCAGATCGGCCAGATGGACCTGGATCGAGTCCTTCACCTGGGCCGGAGCGACGTCCAGCCGGTTGCGCTCCATCTGCAGCATCTGTTGCAGATCCTGGCGCCGGCGCACCAGCGCTTTGAGCTGCTTGAGCGCCGGCGGATCAGGGGACCAACGGCGTAACTGCTCGCGGTGACGCAGGGCATAACTGGCGATCAGCTTGGCATCGCTGCGATCGGTCTTGACCCGGCTGAGTTGGCTGCGTGCATACGCGGCCGTCTGCGCCGGGTTGAGCACGCCCACCCGATAGCCTCGTGCGTGGAGGAACTCGGCCAGCGCCTGGTGGTAGGTGCCGGTGGCCTCCATGGCGATCCAGCTATCGGGCTGCGCATGCGTCTGCAGCCATGCCTGCAGGGCCTGGAAGCCCTTGGCATCGTTGGACAACTTGGCCTTGGTACGGTGCTTGCCATTGGTCAGCTCGATGGCCACATCGAAACTGCGTTTGGCGACGTCGATGCCGATGATGGGAGACATGCGCGATTCCTCCATCGTGTCAGGGTCATGATCGGCGCTGGGCCCGGTCCTGCCTTGTCGATGCGAGTTCACGCCCGGGGGGGCGGACTCTGGATACCGTTCGGACACCCAAGGGCCAGCATGTGGAGGGCGGAGCCGATCTACGATGCAAGCTCGAAGCTTTAGGAGCGACTGGACCTCCCACACCTCCTCCGATGATCAGTCGGAAGACATGACGCCTGTTTAGGGGCGACATGTCCAGATACAAGGAGCGGCTT
>NZ_JAQJCQ010000035.1:0-1824 GCF_038442435.1 Xanthomonas protegens | reverse complement strand
GTCGCCCTTGAGCATGCGCTCGTAGGCCTCGTTGATCTGCGCCATCTCGATCGTCTCGATGTCGGACACGATGCCGTGCTTGGCGCAGAAATCCAGCATCTCCTGCGTCTCGCGAATGCCGCCGATCAGCGAACCGGCCAATTGGCGCCGCTTCATGATCAGGTTGAACACCGTCGGCGACGGATGCGGCTCGGCCGGCGCGCCGACCAGGGTCATGGTGCCGTCGCGCTTGAGCAGGGTCAGGAACGCATCCAGATCGTGCGGCGCCGCGACGGTGTTGAGGATGAAATCGAAGCTGTTGGTGTGCGCCGCCATCTCGTCGGCGTTCTTCGACACCACCACCTCGCTCGCGCCCAGGCGCAGCGCGTCCTCGCGCTTGCCGGCCGAGGTGGTGAACAGCACCACGTGCGCGCCCATCGCATGGGCGATTTTCACGCCCATGTGCCCGAGGCCGCCCAGCCCAACGATGCCGACCTTCTTGCCCGGGCCGACCTTCCAGTGATTCAGCGGGGAATACGTGGTGATGCCGGCGCACAGCAGCGGCGCCACCGCCGCCAGTTGCTCGGCATCGTGGCGAATATGCAGCGTGTATTTCTCGTCGACCACGATGTGATCGGAGTAGCCGCCATACGTGTTCTCGCCGCCGAACATCGGACCGTTGTAGGTGCCGACGAAGCCGTTCTCGCAGTACTGCTCCTCGCCATCGGCGCAGGAGGCGCAATGCCGACAGCTGTCGACCATGCAGCCGACACCGGCAAGATCGCCGACCTTGAAGGCACTGACCTGGTCGCCCACCGCGGTGATGCGACCGACGATTTCATGGCCCGGCACCGATGGATACTGGGTGTTGTGCCACTCGTTGCGGGCGGTGTGCAGATCCGAGTGGCAGACGCCACAGTAGAGGATCTCGATACTGACGTCGTGCCCACCGAGCGCGCGGCGCTCGAAGGTGAACGGGGTCAGCGGCTGATCGGACGCCTTGGCGGCGTATCCATTGGCTTGGCTCATGGGGAGGGCCTCGTGGTGGGTGAAAGGGGCCGAAAGGCAATGCGCATGTAGAGCAATCGATGCCTACGCGGTCGCCTGAGTGGGAAAAGTCTAAGCGGCGGGCCATGAAAGAGACGCATCGCCGCATGGAACGGTGCGATGCGCGTCGTCAAAACGCGTCACCGAGTGCGGACTGGCGCACAAGTTTGGCTGAACGCCAACGCACTTGACGGTGACATGTGGACGCGCCGACCGGCATTCATCGGCAGATTGCACGTGAGCGGATCTGCAATCGATGAGAAGCGCGAACCAGAAAGTGCGCGCAATGCGTCCGATGACAGTCGCAGGATCGCTTACATCCTCTGCCAACTTTGGACGCAGAGCCGGTTCGATAGTGAAGCAAGCAGGCCTTGGCAGATGCCCGTAGGCCGGGTTGCCGCTTGTCGACAACCGACGCCCAGGAGGCCGTGGCATGCCTTGCCGCATGCGCGCCTGCAGGCGCGCCCAGTGGTTCAGCGCGTGCTTGAGGACGGACTAGGTGCCGTACAGCGCCATCAGGGCGCTCGCTTCGCTCAGCCGTGTTCGCTGGGAAGCGGCGATCGACCTGGAGCAATCGATAAAACACGCGGTATAGAAGACGAGGTAACTCGTGCAGCGGACACGATGGCGATCGTGCGTGCAGGCATTCAATGCGTGCAGGTCTGTATGGCTCCAGCTGCAAGTCCGATCTAACGCTTGGCCAGGCTTCGGCAGATAAGGCGGCCGTTCCCGACGGGAGAAGGGAGAACCGAGCCCCTCTCCCGCCGGGAGAGGGGTTGGGGTGAGGGCCCGGCGCGC
>NZ_JAQJCQ010000034.1:2500-5648 GCF_038442435.1 Xanthomonas protegens | reverse complement strand
CTTGTGGGACGGGGATTTGGGGTAAAGCCCCTGGCGATGACCTACTCTCGCATGGCTTGAGCCACACTACCATCGGCGCAGCTGCGTTTCACTTCCGAGTTCGGGATGGGATCGGGTGGTTCCACAGCGCTAATTTCACCAGGGAGACGGTTGGAGTGTCGCCATGCGGTCGATCGGTCGTGTGACCGAGGACGGCAGGCGCCAGCCTCTCATGGGGTGTGATGTAGCGAGCGAGTGAGAGCGATCGACGTGTGTCGCGCTAAGGGATGCTTATGAGGAAGCATCTTGAGGTTATATGGTCAAGCCGCACGGATCATTAGTATCAGTTAGCTCAATGCATTGCTGCACTTACACACCTGACCTATCAACCACGTAGTCTACATGGTTCCTTTAGGGGACTTGTGTCCCGGGAGATCTCATCTTGAGGCGCGCTTCCCGCTTAGATGCTTTCAGCGGTTATCGCTTCCGAACATAGCTACCCGGCAATGCCACTGGCGTGACAACCGGAACACCAGAGGTTCGTCCACTCCGGTCCTCTCGTACTAGGAGCAGCCCCTCTCAAATCTCCAACGCCCATGGCAGATAGGGACCGAACTGTCTCACGACGTTCTGAACCCAGCTCGCGTACCACTTTAAATGGCGAACAGCCATACCCTTGGGACCGACTACAGCCCCAGGATGTGATGAGCCGACATCGAGGTGCCAAACACCGCCGTCGATATGAACTCTTGGGCGGTATCAGCCTGTTATCCCCGGAGTACCTTTTATCCGTTGAGCGATGGCCCTTCCATACAGAACCACCGGATCACTAAGACCTACTTTCGTACCTGCTTGATCCGTCGATCTTGCAGTCAAGCACGCTTATGCCTTTGCACACAGTGCGCGATGTCCGACCGCGCTGAGCGTACCTTCGTGCTCCTCCGTTACTCTTTAGGAGGAGACCGCCCCAGTCAAACTACCCACCATACACGGTCCCCGATCCGGATTACGGACCTAGGTTAGAACGTCAAGCACGACAGGGTGGTATTTCAAGGATGGCTCCACTGCAGCTAGCGCCACAGTTTCATAGCCTCCCACCTATCCTACACAGACGAACTCAACGTTCAGTGTAAAGCTATAGTAAAGGTTCACGGGGTCTTTCCGTCTTGCCACGGGAACGCTGCATCTTCACAGCGATTTCAATTTCACTGAGTCTCGGGTGGAGACAGCGCCGCTGTCGTTACGCCATTCGTGCAGGTCGGAACTTACCCGACAAGGAATTTCGCTACCTTAGGACCGTTATAGTTACGGCCGCCGTTTACTGGGGCTTCGATCAAGAGCTTCGCCTTGCGGCTGACCCCATCAATTAACCTTCCAGCACCGGGCAGGCGTCACACCCTATACGTCCACTTTCGTGTTTGCAGAGTGCTGTGTTTTTGATAAACAGTCGCAGCGGCCTGGTTTCTGCGACCCTCTTCAGCTATAGCTCGCACGAGCCACCAAAAAGGGTGCACCTTCTCCCGAAGTTACGGTGCCATGTTGCCTAGTTCCTTCACCCGAGTTCTCTCAAGCGCCTGAGAATTCTCATCCTACCCACCTGTGTCGGTTTACGGTACGGTCTGCGTAAGCTGAAGCTTAGGAGCTTTTCCTGGAAGCGTGGTATCAGTGACTTCGTCTAAAAGACTCGTCTCGGTGCTCGGTCTTAAAGGATCCCGGATTTGCCAAAGATCCAAACCTACCGCCTTTCCCCGGGACAACCAACGCCCGGTACACCTAACCTTCTCCGTCCCTCCATCGCACTTACGCGAGGTGCAGGAATATTAACCTGCTTCCCATCGACTACGGCTTTCGCCCTCGCCTTAGGGGCCGACTCACCCTGCGCCGATTAACGTTGCGCAAGGAAACCTTGGGCTTTCGGCGTGCGGGTTTTTCACCCGCATTGTCGTTACTCATGTCAGCATTCGCACTTCCGATACCTCCAGCAGACTTCTCAATCCACCTTCGCAGGCTTACGGAACGCTCCTCTACCGCGCATCGCTTATCGCGATGCACCCCAAGCTTCGGTTCACTGCTTAGCCCCGTTAAATCTTCCGCGCAGACCGACTCGACCAGTGAGCTATTACGCTTTCTTTAAAGGGTGGCTGCTTCTAAGCCAACCTCCTGGCTGTCTATGCCTTTCCACATCGTTTTCCACTTAGCAGTGAATTTGGGACCTTAGCTGTGGGTCTGGGTTGTTTCCCTTTTCACGACGGACGTTAGCACCCGCCGTGTGTCTCCCATACAGTCCGTCTCGGTATTCGGAGTTTGCAATGGTTTGGTAAGTCGCGATGACCCCCTAGCCATAACAGTGCTCTACCCCCGAGAGGATACATATGAGGCGCTACCTAAATAGCTTTCGAGGAGAACCAGCTATCTCCGGGTTCGATTAGCTTTTCACTCCTAATCACACCTCATCCCCTACCTTTGCAACGGGAGTGGGTTCGGGCCTCCAGTCAGTGTTACCTGACCTTCACCCTGGGCATGACTAGATCACCCGGTTTCGGGTCTACTGCCCGCGACTATGCGCCCTTATCAGACTCGGTTTCCCTTCGCCTCCCCTATACGGTTAAGCTTGCCACGAACAGTAAGTCGCTGACCCATTATACAAAAGGTACGCAGTCACTCTTGCGAGCTCCTACTGCTTGTACGCACACGGTTTCAGGATCTATTTCACTCCCCTCTCCGGGGTTCTTTTCGCCTTTCCCTCACGGTACTGGTTCACTATCGGTCGGTCAGGAGTATTTAGCCTTGGAGGATGGTCCCCCCATGTTCAGACAGGGTTTCACGTGCCCCGCCCTACTCGTCTTCACTGGTATGGCCCTTTCAAATACAGGGCTATCACCTTCTATGGCCAACCTTTCCAGGTTGTTTTTCTAAAACCATACCAGCTTAAGGGCTAGTCCCCGTTCGCTCGTCACTACTTAGGGAATCTCGGTTGATTTCTTTTCCTCCGGTTACTTAGATATTTCAGTTCACCGGGTTCGCTTCCAGCAGCTATGTATTCACTGCAGGATACTGCCGAAGCAGTGGGTTTCCCCATTCGGACATTGCCGGATCAAAGCTTGTTGCCAGCTCCCCGACACTTTTCGCAGGCTGCCACGTCCTTCATCGCCTCTGACCGCCAAGGCAT
>NZ_JAQJCQ010000033.1:0-7015 GCF_038442435.1 Xanthomonas protegens | reverse complement strand
GGATTCGCGGAAGGGGCATCCTGCCCCTGCCGCGAACGGCGCACATCCATGTGCGCCGCCCTTCGGGTTTTTCCCCGCCGTGGCTGCCGCGCCGAGGGGGCCCGGTAAGTCAAAGGCAAAGCAAGAGCAACCGCAGGAGCAAAAGCGGGAGCAAAAGCGGGAGCAAAAGCGGGAGCAAAAGCGGGAGCAAAAGCGGGAGCAAAAGCGGGAGCAAAAGCGAAGGCCGTCGCGTCGGCCGCTGCCGCAGAGCCGATCAAACGGGCCACTGCCGGGCAGACTGCCCCACGCATCGCTTGCGACCACCTGCGTGGCCACCGCCGATCCCGGCGCGCGCGCGCCTGCCACCGCGAGCGCATGCGCCGGCTCACATCCGGAACACCCCGAACCGGCTCGGCTCCGCCGGTGCGTTCAACGCCGCCGACAGCCCAAGCCCCAACACTCGCCGCGTCTGTGCCGGATCGATCACCCCGTCGTCCCACAGCCGTGCGCTGGCGTAGTACGGATGGCCCTGGCGCTCGAACTGATCGCGGATCGGCGCCTTGAACGCCGCCTCCTCCGCGTCCGACCACTGCCCGCCCTTGGCCGCGATACCGTCGCGGCGTACCGTCGCCAGCACGCTCGCCGCCTGCTCGCCGCCCATCACCCCGATGCGCGCGTTCGGCCACATCCACAGGAAGTTCGGCGAATACGCGCGGCCGCACATGCCGTAGTTGCCGGCGCCGAACGAGCCACCGATCACCACCGTGAACTTGGGCACCTTGGCGCAGGCCACCGCCATCACCAGCTTGGCGCCGTCCTTGGCGATGCCGCCGTGTTCGTACTTGCGGCCGACCATGAAGCCGGTGATGTTCTGCAGGAACACCAGCGGGATGCCGCGCTGCGCGCACAGCTCGATGAAGTGCGCGCCCTTCAGTGCCGACTCGGAGAACAGGATGCCGTTGTTGGCGACGATGCCCACCGGATAGCCGTGGATGTGCGCGAAGCCGGTGACCAAGGTGGTGCCGTAGCGCGCCTTGAACTCGTCGAAGCGCGAGCCGTCGACCACCCGCGCGATCACCTCGCGCACGTCGAACGGTTTGCGCGGGTCGGCCGGAATCACCCCGTACAGCTCCTCGGCCGGATACAGCGGCGGTTCCGGCGTGCGCAGCGCCAGGGCGGAGGGCGGCTTGCGACAGTTGAGCTGGGCGACGATCGCGCGCACCCGCGCCAGTGCCTGCAGGTCGTTGTCGGCGAAGTGGTCGGCGACGCCGGAAATGCGCGTGTGCACGTCGGCACCGCCCAGGTCCTCGGCGCTGACGTCCTCGCCGGTGGCGGCCTTCACCAGCGGCGGACCGCCGAGGAAGATGGTGCCCTGTTCGCGCACGATCACCGTCTCGTCGCTCATCGCCGGCACGTAGGCGCCGCCGGCGGTGCACGAGCCCATCACGCAGGCGATCTGGGCGATGCCCTGCGCCGACAGGTTGGCCTGGTTGTAGAAGATCCGGCCGAAGTGGTCGCGGTCGGGAAACACCTCGTCCTGCAGCGGCAGGAACGCGCCGCCGGAATCGACCAGGTAGATGCACGGCAGGCGGTTCTGCTGGGCGATCTCCTGCGCGCGCAGGTGCTTCTTCACCGTGATCGGGTAGTAGGTGCCGCCCTTGACCGTGGCGTCGTTGGCGACGATCACGCATTCCACGCCGGAGACGCGGCCGATGCCCGTAACCACGCCGGCGCACGGCACCTCGTCGTCGTACAGGCCCAGCGCGGCCAGCGGCGCGATCTCCAGGAACGCGCTGCCCGGGTCGAGCAGGGCATCGATGCGTTGGCGCACCAGCAGCTTGCCGCGCGCCTGGTGCTTGGCGCGGGCGGCCTCGCTGCCGCCCAGGGCGATGCGCGCCTGGGTGGCGTGCAGGTCGTCGACCACCGCGCGCAGCGCGGCGGCATTGGCGGCGAAGGCGTCGCTGCCGGGTTGCAACTGGGTCTGGATCGCGCTCATGGCTGGGCCGTGGAGGGAGGAGGGAAGGGTGGGCGGCGAATGTGGGAGGGGCTTCAGCCCCGACGCAGCGACGTCGGAACGGCCTTACAGCCGATGTGCCTCCCACACGGCCTCACTTGGTCCGCTCGAACAGCTCGCGGCCGATCAGCATGCGCCGGATCTCCGAGGTGCCCGCGCCGATCTCGTAGAGCTTGGCGTCGCGCCACAGGCGCCCGGTCGGGTAGTCGTTGATGTAGCCGTTGCCGCCCAGCACCTGGATCGCCTGGCCGGTCAGCCAGGTGGCCTTCTCGGCGGCGTAGAGGATCGCGCCGGCGGCGTCCTGGCGGGTGGTGCGGCCGGCGTCGCAGGCGCGCGCCACCGCATACACGTAGGCGCGGCAGGCGTTGAGGCCCACGTACATGTCGGCCAGCTTGCCCTGCATCAGCTGGAAGCTGCCGATCGGCTCGCCGAACTGGCGGCGCTCGTGCACGTAGGGCAGCACCACGTCCAGCGCCGCGGCCATCAACCCCAGCGGCCCACCGGACAGCACCACGCGCTCGTAGTCCAGGCCGGACATCAGCACGCGCACGCCGCCGCCGACCTCGCCCAGCACGTTCTCGGCCGGCACCTCGCAGTCCTGGAACACCAGTTCGCAGGTGTTGGAGCCGCGCATGCCCAGCTTGTCCAGCTTCTGCGCGGTGCTGAAGCCGGGCATGCCCTTCTCGACCACGAACGCGGTGATGCCGCGCGCGCCGCCGCTGGGGTCGGTCTTGGCGTAGACCACCAGCACGTCGGCGTCGGGGCCGTTGGTGATCCACATCTTGTTGCCGTTGAGCACGTAGCGGTCGCCGCGGGCCTCGGCGCGCAGCTTCATCGACACCACGTCCGAGCCGGCGCCGGGCTCGCTCATCGCCAGCGCGCCGACGTGCTCGCCGCTGCACAGCTTCGGCAGGTAGCGCGCCTTCTGCGCCGGGCTGGCGTTCTTGCGCAACTGGTTCACGCACAGGTTCGAATGCGCGCCGTAGGACAGCCCGATCGCGCCGCAGGCGCGCGAGATCTCCTCCATCGCCACCACGTGCGCCAGGTAGCCCATGGCGCTGCCGCCGTACTCTTCCTCGACGGTGAGGCCGAGCAGGCCCTGTTCGCCGAGCTTGCGCCACAGCGGCGCGGGGAAGGCGTTGTCGCGGTCGGCCTGCTCGGCCAGCGGCGCGATCTCGCGCGCGGCGAAGGCGGCGACGCTGTCGCGCAGCAGGTCGACCTCCTCGCCCAACTCGAAATTCAACGACGGCATCAGCATGGCGGCAACTCCGGGAATGGCGGATGGCCGGCGGCGCCTAGAATCGGACCCGCGCCGGGCTAGAGCGCCCAGCGTAGCCGGGAACGGCAAAGAAGTGAACAGAAATTCATTAATTGAACTTAGAATCACGCCATGGCCTACAAACGCTCCGCCCTGATGGAAGAACGCCTCGCCGGCAACCGCCAGCGCATCCTGCTGGCGGCGCGCCGGCTGATCGCCGCCGACGGCTTCCGTGGCGCCCCGGTGACCGCGGTGGCGGCCGAGGCCGGGGTCTCCACCGGGCTGATCTACCGGCATTTCCCGTCCAAGGCCGAACTGTTCGTGGAAGTGCTGACCGCGGCGGTGGAGCACGAGCTGACCATCCTGCGCGCCATCGCCGCCGCGCCGGCACCGGCCGCGCAGCGCCTGCGCGACGCCATCGCCTCGTTCGTGCGCCGCGCCCTGGCCGGCCCCGGGCTGGCCTACGCCTTCATCGCCGAACCGGTGGAACCGGAGGTGGACGCCGAGCGCATCCGCTGCCGGCGCCTGCTCGGCGACGTGTTCAAGGGCATCCTGGCCGAGGGCGTGGCCGCGGGCGAGTTCCCCGCGCAGGACCTGGAGGCGGCCGCGGCGTGCCTGGTCGGCGCCTATACCGAGGCCCTGGTCGGCCCGACCGCGCCCAGCCGCGACGGCCCGCGCGACAGCGAGCGCCTGGTCGAGGCGGTGTGCGGGTTCTGCTTGCGTGCGGTGGGCAGCGCCTGAGCGCGACCGAGCACGTCGCCTGCGCCGAACTGCTGCGATGCAGCACGCATCGCCTGCGATTCCGTGCGATCCCGGCGTGCCGCGCGGCGCAAACGCTGGCTATACTCGGTCGCGTAGCGGTGGTCCGGATTACCACGTGCCAAAGGGGTGTGATGTGCGGAATTACGACCTCGAATTTCTCAAGCGCTTCTCGATGGTGATCGGCCTGCTGGTGCTGATCACCCTCGGCCTGATCGTGTTCGCGCATTACCTGCAGCGGGCCATCCCGCCGGAGGTGTCGCCGGTGGCGCTCAAGCGCACCGAAGAGCGCATCGCCCCGGTCGGCGCGGTCTACGCCGGCAGCACCGGTGCCGCGGCGCAAGCGGCGGCACAGGCGGCGGCGCTGGCCAAGGCCTCGGCGCAGGCGGCCTACGGCGGCACCACCGACGGCAAGACCATCTTCAACAACCTGTGCACCGCCTGCCACACCACCGGCGTGGGCAAGGCGCCGACGCTGGACCACGCGCACTGGGACAAGCGCATCGCGCAGGGCAAGGAGACGCTCTACAAGCACGCCATCGAGGGCTACACCGGCCCCGACGGCGGCATCATGCCGCCCAAGGGCGGCAATCCCGGGCTGACCGAGGAGCAGATCCACGCCACCGTGGACTGGATGCTGGCCAACCTGAAGTAACCTTGCGCCTCCCGCACGCCACTGCGCCGCCTTCGGGCGGCGCATTCGTTTCCGCGCCCGTCGCGTGCCGGCGCAAACAAGGAGAGTGATCGCATGCGCATGCCGCCGCCGTCGTTGTTGTCGTTGTTGCTGCTGGTCGCAGCCCCCGCCGCGCAGGCGCTGACGCCGCCGACGCTGCTGCCGATCGGGCAGTTGCGCCCGGGGCCGCAGGCGCAGGGCGTGGTGTTCGAGGGCGTGGTCACCGCGCGGGTGGAGGCCGGCGGCAGCGGTTACCTGGTGCAGGACGCCGGCGACGACGATCCGCTGACCGCCGACGCGCTGCTGGTGCGCGGCGATGCCGAGCGCAGCCTGGCCCCGGGCGACCGCGTGCGGGTGTGGGGCGAACTGGCGCCGCAGGCCGCGGCATCGGCCAAGGCCGGCACCGCCTTCGTCGGGCGCAGCGTGCTGGAGCAGGGGCATACCGTGCTGGCACGGGCGCAGCCCTTGCCGCTGCAGGTGCTCGACGCGGCGCCGGCCGACTGGTCGGCGCTGGCCGGCATGCGCGTGCGCATCGCCGCGCCGCTGAACGTGGTCGACAACGACGCGCTGGGCAGGACCGGCGAACTGGGCGTGGCCTTCGGCGGACGCCTGTGGCAGCCCAGCGAAGTGGCCGCGCCCGGCAGCGCCGAGCAGGCGGCGGTGGTGGCCGACAACGCGCGGCGCGGGCTGCGGCTGGGCACGCTCGGTGCGCCGACGCCGACGCCGACGCCGACGCCGACGCCGACTTCGACTTCGACTTCGGCAACGGCAACGGCAACGGCAAAACTCCCGGACTATCTGGGGAGCGCCGCTGCACCGCCGCGCGCGGGCAGCACGGTCCAGGACGTGGAGGGCATCGTCGGCGGGGTGATCGATGGCGTGGCACGGCTGTACCCGACCGCCGCGCTGCAGCTGACGCCGCCGCCGGAACCGGCGCCGCCGCAGGTCGACGGCACCTTGCGCATCGCCGCCTTCAACCTGGAGAACTTCTTCAACGGCGACGGCCGTGGCGGCGGTTTCCCGACCCTGCGCGGCGCGCGCACGGCGGCCGAGTTCCAGGCGCAGCTGCGCAAGCTGGTGGCGACGATCCGCCCGCTGCAGGCCGACGTCGCCGCACTGATGGAACTGGAGAACGACGGCTACGGGCCGACCTCGGCGATCGCCAGCCTGGTCGACGCGCTCAATGCCGGCGGCGGCGACTGGCGCTTCGTCGACGCCGGGCGCGGCCCCGGCGACAACCCGATCCGGGTCGGGCTGATCTACCGCGCCTCGCGGGTGAGCCCGGTCGGCAAGCCAGCGGTGCTGGACGGCGGGCCGTTCGCCGAGCACAGCCGGGTGCCGCTGGCGCAGGCCTTCCGCCACGGCAGCGGCGCGCCGTTCGTGGTGGTGGCCAACCACTTCAAGTCGAAGGGCTGCGGCGAAGCCAGTGGCGCCGACGCCGACCGCGGCGACGGCCAAGGCTGCTGGAACGCGACCCGCACCGAGTCGGCGCGCCGCCTGGACGCGTGGTTGCGCAGCGACCCCACCGGCACCGGCAGCACATCCAGTGTGCTGCTCGGCGATTTCAACGCCTACGCGATGGAAGACCCGCTGCGCCTGCTGCGCGACGCCGGCTGGCGCGACGCGCTGCAGGAGGCGCATGTCGCGCAGCCCTACAGCTTCGTCTACCGCGGCCTCAGCGGCCGCCTCGACCACGCCTTGCTGAGCCCGGCGCTGGCGGCGCGGTTGCGCGGCGCCGCCGAATGGCACGTCAATGCCGACCTGCCCGACAGCGACGGCTACCGCGAGCGCGATCTGCCGGGCCCGTGGCGTAGTTCCGATCACGATCCGTTGTTGCTGGGGTTTGATCTGTAGGGGTGGGAGTGGGAAGACGGGAATGGGGAATCGGAAAAGCCGGTCGTCGGCCTCCTTTTCCCGTCCTCGATGTGCGGGACATTCCTGCTGGAGGCTCCGCGAGGCGCACGACGGTCTGTTGTGAGTAGGCGTGCTGTGTTTCAGGCCGGTCGTGGTGAGCGTCCGGTTTTACGCTTCACTGCCATCTCTTGAGCGTTGCTTCTGTCCATCGTGCGCTGGCCGCACGGTGTGGCTCGGTGCTGACCGAAGCTGTGAGATTTGGTGTTTTCTCTCGTCAAGAAGACGGCAGCATCGGCTGTTGCTGTTGCTGTTGCTGTTGCTTTGGCACTTGCCGTTGTTTCTGCTGTTGCCGTTGCTTTGGCTTTTGACTTACCGGGTTCCCTTCCGAAGCGGCGGCCAGAGCGGGGAAAAACCCCGAAGGGGCGGCGCACAGGGACGTGCGCCGTCCGCGGCAGGGGCAGGATGCCCCTTCCGCGGA